>DAHVAR010000104.1 GCA_027314515.1 Actinomycetota bacterium
GGCCTGCTCATCGGCGGCCGGCCCGCTAAGTCCGCCATCGACAAGCGGCCGGTGGCTGGCCCGGTCGCGGTGGGAAAGCTCGGCCTGGACGGCGACGAGTGCGCTGACACCGAGAATCACGGCGGCTTCGAACAGGCCGTCTACGCCTACGCCAGGGAGGACCTGGACTGGTGGACCGAGCAGCTTGGCCGTGAGCTTCCCGACGGCACCTTCGGCGAGAACCTGACAACCGCCGGCATCGATGTGAGCGGCGCGCTGATCGGGGAGACCTGGCAGGTCGGCTCGGCGGTCGTCCAGGTGACCTTCCCGCGCATCCCGTGCGAGACCTTTAAGTCCTGGCTCGGCGAGCCGCGCTGGGTCAAGCGCTTTGCCGCGGCCGGAAGCCCTGGCGCCTACCTCCGGGTGATCTCCGAGGGCAGTGTGCGGTCCGGCGCTGACCTGATCGTGCTGAGCCGCCCGGATGAGGCGGTCACCGTCGCCGAGTCGATGCTGGCCTATTACGGCGACCGGCAGATCATGCGCAGGCTGCTCGGCGTCGAAGGCCGTGGCGCGATGTGGGATGAGATCGCGCGCCACGAGACTGTTCCGGACGAAACGGGCTGAGATGGCCGGCCTGCCGCCTGATGGCGAACCAGGGCCGTCCGACGGCCGCCTGCCCGAGTCGGCAGTCGCCCGGCTCGGCGCCGCGCCGTTCGGCGCTGTCCCGTTCGGTGTCTACGTGCATGTGCCGTTCTGCCAGACCCGGTGCGGCTACTGCGACTTCAACACCTATACCGCGGCCGAACTCGGCTCAGGCGCGTCCAGGGAGTCGTACGCGGCGCTAGCCATCGGTGAGCTGCGGCTGGCTGGCAAGGTGCTGGCAAACAGGGCCGGGCCGGTGCAGACGGTGTTCTTCGGCGGCGGGACGCCCACCCTGCTGCCGCCTGCCGACCTGGCAGCCATCCTGCGCGCCATCGACGCCGAATTCGGATTGGCGCCGGGCGCGGAGGTGACGACCGAGGCAAACCCGGACACTGTCGATGAACGCGTGCTGGCCGAGCTGCGATCTGCCGGATTCACCCGGATCTCGCTGGGCATGCAGAGCGCGGTGCCGCACGTGCTCGCGGTGCTGGACCGGGTGCACCAGCCCGGCCGCCCGGAGCAGTGCGTGGCCTGGGCCCGGTCAGCCGGATTCGGCCAGGTCAGCCTGGACCTGATTTACGGCACGCCGGGGGAGACCGAGGCAGACTGGCAGACCTCGCTGGACCGGGCTCTGTCCGCTGGCCCCGACCATATGTCGGCCTACGCCCTGATCGTGGAGGACGGCACCAGGCTCGCGGCGCGCATCAGGCGCGGCGAGCTTCCGATGCCGGACGACGACGTGCTCGCTGATCGGTACCTGATCGCCGATGACCGGTTCGAGGCGGCCGGGCTGCACTGGTACGAGGTGTCGAACTGGGCGGCGCGCGATGCCGCGCGATGCCGGCATAACGAGCTCTACTGGACCGGCGGGAACTGGTGGGGGATCGGGCCGGGCGCGCACAGTCATGTGGGCGGGACGCGCTGGTGGAATGTCCGGCATCCGGCGGCCTACGCGCAGCGGGTCAGTGCCGGCCTCAGCCCGGCGCAGGCGCGCGAGGTGCTGACCGACCAGGACCGGGCTACCGAGCGGATCATGCTGTCGACCAGGCTGGTATCGGGCTGCCCGGTGGCGTATCTCTCCCCGGCAGGCCTGCGTGCCGCCCGGACGGCTGCCGATGACGGCCTGGCCAGCCGGGCGGCCCTGGAGCTCGGCGCCGTCAGGCTGACGCGGCGGGGGCGGCTGCTGGCCGACGCCGTCATCCGCGACTTGACGGACTAGCGCGGTCTGTCGTAAGTGGTCGGTTACGACCAGGACAGAGCCGGATGCTTCGGTTGCGCTATTTGATCGCGCCGCTGATCTGTCCCGCGGCTCGGATTGGGCTCTAGAATTGGCACTCAGGGCCCAGGAGTGCCAAGGGGAGGTGGCGGCCACGTGCTTGACGACCGGAAACTGGCGGTGTTGCGCGCCATCGTGGAGGACTTCGTCTCCACGAATGAGCCGGTCGGCTCCAAGGCGCTGGTAGACCGGCACAACCTGGACGTCTCGCCAGCCACCATCAGGAACGACATGGCCATCCTGGAGGAGCAGGGCTACATCGTGCAGCCGCACACGAGTGCCGGGCGGATCCCGACCGACCTGGGCTACCGGCTGTTCGTTGACCGGCTGTCCGGGGTGAAGCCGCTGTCAGCGGCGGAGCGGCGCGCGATCGAGACGTTCCTGGCCGGCGCCTACGACCTGGACACCGTCGTCATGCGCACCGTCAGGCTGCTGGCCCAGCTCACCAGGCAGGTAGCCGTCGTTCAGTACCCGTCGCTGACCAGGTCGGCGATCCGGCATATCGAACTCGTCCCGCTGTCGGACCGGAGGTTGCTGCTGGTGGTGATCACCGACACCGGGCGGGTCGAGCAGCGAACGGTCGAACTGCCCGGCGAGATCGGGGAGGAGTCGATCACCCAGTTGCGGGCGGTGCTCAACGCATGCCTGGACGGACGCAAGCTCGCCGACGTCGCGTCGGTGGTGGCCGAGTTGCCGAACCGGGTGAGCGCTGTCGAGCGGCCCAATGCCGCGGCGGTCTTCTCGGTGATCCTGGAGACTGTGGTCGAGCGGCACGAGGAGCGCGTGGTCGTCGGCGGGGCGGCGAATCTCACCCAGGCCGATTTCTCCAGGGGATTGCACGAGGTACTTGAGGCGTTGGAGGAACAGGTAGTGCTGATGCGGTTGCTCGGCGAGTCGGGTGACCAGGCGATCGTCACGGTCCGCATCGGGTCGGAGAATGAGGTCGACGGCCTGCGCAGTACCTCGCTGGTGGCTACCGGATATGGCGCCGGAAACCAGTCACTAGCCAGACTTGGAGTGCTTGGTCCGACCCGGATGGACTACCCGACGGCGATGGGAGCGGTGCGCGCGGTGGCACGATATGTGGGTCAGATCCTGGCGGAGTCGTAGGAATGCCGGTGGCGAACGATTATTACGGGATCCTCGGTGTCCGCCGCGACGCGGGCGCCGACGAGATCAAGAAGGCCTACCGGCGGCTGGCCAGGGAATTGCACCCAGACGTCAACCCGGACCCGCAGTTGCAGGAACGGTTCAAGGAGGTCACCCAGGCCTACGAGGTGCTCTCCGATCCGGAGAAGCGCCAGATGTACGACCTGGGAGCCGACCCGTACGCGCAGCGTGCTGGCGCGGCCGGCTTCGGCACGGCCGGCTTCCCGTTCAGCGACCTCATGGATGCCTTCTTCGGCGGCGGGGCTGCGCCACGCGGTCCGCGCAGCCGGGCCAGGAGGGGCCGTAACGCCACCATCCGGGTCGACCTGGACCTCGCCGAGTGCGCGTTCGGCACGACCAGGGAGCTCGTCGTCGACACCGCGGTCGTCTGCCCGACCTGCTCCGGTGAGGGCTCGGCGCCCGGCACGCATCCGGTGACCTGCGATGTGTGTAACGGGCGCGGTGAGATCAGCCAGGTCACCAGGTCGTTCATCGGCCAGATGATGACCTCCCGGCCATGCCCGGGCTGTGGCGGCTTCGGGACCGTGATCCGCAAGCCCTGCCCGGAGTGCGACGCGGACGGCCGCGTCAGGACCCGGCGGACCATCAAGGTGCGGATTCCGGCCGGCGTCGAGGACGGTACGCATATCCAGCTGGCCGGGGAGGGCGAGGTCGGTCCCGGCGGCGGGCCGCCCGGCGACTTGTTCCTGGAGATCGTCCAGCGGCCGCATCCCATTTTCGAGCGGCAGGGTGACGACCTGCATTGCACCGTGACCATCCCGATGGTCGCCGCCGCCCTCGGCGCCACCCTGAAGATCGAGACGCTGGACGGTCCTGCCGATCTGGACATCCGGCCGGGAACGCAGTCCGGGCAGGCGATCCCGCTGTACGGGCAGGGGACCGAGCGGCTGAACAACTCGGGCCGCGGTGACCTCATCATCCACGTCACGGTCGAGACACCTACCAAACTGGAACCCGAGCAGGAAGAACTACTGCGCCAGCTTGCCACGCTGCGGGGCGAGGAAGCTCCGCCCGGCAAGTTCGCGCCGGGCCAGCACGGTTTCTTCTCGCGGCTGCGTGATGCGTTCAACGGCCGCTGACGGCAGGGCCGGCCGTCCCTGAGACCGCCGGTCTTCGTCGCTGCCACGGCAGAGCTGACCGGCGAGCGCGTGACGCTGCGCGGGCCGGAGGGCAGGCACGCCAGCACGGTCCGCCGGATCGCGCCCGGTGAACGGGTCGATGTCACCGATGGCGCCGGCCTGGTGGCCGAATGCGTGGTGGCCGCGGCCCGGCCAGCCGAGCTCGAGCTGATCATCCGCGACCGGAGAGCGGAGCCGCCACCGCAGCCGCGGCTTGCCGTCCTGCAGGCGATACCGAAAGGTGACCGGGGCGAACTGGCAGTGGAACTGTTGACGGAGGCGGGCGCAGACGTCATCGTCCCGTGGGCAGCTCAGCGATGCGTGGCAGTCTGGCGCGGTGACCGGGCGGGCCGGTCGCAGGCGCGCTGGATCTCGGCCGCGCAGCAGGCCGCCAGGCAGAGCAGGCGATCGTGGTTTCCGGAAGTGACCGGGCAGGCCGATATGGCCGCGGCCGCGGACCGGATCTCGGCCGCCGCGCTGGCGCTCATGCTCGATCCGGAGGCGACCGAGCCGCTCCGCGCCGCCGCGCTGCCGGCCGCGGGGGAAATCGTTCTCGTGGTAGGCCCAGAAGGCGGGATCTCCCCGGCCGAGAGCGCGGCATTCCGGGCGGCCGGCGCGGTGCTGGTCAGGCTCGGCCCGACGGTCATGCGCACATCGTCGGCCGGGGCGGTGGCGGCCGGGATTGTGCTCAGTCGCACCGCCCGCTGGGCGTGACCCGGCTGCGGGCGGTGACCAGGCCGCTGCTGCCTGGTCAGTCCAGCTTCGCCGCGACCTTCCCGGCCGGCTGGCCGGTGATGAGCGCCGCGCCGGTCACAGCCGGGCTCGCCGAGGTGTGCTGCTTGCGCTTCCGCGTCCGGCATCGGGAGCTGGCCGAGCTGGCCGAGCTGGTCTTTGCAGTCAGGGATGCCGCGGAAGCGGTGGCCGCGCGGCCGGCCGCCGGCGGGGCGCTGCCAGCCGGACTCGGGCTGGTGCTCGCCGACGGCGAGGGCGACGGCGAACTGGTGCTCGGCGTCGGCGTCGGAGCTGGTGTCGGCGGCGGTGTCGGCGGCTGGATCGGCGTACCGCTCGACGAGGGAGTTGCCGACTGGTACAGCCGCAGGCACCCGGAACTTGGCGACGCGGCCGGCGCGGTCGAGCCGACGGCCCGTGAACCCTTGCCGAGCGTCGTGCGGTGGCCGCTCGCCCCGGCCCCGGCGGAGTGCGAGGCCCCTTGATCAGGCGGGCCGAGCGAACTGGAGTTAGCCGGGAAGATCAACGCCGGCCTGTCCAGCCCGATGTAGGTGCCGGCGCCAAGCACGAAGACAGCCACGCTCATCGCCGCCAGCGGGCGCAGCCAGCTCAGCCGCCGCGACCCGGCGCCCCGTGCTGGGACAGGGCCGAACCGGTCGCGGACGAGCCACAGCACATCCCTTGCCTGGCGGCCTACCGCCGCCATGATGAGCGGGACGCGCATGACCAGCTCGGTCCAGGCCGCCAAGAGCCAGGCGGCTAGCAGCGGACGCGGGCGCCCCAGCCGGGCCTGAATGCGCTCGAGGCCGCCCGGAGCCGGCTCGATCTGGTCGGCAGCGGTCCGCAGAGCCCGGCGCAGGGCAGCTTCGCGCTCACGGGTCGTACTCATACCTCGCGCTCCAGGACAGTGCGAAGCGCCTGCATCGCCCGCGCGGTGTGGCTCTTGACCGCGCCGCGGCTGATTTGCATGGCGTCGGCGATCTGCGCTTCGGACATATCAGCATAGAAACGTAGCACCAGAGCTTCCCGTTGCCTGACCGGAAGCGTGCGAAGTGCGGCTATTACGGCTGATCGTTCGAAAAGCGCGATCGCGCCGTGTTCGGCACTCGGCATGTCAGGGGTCGGCGCAGGCGCATTCCGGTCGACCACGGCCCGGTGCCGAAGGACAGAACGTGACCGGTTGACTACAGCCTGACGCAGGTAAGACAGTGCTTTCTCGCTGTCGCGCAGGCGGCGCCAGCCGCTGTGCATCGCGACAAACGAATCCTGCACTACTTCCTCCGCAGTTCCGATGTCACGCACCAGCAGGGCCGCGAGGCGCACCAGGGACCGGTAATGCAGGCCGTACAGTTCCGCAACTGCCCGGTCGGCTTCCGCTGCCGCCGCAGCCGAAGAACCCAGCGCGACATCCGCTACAAGGCTCTCGGTCACGTGAATTGGACGCCTAGCGACGTCCGAAGGTTCACCGGCTGTCATCACCGGTATGGGCGATGTTTGCTCATCCGAGCCACTCGCCTCGAGATCCGCACTTCCCCCCACACCCACATCCCATGCCTTAGCATCAGCGCCCGCGCATGACTCATCCCTGAGCGACGGAAGCCAGAAACTGGCGGGGCCGTTGGCGCAAAGGGGGCGGTGCACCGTGGGTTCGCAGTAGGGCAACCATATAGCTCAGCGGCGCGCTGAACCTGCCACACGTTAAGATCAGCCTGTGCCTGACTGCCTGTTCTGCGGCATTGCTGCCGCTGAGATACCCGCGGCCATCGTCTCGGCTAATCCGCGAACAATGGCCTTCCGCGATATCAACCCGCAGGCACCGGTTCATGTACTTGTCATCCCGCGCGAGCATTACGCCAATCTGGCGGACCTGGCCGCGGCCGAGGCTGGCCTGCTGGCCGAGGTCGTCGCTCAAGCGCATGAGGTGGCGGTCGCCGAGGGCATCGCCGGGGACGGATACCGGATCGTCTTCAATACCGGCGCCAACGCCGGCCAGACGGTCGGGCACGTGCACGCGCACGTCCTCGGCGGGCGGCCGATGCTCTGGCCGCCGGGCTGACCGTGGAGCGCAGCCGGATATCATGGCAGCGAGCCGGGCAGGGGCGAGCGCCGCGGCAGGGAAGAGCTATTGACTAATAATCCGACCGATTCGCGCAGGGGCGGGCAGTCCCGCGGTGACGACTCGAATAACCGCATCAGCGGGATCAGCGGCAGCGCAGTCGCCGATAGCACGCAGGTCCGGATAGTGGTACCGGAAGATCAGCCGATGATCAGCCTGCTCGGTTCCGGGGATGAACTGCTGCGTGTCATCGAGAACGTGGTCAAAGCGGATTTGCACGTGCGCGGCAACGAGATCACGATTACCGGGCCGGCCGGCGAGACCGCGGTCGCGGCCCGGCTGTTCGACGAACTGATGCAGCTCGTGGCCGGGGGCGCCGAGCTCACCGCAGACTCAATCGAGCACAGCGTGTCGATGCTGCGACGGAAGACCGGGATCAGGCCTGCCGAGGTCCTCAACCTGGACATCCTGTCCAACCGCGGCCGCACCATCCGCCCTAAGACGCTGAACCAGAAGCGCTACGTCGACGCCATCGACACCCACACCGTCGTGTTCTCGATCGGCCCGGCCGGCACCGGCAAGACCTACCTGGCGATGGCTAAGGCGGTCAAGGCGCTGCAGGCCAAGGAAGTCAACCGGATCATCCTGACCCGGCCAGCGGTCGAGGCAGGGGAGCGGCTTGGCTTCCTGCCCGGCACGCTGTACGAGAAGATCGATCCGTACCTGCGGCCCCTCTACGACGCCCTGCACGACATGGTCGACCCGGACTCGATCCCGCGGCTGATGGCCGCCGGGACGATCGAGATCGCCCCGCTGGCGTATATGCGGGGAAGAACGCTAAATGACTCTTTTATCATACTTGACGAGGCTCAGAACACCTCGCCCGAGCAGATGAAGATGTTCCTGACCCGGCTGGGCTTCGGCTCCCGCATCGTCGTCACCGGAGACATCACGCAGGTCGACCTTCCGGCCGGGCAGCTGAGCGGGCTCCGCCTGGTACAGGACATCCTTGACGGCGTCGACGACGTCTACTTCTCCCGGCTGACCAGCCACGACGTGATCCGGCACAAGCTGGTCGCCGACATCGTCGACGCCTATGAGAGGTACGACGCGAGGCAGGCGGCGGCTGAGCCCGGACGGCTGCCAGCGAGTCGCCAGCGGCGGGACGGCTATCGCGGCAGGTGACAGCAAGCATGCCGATGACAGGCCGAGTCCCGGAAGATCAGGGCCGGGGACCAGATGAGCATTGAGATCGCCAACGAGTCGGGCGTCGAGGTCGACGAGTCGCTGCTTGCCGCGCTTGCCCGGCATGTCTTGGACGACATGCGGGTGCATCCGCTTGCCGAGCTTTCGGTACTGCTGGTGGATGAGCCGGCGATGACCGAATTGCACGTGCGCTGGATGGGCGAGGAAGGCCCGACCGACGTACTGGCCTTCCCGATGGACGAGCTGCGGCTGCCGCAGCCGGGCGGCCACTTCGACCAGGGCTCATCCGATGCGGAAGCGGCCGATGTGCTCCTCGGCGACGTGGTGATCTGTCCGCAGGTAGCGGCCGCGCAGGCGGCCGAGGCCGACCATGACGTCCAGGACGAGATCGACTTGCTCTGCACGCACGGCATCTTGCACCTGCTCGGTTACGATCACGGCGAGCCGGAGGAGCACGCCACCATGTTCGGGCTGCAGGACCGGCTGCTGGCGTCCTGGCGGGCCCAGCGCCAGGCGGGCGGATCAGGGCCGCCGGCGCCCGGCGGGCCCGAGTCCGGCAACGGCACCGGCGGGTCCGGCCGGGAGGCGCCGGAAGGGACCGGGTGACCTCACCGTGGCGTGGCTGCTAGTCGGCGCGCTGGTGCTGATGCTGCTGGCCGGATGGTGCACCAGCGCCGAGACAGCACTGGTACGGCTGTCCAGGGCGGGTGCCAGGGAACTGGGCCGATCGGCCGGTGAAGCCGTCGAGCCGCTGCAAGCCGTGCTGACGGATGTACCCCGTTACCTCTCGGTACTGCTCTTTACCAGGGTCGCGGCGGAGATCTGCGCTGCCGTCGCGGTCACCGCAGCGCTGGTGACCTGGCTCGGTGTCGGCTGGCGGGCGTTCCTGATCACCGCTGTGGCCATGACCCTGGCTAGCTACCTGCTGGCCGGCCTGATCCCGCGGAGCATAGGGCGGCGCTCGCCGGTCAGGGTGGCAAGCGCTGCCGCGGGCATCTTGCGCCCGGTCGTCCGGCTGCTCGGTCCGCTGCCCAGGCTGCTCACGGCCGCCGGTGCCGCGCTCGCGCCTGGCCAGGGCAGGCGGGACAGCCAGTCGAGTTCGGAAGAGGACCTGCGCGGCCTGGTCGACCTGCTGGAGCAGCGGCAGATCATCGAGCCCGGCGAGCGCGAGATGATCCACTCGGTCTTCGAGCTCGGCGACACGATCGCGCGAGAGGTCATGGTCCCGCGGACCGACATGGTGTTCGTGGAGCGTGCCAAGACGCTGGGGCAGGTGCTGTCGCTGGCACTGCGCAGCGGGTTCTCCCGGATCCCGGTGATCGGCGAGAACCTCGATGACGTCGTCGGCATCGCCTACCTCAAGGACGTCATGACGCGGATCCACGAGCACCCGGAGGGCGAGAAGGTCGAGACTGTGGAGTCGATCATGCGGCCGGCCACCTTCGCCCCGGACAGCAAGCCGGTCGATGACCTGCTGCGGGAGATGCAGGCCCGGCATGTGCACATGGCCATCGTGATCGACGAGTACGGCGGCACGGCCGGCCTGGTCACGATCGAGGACATCCTCGAGGAGATCGTCGGCGAGATCGCCGACGAATACGACCGGGAACGGCCGCCGGTGGAGTGGCTGGCCGACGGCTCCGCCAGGGTGAGCGCGCGGCTGTCGGTGGCGGAACTGGCGGAACTGTTCGCAGTCACGGTCGACGCCGAGGATGTCGAGACGGTCGGCGGGCTGCTGGGTCACGCGCTGGGCAAGGTGCCGATCGCCGGGTCGGTGGCGACCGTGTCCGGCCTGCGGCTGACCGCGGAGAACCTGACCGGGCGGCGTAACCGGATCGGCACCGTCCTCGTGCAGCGCACCGGCGGTGGTGGCCAGGACGCCGGCGCTGCCGGTCCGGCCGGGAAGGTCGCCGAGCGCCACGTGGTCGCGGGGAGGTCTAACGGCAATGCCGGAAACGGGCAAGCTCCCGTCAGGCAGCCGCCGGAGTAGCCGGTCGCGGCCCGGTCTGCGGCGCTCTTCCTGGCTGGTCCGGCTATGCCCGTCGCCGTTTGCGGATGAACCAGGCGAGCCAGCCGGACAGCCCGACGGCGACGAGGCAGGCGGCGACGATCCCGGCGATCACGGGCCCGACAGCTGGTCCAGGCTGGCCGCTGCCCTGAGCGGCCGCGGCTGTCGTGGCCCCGGCGGCGGAGGCGCGGAACGCGACCACGTTCCTGGCGCTCGGAGCGAGCAGGAGGCCGGCCCCGATGCCGGGCGTGGGGAAGTGGTTCACGGGCGTGCCGATGACCGCCTGCTGCGCCACCTTGCCGGTCGCCGGGTCGAGGCCGTACAGCTTGCCGTTCTGCCCGATCGTCCAGACCAGGCCGCCCACCTCGATCGGTGGTCCGCCGCCGACGCCTGAGTTCCACAGCACGTGCAGCGAGGGCGGCGATCTGGTGGCTTTGACCGCGAGGACGCTGCCGATGCACGGCAGGTACGCGATCATGCCCGGATCGGCGCTGCCGCCGTCGATATTGGTGCTGCAGACCGGGCTGATCTCGGCCTGCTGCCCGCCGATGCCGCCTAGGTGCCTGCCGTTGAGCAGGTAGATGACCTGGCTCTTGCCGGCCAGGATGACCTGGCCGTCGGGTAGCAGCACCGGCTCGGTGGACATGTCCAGGTCATTAGCGTTATCTTGCCGCCAGTTCGCGGGCGCGAAGAACTGCAGCAGGTGCAGCGACGGGGAGAGCTCCAGGACCGAGTCACTGTAGTCGTAGGGGTGCTTGTTCAGCGAGCCGTTGCCGGTGGTGACCCACAGGTCGCCGTTCGGGCCGACGGCTGGTGCCCCGCCGCCCATCCAGACCGCTCCGTTGTTCTCGCCGGGTGCCGCGTCGACGGTGAAGAAGCGCGGCCTGCCGCCTGACACCGGGACCCCGGCAACCCGGCCCCGGTACTTCCCGCAGTCCTCGGCGTTCCCGCCGAAGCCGAAGTACACGCGGCCGCGGTCCAGGGTCAGCCCGGTGCGCTGCAGGAGGTTCGCCGGCATCTGGCCGGGCGGGTCCACGTCCTGCGCCAGCTCAACCCGGCCGGTGGTGATATTCAGCCCGGTCAGCAGGTGGGCCGGCGTCCCGTTGCGCAGTTCGTCGGCGACCACGAAGATCTCGTGCCGGGCCGGGTCGATGACCGGCGTCCCGGTGATGCCGACGGTCGGGTTGATGTTGCTGCACGGCAGCCGATCGGCCGGCACCGGGGAGCCCAGCCGCGCCGACCAGTCGATCGCGCCGGTCGCGGCGGACAGTGCGTACACGGTGTCGGTCTCGGTTGCCACGTACACCCGGTCATCGAACACCAGCGGCTCGCCGTACAGTTGCCCGTCCAGCGTCGGCGACGTCCACGCCCTGGCTGCCGTGCCGACCGAACCCACCCCGGCCGCGACTCCGCTGCCCGCCGGATCATCGTGATACACGGTCCAGTCCGGACTGGTCGCCGATCCGGGTGAGTGCGCCGCGGCCAGCGCCGCCGGCGCCACGGCAACACTTGCTGCCGCGCAGCCGAGCAGGCAGACTGCCCGGCGCAGGCGGCGACTCCGGCCCATTGGCAGCCCCCCCTCGGCCGAGCCCCTTCGGCCTGCCTTGATACCCGACCGGGAGCGCGGCTAAGCGCCACGGCCGTGCCCTGACGCGGCTACGGCAACCGGCCGGATCCGGGTCTTAACGCACCGACCGGGGCGGACCGGGGATCAACGGGCTCGAGCAGAACGACGCAGTCGGGGCAGCGGTAGACAAGCTCGCCCGTTCCGGTCAGGCCAACGACGACTGCCGGTCTCGGGAAGCGCTTGCGGCAGGAGAC
This sequence comes from Actinomycetota bacterium, assembly GCA_027314515.1. GTDB lineage: Bacteria > Actinomycetota > Actinomycetes > Streptosporangiales > Streptosporangiaceae > JAJYUU01. The sequence continues at coordinate 12,006 of DAHVAR010000104.1, forward strand.
GCACGCTCGCCCCGAGCGCTGCGCTCGGGTCAGTCCGGTCGCATCGATGAGCGGAATATCGCCCATGGCGGCAACGCTAGCAGCGTTGGTGACGGCCGTCACCAACGCGGCGCCGCGCGGGCCGCGCGGTCGCTGGTCAGCGATGAGCCCGGCAGGTGCCCGGCGCGGCCAGGTGCTCGGCCGCCGTTGCCAGCGGCCCGGCCCGCCGGTCTCGCTGTGACATGACGGACACCGGCAGCGGCCAGGGAATGGCCAGTGCCGGGTCATCGAATGCGATCGTCAGGTCCTGCGCCGGGTCGTGCGCGCGATCAATGCGGTAGGCGACGTCGGCGGGATCGGTAAGGGCCTGAAACCCGTGCGCGCAGCCAGCCGGGACATACAGCGAGACCTGCGCCAGGCCGTCGAGCTCAAAGCTCTCCCAGTTCAGGTACGTCGGCGAGGCCGGCCGCAGGTCCACGATCACGTCGAACACCGCGCCGTAGGAGCACCGGACCAGCTTGGCCTCGCCAGCGCCGCCGCGCGCGTGCAGGCCCCGGATTACCCCCCGGCTCGAGCGGGACACGCTGTCCTGCACGAAGCAGTGCGGGTTGAGGCCGGCATCGCGGATGACGTCACTGTCGAATGTCCGGCAGAAGAAGCCGCGCTCGTCGGCATGCGGCGCGGGCGTGAACAGCAGCGCGCCGGCAATGCGGCCGACCGGGGTTACCTGCACTGCGCCCTGTCACCTCCGAGTTGCCCGGATGGGCCTGGTCGTGGCTGTGGTTCGTCGCTTCTATGACCCCGGTGAGCGGCGTGCTGATACCGGCTCCTGCCGGGCCGCCCGCTCGCCGGAACCTGGCCGGACCCGGTATCATCGGCGCTGACCACGGCTCGTATACACGGGCAACAGCCTGCCCCGGCCAAGCCGAGTAGGGGTGCAATGACGATGTCAGCGATCCGGCCCGGAGTACTGCTGGATCGTGACGGCACGATCATCGTCGATCACGGCTACGTCGGCTCAGTCGAGCGGGTCGAGTTCATCGACGGCGCCGCGAACGCGATCGCGCGCTTCAACCGGGCGGGTATCCCGGTCGCAGTCCTCACCAACCAGGCGGGCGTCGCGCGCGGCTTCTACGCCATCGAAGACGTGACCACCGTGCACCGGTATATCGCCCAGCGGCTGGCTGAGCAGCGCGCGCATGTCGATCTGTTCGTGCACTGCCCCTATCACCCGGCCGGCATCGTCGAGGAGTATGCGCGCACCAGCGAGGACCGGAAACCGCGGCCTGGCATGGCCATGGCCGCACAGGCGGCGCTGAACCTCGACCTGACGGCGTCCTGGGTTGTCGGTGACCGGCCCGAGGACGTCGGCCTCGCCGATGCGATCGGCGCGTCGGCGGCGTACCTCCGGCCAGGCTGCTGCGAGCGACCCGGTGTCTGGTTGTTCGAGAACCTGGCCGCCGCGGCGACCTTCATCCTGGCGCGGATCGCAGCATGACGTCCATTGAGGATCCGCCAGCGGTCGTGGCACCCGGTGCTGCCGCGCGGGTGAAGTTTCCGTCCGGCGGGATCCCGACCGCCGGGTGGTACTTCGACGGATACGCGGCGGAGGCGGGCCGGGCGGCGAGTTCGATCGCGCCCGCTGCCCTGGACCAGGCAGCCGCGATCCTGCTGGCTGCCTACACGCGCGGCGCCCTGGTCTTCAGCTGCGGGAACGGGGGCTCTGCCGCTATCGCCAACCATCTGCAGTGCGATCACCTGAAGGGCATCAGGACCGCGACCGACCTGACCCCGAAAGTCGTGAGCCTGTGCGCCAGCGTGGAGCTTCTCACGGCGATCGCGAACGACACCTGCTACGAGGACACCTTCGCCTACCAGCTTCAGTCGCAGGCGGTCCCCGGCGACGTGCTGATAGCGATTTCGTCCTCTGGCCGCTCGGCCAACATTGTCCGCGCGCTCACCTGGGCGCGTGACCACGCACTGCACACGATCGCGCTGACCGGCTTCGACGGCGGCGAGGCGAGATTGCTGGCTGACGTCGCGATTCACGTCAGCGGCACCAACTACGGCGTCATCGAGGACCTGCACCAGGCCGTTATGCACGCACTGGCCCAGTACATCCGGCAGTCGCGAATGACAGCGGATGCAATCGCCACGATGAGGTTCTGACCCATGATTGCCCACGACAGAAGTGGTACCCAGACGATGCCCGTTCCCGCGGTCGGGGCGCACCGCCGGAAGGCGCCGCTGCGCGTGGCGATCAACCTACTGCAGGACGATCCGGCGAACCCGTCCGGTGCGCACTGGTTCTGGACCAGGGTCATCCCCGAGATGGCCGGGCGGCTCGAGCCTGCCGAGGAGCTGCACCTGATCGTCAGCCCGAAGGCACGGCCGCTGCACGAGGGCTACGGGCCGAACGTGCGCTACATCACCTATCCGTGGTCGAACGAGCGGCGCATGTTGCGGACGCTGTCGGAGCACCTGTACTCGCCGGTCCGGCTGCCGACGAGCCAGATCAACGTGCTCAACACGGGTGTCGCGCCGATCGTGAACGCGTCCTGGTCACTCGTCCTGCACCTGAAGACGATGCACGCCTACACCGCCCCGGAGTCGGTCAAGCCGCTGGCTCGCGCCTACCGGCGGCTCAACTATCCGCGCAGCGCGCGGGCAGCGGATGCAATCATCATCAACTCCCGCAGCCTGCGCTCGGAGGTGGAGCGTTACCTGAGCGTCGATCCGCTGAAGCTGAAGCTGATCTACGAGGCGGTCGACCATGGCACCTTCCGGCCCGGAGATGCCGGTGCCGCCCGGGCGCACCTGCTCTCCTACGGGGTCAGCAAGCCGTTCGTGCTCTTTGTCTCGTCGCTGTGGCCCTATAAGAACTGCGATGGGCTGATGCGGGCGTGGGCGCTTCGCCGCGGCGAGCTCGGCGGCCGGCAGCTCGTGATCGTCGGCCCGGGGCGGGACGCGCAGTACCTGGCGACGCTGCACGCGCTGGCGGCCGACCTCGGTATAGCGGACGACCTGGTGTTCGCTGGCGGCGTCTGCCTGGACGAGACCGTGCGCTTCTACCAGGCGGCCGACGCCTTCGTCTACCCGTCGTTCAACGAGACGTTCGGCCTGCCCATCCTTGAGGCAATGGCCTGCGGGTGCCCGGTCGTGACATCGGATACCAGCGCGATGCCGGAAACCGCCGGCGGAGCGGCGATCCTGTCGGATCCAGGTGATCCGGCGTCGATCGCGCAGGCATTGATCTGCGCCCTCGGCCCCGGCCGGGACCGGTTGCGCGACCGCGGGCTCCTCCGGGCAAGCCAGTTCACCTGGGCGGCCACTGCGGCGTCGACGCTGGATGTCTACCGTGAGGTCGCCGAGCGCCGGCGCCGGGCGTCATGAAGGTCCTGGTCACCGGCGGCGCCGGGTTCATCGGCTCGCACACCTGCGATCGGCTGCTGGCGCTCGGGCATGAGGTCGTGGTGCTCGATGCCCTGACGCCGCCCGTGCACCGCGGCGGGCGGCCCGGCTACCTCGCGCCCGAAGCGGAGTTCTACCAGGGCGACACGCGTGACCGCGATCTCGTCACCAGCCTGCTGCGGCGCGTCGATGCCGTCTGCCACCTTGCCGCTTACCAGGATTACCTGCCGGATTTCGCCCGGTTCTTCGACGTCAACGTCGTCGCCACCGCGCTGCTGTACGAGATCGTCGTGGCCGAACGCCTGGACCTGGCGCGAATTGTGGTGGCCTCATCGCAGTCAGCGATGGGCGAGGGCCTTTACTGGTGCCCGTCCGACGGCGGGCAACTGCCGGGCATGCGGTCCGCGGCCGCACTCGCCGCCGGGCACTGGGACATTCCGTGCCCGCGGTGCGGCGGCCCGCTGGAGATGCGGCCGACTCCCGAGCGGATATCGAATCCGCAGAATCCGTACGGCATGTCCAAGCTCGCGCAGGAGATGGTGGCGGTGAACCTCGGCCGCCGCTACGGCATCCCGACCGTGGCGCTGCGGTACAGCATCGTGCAAGGTCCGCGCCAGTCCGTCTACAACGCGTATTCCGGCGCGTGCCGGATCTTCTGCCTGAGCTACCTGCAGAAAGTCGCGCCGACTGTGTACGAGGACGGCCTGGCCATCCGTGACTACGTCAACATCGACGATGTCGTCGACGCGAACGTACTGGCGCTGCAGGATGAGCGCGCCGTCGGGCGGGTATTCAACGTCGGCGGTGGCTCCGCGGTCACGACGCGCGAGTTCGCCGACATCGTCCGGCGGCAGTACGGCTCGGCGCAGCCGGCCGTCGTGACCGGTGACTATCGCGTGGGCGACACGCGGCACATCCTGTCGGACATCGGCGCGCTCTGTGATCTCGGCTGGAAGCCCCGCCGGACGCCCGCCGAGTCCGTCGCCGCGTATGCCGGATGGCTAGCCGGGATGGACGGCCTCGACGGCGTGCTGGCCGAGGCAGTGCTGGCCGAGGCAGGCAGCCGGATGCGCGCCCTCGGCGTGGTCCGCCGGGCGGGACAGTGAAGGCCTTCCTGCTCGCGGCGGGTCTCGGCACCCGCTTGCGGCCGCTCACCGATACCGTCCCGAAATGCATGCTGGCCATCAACGGCCGGCCGATGCTCGACATCTGGCTCGATGCATTCAGCCGGGCCGGCGTCGACGAGGTCCTCATCAATCTGCATTACCTGCCCGGCATCGTGCGCGCCCACCTGGCCGCGCGGACGGCGCCGCCTGCAGTTCGCACGTCCTTCGAGCCGGAACTGCTGGGCAGCGCGGGGACGCTGCGAGCCAACCGGCAGTGGGTGGCAGGCGAGGAGTTCTTCCTCGCCTGCTATGCCGACAACCTGACTGATTTCGATCTGGGACTGCTGGTGGACGCACACCGGCGCCGCGGCGCCATCGCGACGTGGTCGGTGTTTCACTCCGAGCATCCGGAGTCTGGTGGCGTGGTCGAGCTGGATGCGGCGGGCCGGGTCGTAGGATTCGCCGAGAAGCCGCGCGAGCCGGCCTCCGATCTGACCAATGCCGGGATGTACGCTTTCGCGCCCGGCGTACTTGACTGCATAGCGGCCAGACCACCCAGCGATATCGGCTACGACCTGCTGCCGCGCCTGGTGGGCGAAGCGTACGCGGTGCTGGTGGACGGCTATTTCCGCGACATCGGTACGGTCGAGGCCTACCAGCGCGCCCGAGCGGACTGGGCGCCGGGCCCGGCCGCCGCCGGGAGAGTGGCCGCGCAGTGATCATCACCCAGACGCCGTTGCGTCTCGGCCTTCTCGGCGGCGGCACGGACCTGCCCGGTTACTACCGCGAGCACGGCGGCCGGGTTCTCAACTGCGCTATCGACAAGTACGTCTACGTCATCGTCAAGCAGCGCTTCGACGACGAGATCTACGTCAACTATTCGCAGAAGGAGATCGTCTCCCGGGTTGAGGACCTCGAGCACGAGCTCGTCAGGGAGACCATGCGCATGACAGGCGTCGGCCGCGGCGTCGAGATCACAACCCTCGCTGACATACCGTCGGCAGGCTCGGGCCTCGGCTCCTCCTCGGCGGTGACGGTGGGACTGCTGCACGCGCTGTTCGCTTACCAGGGCCGCCAGGTATCTGGCGTCGAGCTAGCGGAGCTGGCCTGCGAGATCGAGCTCGAGCGCTGCGGCAAGCCGATCGGCAAGCAGGATCAGTACATCGCGGCGCTTGGTGGCATCAGGGACCTGCGGTTCGGGCCGGGAGAGTCAGTCGAGGCCGGCGAACTCGGGATCTCGACGGCTAAGCGGCGGGCGCTTCAGCAGCAGATCATGCTCTTCTACACCGGCATCACCCGGAGCGCCAACTCGATCCTGGCGGAACAGAGCGCGAATATCGACGGCGTCCTTCCCCAGCTTGATCTGCTCCGTGACCTTGCCGGGTTCGCCGCTGACTGCCTGCGCTCCGGCGATGTGGACGCCATCGGCCCGGCCGTCAGGGAGAGCTGGGAGGCCAAGAAGAAGCTCGCGTCAGGCGTGTCGAACGATCAGATCGACGCTGCGATCGCCGGGGCACTCGATTCCGGGGCCTCTGGCGTGAAGCTGACGGGGGCCGGCGGCGGCGGTTTCCTGCTCGTGCTGTGTCCCGTCGAGCGGCAGAGCGCGGTGCGGGCCGCGCTGCCGCAGTTGCGGGAGTTGCCGGTGAAATTCGATCACCTGGGCTCGCGCGTCGTGCTCAACGTGCTCCGGGATATCTGGTGCTGATCGATCGTGCTCGCTGCCGCGCGACGGTCACGCGCTGGGAAGGCCATCGGCCATCCAGCCGTGCCTGCCCGCCCCCTCGGTCCTGAGTACCGGTCCACTGCCCTCGGGCCGCAGCGCCGTCAGCACGACCTGGTCGTGGTGATCCGGCTCGTGCCGGGGAAGCGCGCCCAGGCTCTCGTCGGTACGGTCAGCTGCCAGGAGCACGGCGGAGACGATGCGCGTGCCGGAGAGCCGCACCAGCTCCGCAACGGCGTTGACCCTGGTCCACGTCGACCGCCCGGCGGTAACGACGACAACGGCATCGGTCGCCCACGTCGGCAGGTGCTCGCCGCCCGCCGATGGGTCGAGTGTGACCAGGGTCAGCAGCAGGTCGGCGTCCGCGCAGGCGGCTCCCACTGCATGGGTGAAGGGGGAGGGCTGACCCCAGGCGGTCCTGCGGCCCAGCGGTCCTGACGGTGCCAGGTCATCGTGTCCCGGGATGGCAACAGTGATGTGGGCACCCTCGGAGCCGACCGCCTTGATGCCGGGCCTGCGAGAGCCCAGCATTCTCGCCGCTGGCGCGCCGGGTGCGAGATCGGCAACTACAACATGCTTGCCCTGCTGTGCGCAGGAGGTGGCCAGAAAGACCAATGGCAAGGCAGCGGCTCGCGGATCGTCCACTGCCACGACGGCCAGAGTGGCCATGCCGTCGGCGAGTTCCGGCACGACGCGGCCCAGGTGCGCGGCGGCCCGCGCGATGTCGGCGCGCCGGGCAGACCGGCGGCGTGGCGTCAGGCTGGCCGGCGAGAGCCGGCCGGGCCGTAGCGGACCGGTGCTGAGCCGTACCGGAGCGCCGAGTGCGTGCGCGACGGCGTCGCGTTGGCGCAGCCGGTCGGAGACCATCGCCCGGATCGAGACGATGACCAGCCCGAAGGCAAGACCCCCGGCGAGGCCGGCGACTGGGTAGAGGAGGATCCGCTTCAGCTGCGAGCGCGGCAGGGGCACTGCGGCGTACAGCGCCCGGCTGCCCTTGACGGCAGCCGCGGTGGCCGGCTCAACGGTCGCCACGTCGCCCGCGAACGTTTGCTGGAGACTGGCCAGCGAGGCGGTAGCGGTGCGCCGTTCGGCCCGCAGATTATGGAGCCGCAACGACTGCGCTGGCGAGGCAGGCTGCGCCGAGGCCCGGCCGACCTGCAGCGTGATCGACCTGACCTTCTGCCGGGCCTGGTCCACCTGCTGACTGAGCGCGGCGAGTACCTGCTGCTGTTGTTGTACCAGCAGCCGGGCGCGGAACCTTAGCAACTGGGCCGCCACCGCATTCGCCCCGCGCACTGCCTGGCCGGCCGTGGGCGCGCTGAACGTGACGATGAGCACCCGCGCGCTGGCGACCGTCACCGCATAGTCAGTCAGGAAGCTGCTGATGCTCTGGCTGAGGCCCAGTTCGTGCATGGCGGCAGCGGCCACCGCGGGAGTCTGCGCGAAGGCCTTATCGTCGGTTGCCGACGGGAGGCCGGTTTCATAAGGGCCATCGGTCAGCACGACCGATGTCGAAGCCTGATAAGGGGCCGGCAGCGCGACGTAGAGCCCGCAGCCGGCGGCAAGGCCGACGATTGTCATGATGCAGCACAGCAGTGCGCTGCGGCGGATGGCTGCCGTGAGGTGTGCCAGGCTGACCAGGCCGGCGCCGGCCCCGCCGTCCCAGCCATCGGCCGCCGCGCGGCCGTCATCAGGCCAGGGCCGTGCGGCCGCGCCGTCAGTCCCGGTCAGGAACGGTCTGGACACCAACTCGCTCTCGCTCACCGGATGGCCTCCGTCGGCACTGGAATCACGCTCTTCGGAATTCTGTGACTCGCCGGCCTGCCCAGTTGCGGCATGCGGCCGGTGGTACGGTCCGCGGCGTCCGGATCGGCTACCAGGATCCAGCCGATGTCGCGGCCGGCGATGGCGGCGCTGGTGGCGACGCGCGCCAGCTGGTCAGCCGTGACCGCACCCGCGGAGACAGCGAGCACCGTGGTGGTCGCCTGCAACGTGTCAGCGACCCGGGGCTTCTCGCCATCCACTACGCCGACTACCACGGTCAGCGCGACGGGGTCAGGCTGGCTGACGCTACCGTGTCCGGTCCCGGCCACGACGAGGTTCCCCGAGCGCATCGGCGGTGCCGTGGCGCATGCCACCTGCAATGCGGCGGCGACGTCCGCGTGCTGCTGCGGGCTGACGACGAGGGCAGCGGGGACTCCCTGGCTGGCGGCGAAGGCAGCCAGCTGGGGACCCAGCGCCAGAGCTCGGCGATCGCAGGACAGCGACAGCACGGCCAGCGAGTGCCGGTAGGCGCCCGCCGGCCCGTCGGCTCCGCCGCGGCCGGCCGAGCTCAGGCTGCCCGTTACCGCTATCTCATCCAGCACCCTGCGAAGCTGCCACGCATCGACGGCGCCGGGCCGGTAGTGCTCGAGAAGTTTCACCCAGCCCGTGGCGCCGCGGGGATGCTCGGCAGCGACCGCAGCCAGCACGGGCACTCCGATGGAGCCGGCGATCTGGTCGCGTTCGCGTAGCCGCCGGTCGCGCCGGCCGACGGCGAAAGCGAGAATGGCGCCGACGAGCACGCCAGCCACAAGGCCCGTTCCCGCGGTCTTGAGCGGGCGGATGTACGGTGGCGTTCCGGTGGCAGCCGTTGCCCTGCCCAGAATCCGGGCCCGAACCCGGCCAACCGGGCTCCCGGCGGAGTCAAGGTAGCTGAGATAGCTGTCGGCCACCGCGTTCGCGGTGGCCGTTGCCTGGCCAGCGGTGCGGCCCTGGGCGCTAATCGAGATGACATTCGAAGTCAAGCCCGTCACCTGCACTCGCTCGCGCAGCGTCGCGAGCGACATGGTAGTGCCGGCGTCAGGCAACGCACCCGCTAGCACGGGGTTGCTGTGCGCGATTACGACCTGGGTGGCGGTGTACGCGGGATTGCCTGTGGCGAAACCGACCGCATACGGAACCACGACCAGCGTGGTGGCGGTGAGCATCGGTGGGTAGTAGAGGTTGTAGCCGATTCCGGCGAGCAGGCCCAGCGCGGCGATGGCGCCGACCACGAACCTGTGTCGCCGGACGATCCGCGCTGACGTCCTGAGGTCCAGGTTCTGCCCGCTCATGCAGCCTCCGCTTGGGCTTGACTTACGCCTGCCTACTAGAGGGCTGGCGGTGGAAGGGTGATACGAGCAGTGACGCAGCCACCGCGACGTCAAGCAGGTAGGTCGATACGTCGGTAAACCCGACCTCGGTGACCGACGCGACCGTGCAGTACATCACGAGGAACAGGGCAATCGCGCGCTGCGCGCTCTGTGGCTGGAAGAAGGCATTGGCGAACAGCCAGACCAAGACCATGGCGCAGACGACCACGCCGAAGATGCCTTCCATCATGTAGGAGGCGAACCAGTTGCTGTCGATCGGCAGGCCATTGATGCCCACGTTGGACAAGCCGAATCCGAAGATCTCCTGGAACCCGTTGCGAGGCACCGCTAGCACGAGTGCCCAGAAGTTGGTCCGGCCCGTCAGGGTGGCCAGCCCCCTGGCAGTCTCGCCCCGTATCAGCCAGGCGGTGATCGCACTGGTCGCCACCGCGAGCGCAATCGCCGCGAGGGCCAGATTCGCCGCGAAGAACTTCCGTACCCGGCTGTTGCCGGCGACGAGGCTCAGGCCAGCTAGCAGGACGCCCGCTACCAGAGCGGCCAGCGCAGTCCTGGTATGCGTGAGCAGGAGCACCGGCACCGCAAATGCGACGCCCGCCAGCGCCATGCGTCCGGAAATGCGGTGGCAGAACCAGAGCAGGATCACCAACCCGGTAATGACCGCGGCATACTGGGCGATCTGTGTCGGCTCCATTGGCCAGATCGCCCCGGTGAGCCTGCCGTCATAGGCCAGGGCATGGCGCGGAGCTATCAGGAGGCCGAGAAGAACTGACCCGACAGCAACGACGAGCCAGCGAAGATGGCACCGCAGTATCAGCATGTCGCGTCGTCCCCACCAGGGCGTGAGCAGCCAGAGCGCGAACACGAACTCGGCCAGCCGAAAGGTTCGGTACACGGTACTGAGGTGCTGCGGGACCGCGGTGGTGATGACGGCGTCGGCGACGAGCAGGGAGATCAGGCAGAGGAATGCGTTCGGACGCACCCTGATCCCCGGATTGATGGTCAGCCCGATCAGGATCGCCAGCGGCAACGCTCCCTGCGTGATGCACTGACCCGCCACGGAGGGGAGGTGCAGCACGCTCCCCGGCACGTAGACCAGGGTGTCCAGGAAGAGCAGGCCCCAGACAGCACTGACCCGGCGCCGGATCGACATCTCGCGCGCCTGCCGGGCGTCTCGCGGGACCGCGCTCGGGCCGCGGCGAAGCGCGGTGGCTGACAGTGTCATTGGGTTACCCAGGTCATTGGCTGCCCGCTAATCCGCGCGCCGGGCATCAGCCTATTCCGATTCTGGACGGCTTCTCGATGAACGGCATGTCGACGAATTCTGCCCGGGCCCAGCCCCGGAAAATATGCTGCCTCCGATAGCAAAGCACTTGATGCAAAACCGGAATCTTGCGCCGGACAAGAGGCCATACCAGGCGGGCCCGGATACCGTTCCCCAGTGAATAGGGCCCTATCGTCGACACGAATTTACTAGCCTTGAGGACCGGCAGCGGGACAACGCACCGCACCCGGTCGAGCGCGCCTTCCCGGTAGAAGAAACACCAGTTGTCAGGGTTCACCCGCACCGGCAGCACGCACTGAGCCATGCGCTCGCATGCTTGCCGGGTGATGATGTAGCCACCCGCGCTGGCAGGCTGACTGATGTCGATGGGCAGTGCGAGCTCGCGTGCGGACGGCAGCTCTACCAAGCCTTCCCGGCTCAGCTTGCAGGTGTCCGCGCAATCGTAGCTGAGCAGCGCCACCTCCGCGCCGGTAAGCTGACGGGCCACGGCATCGGCGAGCATGCCCAGGTCAGCGGGCACCGTGACATCGTCTTCGAGTACCAGTGCCGCATCCCGCCGGTCCGCGATTATCTTCCGGTAGACGCTGAGATGACTCAGCGCGGCTCCGGCTGTTCCCGGCATGAACGCAGTCATGCTGCCCAGCGAGGGATCGACAACGGCCGCGTCAGACAGGTCCAGCTCGCGGCCATCAACGGCCGTTACGATCTCGTAGTCCAGGCCCGTCTTCTTCAGCTCAGCCGTGATATGCGCGCGGCGATCCGCTGAACGAGCCAGGTTGATGACGTATGCGTACACTTTATGCCCCGTTCCTGGCGGCTCAGCTTCTTACTGAAGTTGGCATTTAGCAGAACTCGGCAAAGCCGTGTGCCGATACGTCCGCCACGTAATTGAGACTCACCACGGCCCCGCCTTGATACAGCGCTACCGGTGATATCTGGGCCTGGCGGTGATCCTTGGCGGGCTCGGCAGTATCACCACAGCGCGCCCGCCGCTCTCATGCACGAAGACGCGCCGTTGTACCGCCAGCTAGGTGAGTGATGCGATGAAGGTGGCAGTGGTCGGCCTCGGGTACGTCGGAACTGTCACCGCAGCCTGCCTGGCCGACAATGGCCACGACGTCTGGGGTGTCGACGTGGACGCCGCCAAGGTCGGGGAGATCAGCGCAGGACGCAGCCCGGTAGCGGAGCCCGGCCTTGGCGCGATCGTGGCGCGGGTAGTCGCGGCCGGCCAGCTGCGCGCGACAACCTCCTGCCTGGCGGCTGTCGATCAGGCTGAGATCTCGCTGGTGTGCGTCGGGACGCCGGCAGCAGCGCGCGGTGGCACCGACTTGTCCCATGTCCGGCACGCGGTGGATGACATTGCCCGGGCACTGCGGCACGGTACGGTGGCTGACCGCGGCCGCCACAGCCTCGTGATTCGCAGCACCGTGCCGCCCGGAACGGTCGAGGAAGTGGTCGCGCCGGCGCTCGCCGCGGGCCTGGCCGGCGCGGCTCCGGTGACCGGCGTGGCTATGTGCCCGGAGTTCTTGCGGGAAGGCTCGGGCGTTGCCGACTTCCTCGCCCCGCCGTTCATCGTCGTGGGCACGTCCGACGCCTGCGCGGCAGACGCTGTGTCGAGCCTCTTCAGCTTCCTCGGCCAGCCGGTCCGGGTTGTCGATGTGCGCACAGCCGAAGCGCTTAAGTATGCCTGCAACGCTTTCCATGCCACCAAGGTGTCGTTCGCGAACGAGCTGTCCCGTCTCTTCCGGCTGCTTGGCGCTGACTCCCGGCAGGTGATGTCGCTGTTCTGCGAGGACACCGTGCTGAACATAGCGCCGGCTTACCTCCGGCCGGGCTTCGCTTTCGGGGGATCGTGCCTGCCCAAGGATCTCAGGTCGCTGTTGCACCTTGGCCGGCGCTCCGGAGTGGACATGCCGCTGCTCGCTGGCACGCTGGCGACTAACGAGCTGGTGATCAACGAGGTGATCGAGCGGGTGGCCGCCAGTCCGGCCCGCACTGTCGCCCTGCTGGGGCTGAGTTTCAAGATGGCCACCGACGACCTGCGGGAGAGTCCTAACGTCGAGGTCGCCGAGCAGCTGATCGGGAAGGGTTTCGAGGTCCGGATCTACGACCAGGTCATCAAGCCCGGCCGGCTCGTTGGCGCCAACCGCAGATACGTGCATGCCAAGCTCCCGCACCTCGAACGACTGCTCTCCGGCAGCCCGGCGCAGGCCCTTGACGGAGCGGACGTCGCGCTCGTCTCGGCAAGCGATTCGGCTGTGCGTGCGGCGCTGCTCGCCGCGCCTCCGCCGCGCGTGATCGATCTCAGCGGCCAGCTCGGCGGAGAGGTTGAGGCGCTTGGCGGCTACGAGGGGCTCGGCTGGTGAGCCGGATCCTCGTCATCGTGCAGAACTTGCCGGTGCCCTTTGACCGGCGAGTGTGGCTTGAATGCCAGGCACTGGTGTCAGCCGGCCACGGTGTGGCGGTCGTCTGCCCGAAGGGCGACGGCGATCCTGGCTACCAGGTAGTGGACGGCGTGGAACTGTTCAAGTACCGGCCGTATGCGCCGGGAGGCAGCACGCTCGGCTTCGTCACCGAGTACGTCTACTCGTTCGCTGCGACTGCCTGGCTGACGCTCCGCGCCCGCCGCTCGGGACGGTTCGCAGCCGTCCAGGCCTGCAACCCGCCCGATATCTTCTGGCCGATCGCGCTGCTGCTGACCGCACTGGATCGCACGATCTTCGTCTTCGATCACCATGACCTGTGCCCTGAGCTGTACGAGTCTCGCTTCCCCGGCGGCCCGCGACTGCCGTACCGGGCGCTGCGCGCGCTCGAGCGCCGGACGCACCGGACGGCGCGACACGTGATCGCGACCAACGATTCCTACCGCGACATTGCCATCCAGCGCAGCGGCAAGTCACCAGCCGACGTGACCGTCGTCAGGACCGGGCCAGACCCGGACCGGCTGCTCCGTGGCGCGGCCAGGCCCGAGCTGCGCAGGGGACGCAGGTACCTGGCCGCTTACATCGGTGTCATGGGACCCCAGGACGGCGTTGACATAGTCGTTCGCGCCGCCCGCGTGGTGGTGCATGAACTGCGCCGCGACGACATCGCGTTCACGCTCATCGGCAGTGGTGACTGCCTTGACGACCTGCTTGCGCTGCGCGATCGGCTTGGCCTCGGCGGGTATGTGGAGTTCACCGGCCGTGCTCCTGACTGGCTGGTCGCTCAGATCATGTCCACCGCCGACGTGGGCCTGTCACCTGACCCGAAGAATCCGCTCAACGATGTATCGACCATGAACAAGACCATGGAGTACATGGCATTCCAGCTGCCGGTAGTCGCCTTCGACTTGCACGAGACTCGCATCTCGGCCGCTGCCGCCGCTGTCTACGTCACCCCTAATGACGTCGGCGCCTACGCCCGCGCGATCGTTGATCTCATCGACGACGAGCCGCGGCGAGCTCAGCTCGCCAAGGCCGGCCGGGTGCGCGTCGAGCAGGAGCTGGCCTGGAGTCACCAGCGGCAGGCCTATCTCGATGTGTACGAGCGGCTGCTGGGCAATGAGCGGGCGCGGCAGCGGACGGAGCAGACGTGTGCGGGATAGCTGGCTGCTACCAGCAGGCGGACGGCCACAAGCTGGTCGACATCATGACCGACCGGATCGCGCACCGGGGGCCGGACGCGGCCGGGTTCTGGAGTCATGAAGACGACGGCGTCGCTATTCACCTGGGTTTCCGCCGCCTGTCGATTATCGACGTGAGCTCAGCCGCCAGCCAGCCGATGCACTCCGGCGGCCTCACGATCGTGTACAACGGCGAGCTGTATAACTACCGGTCGCTGAAGGCCGAGCTAACGGCCCGCGGCACGCGCTTTGCCACGATGTCAGATACCGAGGTCGTGCTCGAGGCGTGGCGGAGCTGGGGTCCTGCCGCGCTGGACAGGTTCCGTGGCATGTTCGCGCTCGCAATCTTCGACGAGCGCTCCGGCGAGCTCGTGCTTGCTCGCGACCCGCTCGGTATCAAGCCGCTGTACTACCTGCGCCGGCGAACTGGCGTCGTCTTCGCTTCGGAACTGAAGGCGCTGATTGCCGCGGCAGGCTCGCAGCTGCGGATCGAGCCCGGTGCTGTCGTCGCGTCGATGCTCTATTACTGGCTGCCCGACCAGCGCTGCGCCATCGACGGCGTAGCCAAGCTTCCGCCGGGTTCCTGGGCGGTGGCTCGACCCGATGGCACGCTGACGGTCCGCAAGTACTGGGACATTGCCGACGTCGCCGCCCGTGCGGCGGCTGGCTCCCCGGCCGACCTGCGGGAGGTTATCGAGGAGTCGATCACGGCCCACCTGGTCGCCGATGTTCCCGTCTCCTCTTTCCTGTCGGGCGGCCTGGACTCCAGCATCGTGACCGTGCTCGCGCACCATGCCGACCGCAACGTCGATGCCTACACCATTGCCTTCCGGCCGCAGGACCGGCGCCTGGAGGCCATGCCCGACGATGCGGCCTACGCCCGCAAGGTAGCGGCCCGCTACCGGATCAGCCTGCATGAGATCGAGATCTCACCAGACATCGTGAGCCTGCTGCCGCGGATCGTGGACGTGCTCGACGAGCCCATCGGTGACCCCGCCGCCATCAACACGCTCCTGATGTGCGAGGCGGCCCGCGAGCGCGGCGTGAAGGTGGTCCTCTCCGGGATGGGTGCGGACGAGTTGTTCGGCGGCTATCGCAAGCACCTGGCCTGCGTCCTGGCCAGCCAGTACGGCCGGGTACCCGGCGCCGGTCGTGCCGTCGTGCGCGGCGTCGTCGGTCACCTGCCGGTCACCGCCGGCGGCCGCGGATTGCGGTACTCACGGTGGGCGAAGCGGTTCCTGACCTTCGCCGAATTGCCCGAGGAGCAGCGCTTCCGGCGCAGCTACACCCTCTACGATCCGGGCGAGCTGGCCGGCCTGGTCAGCCCCGACCTCGCAAGCCAGGTAGCACAGGTGGTCGAGGAGCACAGCGCGATCTATACCGACAACGCGCTGGACGACGAGATAAACCGGATGTGCCTGGCAGACGCCCGGCTGTTCCTGCCGGGCCTGAACCTGGCCTACACCGATCGCGCGAGCATGGCTGCCTCGGTCGAGGTGCGGGTGCCGTTCGTGGATACGGTCGTGGCGGAAGCCGCGTTCTCCATCCAGGGCACTGCGAAGATCCGGCGAGGCCAGGGCAAGGTCGCGCTGAAGCAGGCCGCACGGGACTGGCTGCCGCCGGAAATCGTGAACCGGCCGAAGGCCTCGTTCAGCGTGCCGCTGCGCGCGTGGGTGCGGCATGACCTCGCGGAGCTGATCAGGGACGTTCTTGTCGGCGGCGAGCTGGTGAGCTCAGGGGTGATCCGCCGCCAGCCGCTGATTCAGATGATCGCCGATGACCAGGCAGGCCGTCAGGACCGGTCCAAGCAGATCTGGCAACTGCTGTCCCTGGAGCTGTGGTACCGCAACGCCCAGGCACAAGGCGTGGGGCATGAGCAGGCCACGGGTTCCCGCGCGGCAGCGGGCTGAGCGAGGGACGCGATGAAGCAGATAGCGCAGAACTACAAGAGCGGCGAACTGGCCGTACTGGACGTGCCCGCGCCTGCCTGCCGTCCGGGCGGCGTGCTGGTGCAGTCGCTGTTCTCGCTGATCTCAGCCGGCACCGAGCTGATGAAGGTCAGCGAGGCCAGCATGTCCATGGTCGGCATGGCCAGGGCGAGGCCCGACCAGGTGCGGAAGGTGTTCGACTCGATCTCCCAGCAGGGCATGCTCACCACCTACAAGAAGGTGATGACAAGGCTCGACTCGTACACGCCGCTTGGATACTCGTTGTGCGGCGTAGTGATCGAGGTCGGCCGCGGCGCCGAGGAGTTCGACGTCGGCCAGCTGGTCGCGGCTGCGGGCAACGAGCACGCGCTGCATGCCGAGTACAACTGGATCCCGGTGAACCTGTGCGTCCCGGTTCCGGCCGGCGTCTGCGCGGAGCACGCCGCGTTCGCTACCGTCGGCGCTATCGCCCTGCAGGGCGTCCGGCAGGCCGAGGCGCAGCTTGGCGAGGTTGCCTGCGTGATCGGCCTCGGCCTGGTGGGCCAGCTGGTGGTCCGGCTGCTGACGGCCGGGGGAGTGCGGGTCGTGGGCCTGGATGTGCTGCCCGACCGTTGCCGGCTCGCGGAAAAGGCAGGCGCGGTGCTCTGCGCGCCGCCGACGGACGACGGGATCCTTGCCGTCGAGCGGGCGCTCGCCGGACTTACCGATGGCCGGGGCGCCGATCACGTGCTGCTCGCAGCGGGCGGGTCATCAAACGGGCCCGCGGAGACCGCGGCCAGGCTGGCTCGCGATCGGGCCAGGGTCGTCGACATCGGCAAGACCAGGCTGGATCTGCCCTGGAACGCCTATTACGACAAGGAACTGGATGTCCGCTTCTCCCGCTCCTACGGGCCCGGACGATACGACGAGAAGTACGAGTTGCAGGGCATTGACTATCCGGCCGGCTACGTGCGGTGGACCGAGCGCAGGAACCTGGCCTGCTTCCTGGACCTCATTTCCCGCGGTGACCTGGAGGTCGGCTCGCTCGTCTCGGCCGTGTTCCCGATCGAGGACGCGGCAAGGGCCTACGGCGATCTGTCATCCGGCGTGCTCCGCGCCGTCGGGGTACTGCTGGCGTACCCGGCATGGCAGCCCGGCAGCATGGCACCTGCCATCAGCCGCCCGGCCGTCCCGGCCGGGCGGGCAACGAGCCGGGAAGCTGGCATCGGGCAGCTGAGCGTTGGCTTCATCGGCGCGGGCAGCTACGCGTCCTCGATGCTGCTGCCGCCGTTGGCCAAGATCACTGGCGTCAGGCTAGCCCATGTTGCCACGACCCGATCGCTGACGGCTCTCAACGCGCAGCGCCGATTCGGCTTCAGCACGGCTTCGACCAGCGCGGATGCGGTCCTCGGCGATGGCTCGCTTGACGCGATCTTCATCGTCACCCGTCACCATACGCACGCTGACCTGGTCTGCCGGGCGCTGCGCACCGGGAAGGCGGTCTTCGTGGAGAAGCCGCTCGCGCTCACCGGCGACGAACTGGAGCGGATCGCCAAGGTCATCGCCGACACCGGCAACGACAGGCTGATGGTGGGATTCAACCGCCGGTTCGCGCCGCTGCTGACCCAGCTGAAGTCAGCCTTCGGTACTCCCGCTGCCGTGTCTCACTGCCGTTACCTGGTCAATGCGGGCCGGCTCGAGGCCGACAGCTGGTACCGGAACGCCGAGCTGGAAGGATCACGCTTCGCTGGCGAAGGCGGGCACTTCATCGACACGCTGAGCTGGTGGGCCGAGAGCCTGCCCGCCGAGGTGTTCGCGGTTTCCGGCCCGGACGGTGACGATCTGCAGGCGACGTTCCGGTTCGAGAACGGGAGCACCGGCGTCATCACCTACACCGCGGCCGGCCACCGTCGCTTCCCGAAGGAGACCCTGGACGCAGCGGGCGGGGGGCGCAGCGCCAGGCTGGACAACTTCCGTCAGGCGGCGATCTGGTCGGGCCGGCGGCCCACCATCATGCGGTCGCGGGGCGGCCAGGACAAGGGTCAGCGGCAGCAGGTGGTGAGCTTCGTCGACGCCTGCCGGTCCGGCGCTGACATGCCGATCTCGCTCGGGTCCTTGTTCGCTACCACGCGAGCGACCATAGCGGTGGGCGAGAGCCTGATCTCCGGCAGGCCGGAGCGCTTGTGAGCAACCCGCCATTCGCTCAGCTCGGCTGGTACTCCCGGCGGGTCAGCCGGATGTCGCCGGCCGAGATGGCCTGGCGCGGTTACGACATGGCGATGCGGTGGGCCTGGACCGGCCGCCAGGTTGACCGCGAGCGGCTTGCCATGCAGCCTTCAGCGCCGCGAAGCGGCGTCCAGTTCGCCGGCTCCTTGCCTGCTGATGCTGCCGCTGGCGTTCCGCAGGCCGCGAAAGCTGCCGTGCTGGCGTCGGCAGATGGGTTGCTGCGGGGCGAATGGGAGATGCTCGGCGTCCTCCGGACGGACCTGGTGCGGCCTGACTGGTTCCGCGATCCGGTGACCGGCAGGCGAGCGCCGGCCGACCGGTACGCCTTCCGGATCAATCCCCGTTCCGAGGAAGCTACCGGGAACATCAAGCAGGTCTTCGAGCTGTCCCGGTTGCAGCACCTCACGGTGCTGGCCACAGCGTGGTTTCTTAGCCAGCAGGAGGCTTACGCCCGGCGGGTCGCCGATCAGCTGCAGTCATGGTGGCGGGAGAACCCGTTCTTGTCCGGCGTGCACTGGACCAGCGGCATCGAGATCGCCATCCGGCTGATAAGCCTGACCTGGATCAGGCGCCTGCTAGCCGACTGGCCGGACGCGGCTGGCCTGTTCGAGCGCAATCAGCTGGCCACGCGTCAGATCTGGTGGCATCAGAAGTACCTGGCCGCGTTCCGCAGCCGCGGCTCGTCGGCCAACAATCACGTGATCGCGGAGGCGGCCGGCCAGCTTGTGGCGAGTTGCGCTTTCCCGTGGTTTCCGGAGAGCAAGCGCTGGCGCGAGGCGTCCGCGCGGCTGCTGGAGCGGGAAGTGGTTCGCAACACCTTCCCGTCCGGCATCGGCCGCGAGCTCGCCTCTGGCTATCAGTGCTTCGTCGCGGAACTCGGGATGCTGGCGGCTGTGGAGGCGTCGGCAGCCGGGTACCCGCTCAGCGCGGTGGCGTGCCAGCGCCTGTGCGCGATGGTCGACAGCGGAGCCGCGCTGCTGGACGAGCGTCTCCGCCCGCCGCGGCAAGGCGACGGCGACGAAGGCCGCGGGCTGCTGCTCGATCCGCCGGCGGCCAACCGGTGGCCGTCGCTGCTGGCGCTCGGAGAGCGACTCTTCGGCCGGCTGGACTGGTGGCCGGCGACGGAGCCGGGCGCCGCAAGTTCGATCATCGCGGCCCTGTCGGCAGGAGCGGTGACCATAGCCGGCCGGCCTGCCGAGCGGCCGTGGCACTTCACGGATGCCGGCACGACGGTGCTGCGCACCAGGAGCGGTCACGAGCCGGAGATCTGGTGCCGGTGCGACGGCGGTCCGCATGGCTTCCTCAAGATCGCGGCGCATGCGCACGCCGACGCGCTCTCGATCGAGGTTCGCTACGGCGGAATCGACATACTGGCAGATCCTGGCACCTACTGCTACCACGGCCAGCGGGCGTGGCGGTCCTACTTCCGGTCCACGATCGCGCACAACACCGTCGAAGTCGACGGGCAAAGCCAGTCCCGCGAGGGCGGGCCTTTCCTCTGGTTGCGGCATGCGAACGCGAGAGTCATCGACGTTGCGGACATCGGCGACGCGGTGGAGTGGAGTGCCGAGCACGACGGGTACCGGGCCCTGCATCCGGCGGCCTGGCACCGGCGGTGTGTGCGCCTCGACCGAGCGTCGCGGAGCCTCGATATCGCCGACGAGATAAGCGGCGGACGCCACCGCGTCCGGATGGCTTACCATCTCGGACCCGACGTGTCGGCCGAGCTCGACGGGACGCGCGCGATCCTGCGGTGGGCTGGTGACCCGGCCTGCGATGCGGCAACGCTGGACCTCCCGGCGTCGCTGACCTGGACCTTGCACAAGGGCGAACTGGACCCGATCGTCGGGTGGTACTCAAACGGCCTCGGTCATCGAGCTCCGGCCGTCACGCTGCTCGGGTGCGGGCACTGCGGGCCGGGTGAGCCGTTGAGCACGCGGCTCGAATTCCGCGCGCCGGACTAGCTGTGGCCGTTTCCTCCCGGCGGATCCCGGCGGCGCAGTCCTGGCGCCTGGCGCGGGCGGCGGGCCGCCGTCTCACCTGGGGTGTCGGCGATCAGGCCCTGTCCACGCTGACGAACTTCCTGCTGACGATTTACGTCGCCCGCGTACTCGGGGCGGTGCAATTCGGCGCCTTCAGCCTGGCCTACGTAACGTACGGGTTCGCGATCAACGCATCGCGGGGCCTGTCGATCGAGCCTCTCCTGGTCAGGTTCAGCGGCACGGAGGTGCAGATCTGGCGGCGCGCCGCGGCGGGCTGCACTGGCACTGCGCTGCTTGTCGGCCTAGCCGCCGGAACCTGCGCGCTGATCGCGGGGCTGGTCGTGGGCGGTGCTACCGGCCTGGCCTTTCTCGCCCTCGGGGTCACGCTGCCCGGACTGCTGCTGCAGGATAGCTGGCGGTACTCATTCTTCGCAGTAGGCCGCGGCCACCATGCCTTCATCAATGACGCGGTCTGGGCGGCTGTGCAGATCCCGTTGCTGCTGGTCCTGACGATGACCGGACACGCGAACGTGTTCTGGTTCGTCCTCGCCTGGGGTGCAGCCGCCACCGTCGGGGCGCTTATCGCCCCGCTGCAGGCGAGGGTCATGCCCAGCCTCGCGCAGGCGCTGCAATGGCTATCGCGACACCGCGACCTCGGTCCGCGCTACCTGGCGGAGAATACCGCGGGAAATGCCAGCGACATGGTGCGCAGCTACGCTCTCTCACTCATTCTCGGACTCGCTGCCGTGGGTTACATCCAGGCCGCGAACGTCCCGATGGGGCCCTTCAAGATCATCTATTTCGGGGCAAGCCTGATCTTGATGCCGGAGGCGGCCCGGCTCTTGCGCCGTTCACCCCGGCAATTGCCGCTCTTCTGCGCGGCTGTCAGCAGCGGGTTCGCCGTACTCGGGCTGGCGTGGGGAGTTGCGCTGCTGGTGGCGCTACCCCGCGGACTCGGCCAGTTGATGCTTGGCAGCATCTGGAGGCCGGCGTATCCGCTTGTGCTGCCGGGAGTGATTAACATCCTGGGCACCTGCGCGAGCACCGGTGCGCTGCTGGGCTTGCATGCCCTCGGCGTTGCGCGCCGCAGCCTGCGCGCCGTCGTGCTCAGCTCGGTGCTGATCGTGACCTGCGGGCTGGTAGGGGCCATTACCGCAGGCACGCTCGGCACAGTACGGTACGTCGCAGTCGCGTCGTGGGTCAGCGCGCTGGTGTACTGGTGGCAATTCAGGCTGGCGCTGGGCGAGTCGCGCACCGCGGCCATCCCCGCCTGGTTGTGGCCACGCCGCCGGCCGGCCCGTCATCGTCGTCCGCGCTGATGAGAGCAGCTGTCAGCCGCGTGCCCGCAAGGCCGGCCTGACCGGCCGGCCCCGAAGGACGTCTGTTATCCCGCGTTCCAGCGCGCGCTGGTAAGCAGGCAGCAATGCGGTCACCGCGTCAACTGTATGCGCAATGGCCGCGGCGTCATGCGCCGCGGACACGGCGAATGACGGCGCCAGGACGCCGCGCGCGATGAGTTCCTGCAACACCAGCGTGCGGTACTCCTGACTGGGCTGGCCGCGGCCGTCCCTGGCCACATAGGTCAGGTTGCAGTCGCGGCCCCGGAGCTGGAAGTACTGGCTCAGCCCGGCGGCGGTGACAGCCTGTTCAATGCCGAGCCGCAGGTCGCGGCCGATCCGGTGCAGCCGGTCAGCGATCTGGTCGCGCTCATAGGCGTCGATGACGGCGAGCATTGCCGCCAGCGCCCACGGCTGCGCGCCTGCCGTCTGCGACAGCAGGAAGACGCGTTCAGCGTCGGCCACGAAGCCGCCCAGCCGCATCACCTCGCGCCGCCCGGCGAGCGCGGACAGCGGAAAGCCGTTAGCCAGGCCTTTGCCGAACACGCTGAGATCCGGTTCGATGCCATAGATGAACTGGGCGCCCCGCTCGTGCCACCGGAACCCGGTGATTATCTCGTCGAGAATGAGCAGCGCGCCATGCTTGTCGCACAGGCCCCGGAGGCCAGCGAAGTACCCGTCAGCAGGAGGGTCGACGGTCTCGGCCTCGAGCACCACGGCGGCAATCTGGCCGGGAAAGGTGTCGAAGACCCGTTCAAGATCGCGCAGGTCGTTATAGGAGAATTCGACAGTGAGCCGCGCGACCGGCTTCGGTATCCCCGCCGACATCGGCGTGGTGGCGATAAACCAGTCGTCGGTAGCGAAGAACGGATGCTGACGGCAGACGGCGACCATGTCGCGATTGGTGAACGCGCGAGCCAGCCGGACTGCCGCGGTTGTCGAGTCGGAGCCGTTAAGGCCGAATTTGACCATCTCTGCGCTCGGGATCAGCCCGATCAGGCGCTCGGCAGCCTGGCGTTCCATCCGATGCGGCCGGACGAAGTTAACCCCGTCGTCCAGGCTGGCGTGCACCGCTGCAAGCACCGGTTCGAAGCCGTGGCCGAGAGTCGTCGAACGCAGGCCGTTACCGAATTCGACGTACTCGTTGCCGTCCAGGTCCCACACCCGGCAGCCGG
The DNA here is from genome assembly GCA_027314515.1 of Actinomycetota bacterium. Classification (GTDB taxonomy): domain Bacteria; phylum Actinomycetota; class Actinomycetes; order Streptosporangiales; family Streptosporangiaceae; genus JAJYUU01. The sequence goes on from DAHVAR010000104.1 coordinate 34,869, forward strand.
CTCCCCGCTCGATGACCGGCGCCATCCCGGCCGGGTACTGGTCGCTGCCCTTTGCATAGGTGTGAGCGCCGCCGGGAATGAGCTTCTCGACCGCCGAGGTGTGTGCCGCAGAGGCGGCGAGGCTGCGCATTCGGGCTCCTCACGGTCGTGGCGGCACCAGGACGTTCGCGGCAGGTGACCGTACGGCTGGCGGCGTGCGCGGGGTGCCGATGAGGGTCGATGACAGCAGGGCGAACTGCTCTGCCACGCGGCGGCGCTGGCCAGCGGCGGCATCCCCGACGATGGCACGCAGCTGATCAGCGCGATCATCAAGCTCGCGGAACTGCTGAATGAGAAGGCCGGCGTCAAGGGTCTGGGCGAGCTGGCAGAACGATGCCAGTCCCATGTCCGCCATCAGGGCGTTGTGTTTCGCGGCGTATCCGATGCTGATCGTGGGCTTGGCAAGCTGAAGCGCACAGACCACGTTGTGGTAGCGCGTGGCGACAACGGTGCCTGCGGGTGCCATCGCGCGCATCAAGTCGGCGAAGGTTTCGGTCGGCTCGGCTGTAACCTGCGCGGGCGCGAGGTGTGGCCGGTGCCGTCTCAGGTCGGCCAGGATCTCCCGGACAACAGCATCGTCGCAACCGCCGGTGTCGCCGACGAACAGCCGGACCTCGCGGTCATTGTCGACGAGCCAGCGGATAAACGCGGTAAGCCCCGCAAGGTAGTGCCGGTAGATCCGCTCCGATTGCCGGCGATCGTCGTTCGTGCCGTGGAAGGCCATGACGCCGACTCCGACGATGCGCGGATCCCCGGCACTGCCGGACGGCGCCGGAATGCCGAAGGCCAGGTCGGGATAGACGTGACCGGCCGTGGCGGAGTGCCGCGGCGCCATGGCGTCGCGAGATGCGACGTCGCGGAAGGACCGGTAGCAGGCGAGCCGGGCAGCGGAGGAGTACAGCCAGCGGGTTAGCCGTTGGCTGACGATGTTGGCGCCGACACTGACGAGGGCGACTTTCGTGCCGAATAGCCGGCCGGCCGCGGACACCAGGAAGATCGAAACGGGCGTGCCGAGTGCACGGAGCGGCAGCGTCGTCTCAAGGACACCCATGCCTGGCACGATGACCACGTCGTGACCGCGAACCCAGAGCGCGATCCGAACGGTCTCGATCGCCTTGCCGAGCACTTTGACTGGCACCGCGGTGCTGCCGGGCCGTTGCCGGCGGCTGCTCACCCACGACAGCGGGACGGCGTCAACGCCGTAGCGGTCAGCTACCTTCTGCGGACCAGAGCACATGACGTCGATCACGGCTTCCGGGTGCGCGCTCCGCAGGTAGCCGAGCATGGACTCCATCGACACGTCATTGCCGAGGTTGCCCGACCCGATCAGCCCGAAGAGACCGATGCGCGGCCTGTCAGCGGTCACCGCGCTCTGCGTTCCCAGCCGGGAACGACGGCTTCGAGGGAGATCACCGGCCAGGCTGCTTCCGCGGGTGGCTTCGCACGCTTGCCGCCAGCCAGGAAGACCCGGCTCACCAGCCATTGCGCAAGGTAGCGATGGCACTGCAGGCGGTCGGCAGGGCGCAGCGGCGAGCGCCTTATGGCGCTGACGTAGCCACCGACATATTCCGCGTAGAGCCGGGCGGCCGGATGCCGCAGCCGGTTCGCTCGCGCCGGGTCCAGGTTTGCGCACCACGCCCTGGTGTCGGGCAGCATGCGCTCGGCACGGTCAGGGTGATCGCGCCGGAAGTACAGCCAATCCGGCACATGGTAGAACCGGCCATCGAGGGCAAGCTCTGCGGTAAGGGTACGGTCGGCGCGGTAGTAGCTGCCGTTCAGTGCCGTCCTGCGGAGCACTGCTGTACGGATCACCCCGCCGTCGTCGTCGCTGCCGCGATCGAACAGCATGCTGCGGAACCGCTCCGGAGCGTGCGGGGAGTCCGTGGCGAGCTGGTATATCAACTGCTTCGTGACGTTGCCGGCGCTGTCGATCACCGCGGTCCAGCTGTGCGCGAGTATCACATCAGGATGCTCGTCGAGCGCTTCGACGCACCGCCGGAGCAGGTCGCGAGAATACAGGTCATCGTCAGACGCCCATTTGAACAATTCGCCCCTGGCCTCGTGCACGAGGTAGTTGTGATTCGACGCGCAGCCGATGTTACGAGGCTGCCTGACATACCGGACCCGGGCGTCCTGCTGCTGATATTGGCGACAGATGTCGGCAGTTGCGTCGGTCGAAGCGTTGTCTGAAATTATCAGCTCGAAATCCGCGTAGGTCTGGCCGAGGAGCGCTTCGACCGACTCGGCCAGATAGTGCGCGCCGTTATACACCGGGAGCCCGACGGTCAACCGCGGTGGAGTGCTCACGTTTACCTCTCGTCGGCTCCGTCCGGCGGCGCCAGACGGGCGCGGTAGCGGGTGCCTGGTGCCGCCTGCCCGCGATTAGCAGACCCGCGCCCGTCCGGCTTTGATACGACGTGAGCGATGCGATCGGGATTGGATTCTGCCGGATCGGCGGCAGCGCGCCGCCGCCTCACTTCTTGCGGAACACCAGCAGCTCGGTCCGACCGTCGCTGAGCGGGCTGAAGCTGCTGCCCAGGAACAGCAGGCCATGCCGATCCAGCAGGTCGATTGTCCATTGCTTCGGAATCATGGAGTAGATAACCGAATTGTTCGCTACCCAGGTCTTTATGACCGCTTCGTCCATGCAGTCCTCGGTCACGATATCGAATGCCATGACCCCGCCCGGCCGGACGACGCGGGCCATCTCTTCGAGGTAGCGAATTGTGCTGACCAGCGGCAAGTACACGAAGACTTTGTTGGCATGGACAAGGTCCACGGATTCAGGCTTCGTCTGCGAGAGCGTGCGGCCGTCCGCCGGCATTATCCTGGCCGCGGGCAGCTTGCGCAGGTGAGGAAGCCAGTCGGCGGCCGTCTCATACATCTCGTAGACCGCCGGATGGAGAGCAGAGATCACGAGCTCGGCGTACCTGCCGGTGCCGGGACCGATCTCGCAGACCGTGTCCGCCTGGTCAAGTTCAGCTAGCCGCAACATCGCTTCCACCGCCGCGGCAGTCGCACCCGGTTGCGCGTTATGCTTGTCGATATAGTCGCGAACGGCCAGGCCCTCGCGCCGTGCGCCGACGATCGTCTGGCGCGCTGATACAAACGACTTAACCCCCGGATCGGCGCTGAAGCCAGCCACCACCTGGACGCGAAATGGCCGGAGCGCTGCGTTTACACCATTCTGAGCGATTGCTTTGACGGACATATCAGCCTCTGTCAATTGTCCCCGTCAGGATCGGACTCAGAATACTCCGGGTGTTCTGATGGGTCGCGCTGGGTGGCTGCGTGACGTATCAGAATTCGCGGAGCAGGATCGGGTAGTCATGAGCGCGCGCGTGATCAGTGCAGCACGGAACTACTGCCGATGAAGGTCCTGGTGGCCGGCGATGGCGGTTATATCGGAGCCGTCCTGGTTCCTTTCTTGCGAGCAGGCGGCCACGAGGCCGACGGGCTGGATCTCGGGCTCTACGACGGTTGTGATCTCGGCGTCATGCCCGCAGGCGTTGGCGCGGGCCCGCCCGCTGACATCAGGGACGTCACCGCGGCCCGGCTGGCCGGCTATGACGCGGTCGTCTGCCTGGCCGCGCTGTCCAACGACCCGCTCGGGCATCTCAACCCGGCCGCGACCTATTCCGTCAATCTGGCCGGGACACTGTGCCTGGCCAGGGCTGCCAAGCGGGCTGGCAGCCAGCGATTCATCTTCGCGTCGTCCTGCAGCCTTTACGGTGCGGCCGGCTCAGCCGGCGTAGCTGAGGACGGCGAGCTGACTCCGCTCACGCCGTATGGCGAGACGAAGGTCCTGGCTGAGCGAGAGCTGTCCAGGCTTGCAGGCGACGACTTCAGCCCCGTTTGCCTGCGGAACGCCACAGCGTACGGCGCCTCGCCGCGGTTGCGGCTGGATATCGTGGTGAACAACCTCACCGCCGCCGCGATGACTACCGGCGAGGTGCGGCTGGAGAGCGACGGGACTTCGTGGCGGCCGTTTGTCCATGTCGAGGACATCAGCCGGGCGATCCTGGCCACGCTTGAGGCCCCCCGGCAGCTGGTGCACGATCAGGCGTTCAATGTCGGCCGCTTTGACGACAACCTGCAGATCTGCGATATCGCTGGCCTGGTGCGGGACGCCAGTCCCGGGTCTAAGATCACGTTTGCCGACGGGGCCGGGCCCGATGTCCGCAACTACCGGGTCGACTTCGCCAAGCTGCACGACACCTTCCCTGACCTCGCGCTGCACTGGACCGTGCAGGCTGGCATCGACGAACTGGTCTCCGCTTACGCCCAGCACGACCTCAGTTACGACGACTTCGTGTCCGCGCGGTTCGTCCGGCTCCGGCGGATCCGCGAGCTGCTGGCGGCCGGGGTGGTTGATGACGCACTGCGGCGGACAACGGACGGCACGCTCCCCGGAGCGGGGTTCCGCGCGCCGGAGTTCCGCACGCCGGGGAACACTGTCAGCAGCTCCGCTGCAGCACCAGCATCTTGAGCGTGGCTCCCCACTGATAGGCGAGCTGATAGGGCCAGGCGGAGAGCGGCAGCCCGACTGTCATGACGAATACCTGGCCGGCAAAGCACCGCTCCATTCGCACCCGAGCGCGCGAGTCCTGCGGCGTCGAGGTGATCAGCACTACTGACCGCCAGTGGTATTTCCTGGCCAGCCGCCCGGCGAACTCCGCCTCGCCCTGGGTTGTCGGCGGATTGGGGTCGAAGCAGATGAGCGTGACCGCCGGAACCGGCGGCGGGCACGGGCCGCCGTAACCCTCGTACCCCCTGGACACCACCAGGACGTCCGCCGCGTGCTCGCGGGCCAGGCGCAGCCCCAGGCTGAGGCGCTGGCCGGGGCCCGCCAGCACCACGATTGCGTCCACATGCGCAGGCATTCCGCTGGCCGGCCAGATCATCAGCCGCGCGGTGACGGCGCAGAACACGGCGATGAGTGCCGCGATGCTCAGCATCCACCGCCGCCATCTGCGCACGCGGGTGGCATGCGGGCGACGGCCGAGGCGACGGCCGAGGCGACGGTCGCGGCGATGGCGTGCGCGCATGACCCGGCCGCGCCCGTCGCGGGCGGGCGATGTCGTGTCGGAGTGCTGCGGCACGGTATCTGCTACCAGCGCTGAATCTGCAGCAGCGCCTTCGGGCAGGCGAATGCCTCTGCGTACCTCGCACGGCACTCCACGCCGCGCAGCCGGGCGAGGCCGAGGAATACCTCGTCATCCCACCAGTCCCGGCTGCTCTGTGACGGGAAGCACTTGTGCAGCAGCGCTACCTTGCGCCGGACGATTTCGCCTGGCAGCGGGACGTACACCGACGGCCGGCTGAAGTCGCCATCCCACTTCGGGATTTCATAGCCGAGGTAAAGCTGATCGCGACAGACGGTCGGCACGATCTCCGCGATGGTCCGGTGGTCCTGATGGGCATCGGCAGGCTGCGGGGCGATGACAACATCGGGCCGGAACGACCGCGTTACCTCTTCGATGGTGTCCTTGACCTGTCCCCAGGCCGCCGGCAGTCGTCCCTCGGGGAAATCGCAGCGGCGGACCGACACCTGCGCGCCGGGCAGGAATTCGATAGCTGCCGATTCCGCCTCAAGCTGACGTTCCGGCGTGCCGGTCAGCACCAGGTGGCAGGCGCGCACGCTGGCGTGGCTCTGGGCCAGGCTCAGCAACGTCCCGCCCGCGCCGATCTCGATGTCGTCCGGATGGGCGCCGATGGCAAGCACCGACAGCGGCCCGCTCGGCGGGGCGGCAAGGTGCAGGGGCAGCACGGTCAGCCCGGCCGCAGGACCGGCGCCGGCACCGACCTGTCACGATCCCAGATCATCCAGGGACAGTGGCCGCGGTCATACAGGGCTTCAAGATGCGCCCGCTCCTTGACTGTGTCGGCCGGTGACCAGTAGCCCTTGTACGGGTAGGCGAGAACGCGCCGCAGCGGGACCAGCCGGCGCATGAGTGCGTCCTCCACCAGGTCCTCGCCCTCGCTCAGGTGGTTAAAGATCTCCGGCCTGAGCACGAAATAGCCGCCGTTCTCCCATTGCCGGAGATCACGCATGGGAGTCAGCTGACTGATCAGTCCGTCGTCGCCGATCTCAACCACATGGGAGGACGACTGCGGCGGCACGGCCAGCAGGCTCGCCGTCGCGCTGGTGGCCGCGAACCTCCCGATCATGTCCGGCAGCGGCGCATCGGTCAGTACGTCGGCGTAGTTCGCCAGGAACATGGGCTCGTCTTCGACGAACTGCCGCACCCGGCGGAGCCGCTCACCGATCGGGGACTGCAGCCCGGTGTCGACGAAAGTGATGCGCCAATCGGATATGTCGGTGCTGAACAGTCTCAGGTCGCGGGCACCGTTCTCGAGCACGAAGTCGTTCGACCTGGTCTCGTCGTAGTGCAGGAAGAAGTCCTTGACGTACGAGGCGCCATAGCCAAGGCACAAGATGAAGTCGGTGTGCCCGAAGTGAGCGTAATAACGCATGACATGCCACAGCAACGGTCGCTCTCCGACCATCGCCATCGGCTTCGGCCCGGTGTTGACCCCGTCGCGCATGCGCATGCCAAGGCCGCCGCAGAACAGGACGACTTTCACGGCTTACCCTCCGACCTAGACGATCTCCAGCCCGGGAATCGGGAAGACGAGGCGCCCGCCCCACTCCCTGACGTACTCAAGCTGCGTGGTTAGCTCCGCCCGCAGGTTCCAGGGGAGGACGAGGACGTAATCGGGCCTGGTCCGGGCCAGCTGGTCCGGCGGGTAAACGGGAATGCGCGTGCCAGGCAGGAACTTGCCCTGCTTCACCGGGCTCCGGTCGACGGTGTAGGGGAGCAGGTCGGACCGGATGCCGCAATGGTTGAGCAGCGTGTTTCCCTTGCCGGGGGCTCCGTATCCGGCCACGGAACGGCCCTCCCGCGCGGCGGCCAGCAGGAAGCCGAGCAACTCCGACTTGATCTGGAGCACCTCGGTGGCGAAGCCCTCGTGCCCGCCGAGTGCGTGCAGGCCCGCCCTGTCCTCGGCGTCCAGCACGGCCTTGACCCTGCTGGCAGGCTCGCCCGCGGTCTGCGCCGGTCGCGCGTGGACGCGCAGCGAGCCGCCGTGGGTCGCAAGCTCGTCGACGTCGACCACGGTCAGCCCGGCGGTCGCCAGCACCCGCGAGGCTGTCAGCAGCGACAGGTAGGAGTAATGCTCGTGGTAGATGGTGTCGTACTGGCGGCCCTCGATCAGGCGCAGCAGGTGCGGGAACTCCAGTGTCACCAGGCCGCCGCCGGCTACCAGCGCGCGCAGGCCGGCCGCGAAGCCGCGGATATCCGGGACATGCGCAAGCACGTTGTTGGCGACGACCAGGTCGGCGCGGCCGTACCGCTGCGCGATCTCCCGGCCAGCCTGCGGGCCGAGAAACCGGACCTCGGTCCTGATGCCCTTCGCCCTGGCGGCCTGCGCCACGTTGGCGGCCGGCTCGACGCCGAGTACCGGCACGCCGGCGGCGGCGAAATGCTGCAGCAGGTAGCCGTCGTTACTGGCGACCTCGGTGACCAGGCTGTGCGGGCCAAGGCCGAGCCGGGCCGTCATGTCGTCGGCGTACCGCTTGGCATGCGCCACCCATGAATCCGAATACGAGGAGAAATACGCGTAGTCCGAGAAGATGTCCTCGCCAGCCACGTACGCCGGCAACTGCACGAGCAGGCATGACTCGCAGACGCGTACGTGCAGCGGGTAGAAGGTCTCGGGATCGTCGGCTCGGTCAGCGGCGATGTAGCTTTCACACAGCGGGGACATGCCGAGGTCCACGAAGGTCCGGTTGAGGCTCGTGCCGCACAGACGGCAGGAATGGGTTACCGCCACGCCGGGCTCCGACGTCGGGTTCTGGTGCGGCGAGGAGTGCATGGATGAGCGAGAATGCGTGCCGGGCGTGCCGTGGGCGCACCGGGGACCTGGTCCTCGACCTGGGCTCGCAGCCTGCCTGCGATTACTTCCCGTCGCGCGATGAGCCCGGACCAGACCCTGCCTATCCGCTGCAGATGTGGCTGTGCGCGGACTGCGGCCTGGCTCAGCTGGCCGCCGACCCGACCACGCCGGAGGAGGCGCGCGGAACTGAGCCCGCTGCCCTGACGGCACAGGCGGCCGATGCCGTGAGCCGGGTCGCTGCCGCCGGCCTGCTGGCCGGCCGGGCGACGGCCGCCGAGTATGGCAGCCCGCACGGCGGGTCCTGGCTCGGCCTGCTGGCCGCCCGAGGGCTCACGCCGGTAGCTGGCGACCAGCCGGCCGACGTGGTCGTTGACTGTTTCGGCATGATGCACGCGCGTGCTCAGTCGGCCGCGCTGGCCAGCCGGGCGGCGCGGATGAAGGCCGGGGGGATGCTGCTGCTCCAGTACCACTCGCTGAGCGCCATCGTCCGGCAAGGGCAGTGGAACGCACTGCGTCACGGGCATTATGCCTATTACTCGACAACCGCCCTGGTGACGATGCTGGCGGCAGCAGGCCTGCGCGCGCGGACGGCATGGAGTTTCGACCTCTACGGCGGAACGGTCCTGCTCGCCGCTCAGCGCGCGGCCGAGGATCCGGTCGGCCCGGACGAATCGGTGCGCGGGCTGCTCGCCGACGATGCCGCTGCCGGTGTTCGCGATCCGCGCGTGCTGGCCGGCCTGCAGCGCGACTGCCAGGTCAAGGCGGAAAGCCTGCGAGCGTGGCTGTCGGCGCAATCGGAGGCAGGCAGATGCGTGCTCGGCTACGGCGCGGCGTCGCGCGCGGTCGCGCTGCTGCGACACGCCGAGGTGGATTCGAGGCTGCTGCCGGCGGTCGTCGACGCCTCGCCGCGGAAGCAGGGCTTGCGGATGCCCGGCACGGACATCCCTATCGTCGGCCCAGCCGAGCTCACCGCACGCAAGCCCGGCGCCGTGCTGTTGTTCGTTGCCGATCTCCGGGCAGAGGTTACTGCCTGCCACCCCGAGGTCGAAGCCGCGGGCGGAAGCTGGATCGACGCGGATGCGGTCGGCTTCTGACATGGCGCGCATCAGGTGGCCTGAAGCACTAGCCGCAGCCGCTCAAGGCACCTGCCCCTGGTCGGGCCGATACTGCCGATAGGCACGCCGAGCTGGTCAGATATCTCGGTGTAGGACACCGGCGGGTCGGCCATCAGCAATTCAAGCAACTGCTGCGAGCGGGACGGCAGGGTCGACAGCGCGTCGCGGACAGCCTGAGCCCGTTCCTCGGCCAGCAGGCGTTCGTCGACGTCCGGCTGATGGCCGACGGCCTCGCTGAACGCATCGTGGTCATCCCGGACGACCAGGACTCTCTTGCCTGCTGCCAAGTGCCGCAGGCACTCATGGCGTGCGGTCGTCGCCAGCCAGCTGGCAATCCGCTCCGGATACTCGATGCGATGGATGTGCTCCAGCAGGCGCAGCCAGGTTGCCTGGACGACATCAGCCGCGTCGCTCTCGGCAAGCTTGAAGTCGCGGGTCATCGCCCACAGCAGCCGCGAGTACTGGTCGACCAGGCGTTCCCACGCTGCCCGATCCCCGGCGGCGGCCGACCGTACCAGCCGCGCGAGGTCCGCAGCGCCATCGTCTTGCTCCGGTATCATGGCGCGTTCGCCCGCGGCCAAGGCCGGCGACGTACCATTGTTGTCCGCACGACGGCGGGTTGTGCTAACCCGCACAGTCACGCCATCCCCCTTTGCTCGCTGAGTGAGTGCCGGCTGGTCAATAGGCACCGTTCCCGTGCCATACCGCCGACCAGGTCTTCCACAGGATTTGGAGATCGAGGACGAATGACCAGTTCTCGACGTAGCTCACGTCGAGTCGCACGGCCTCGTCGAAGGGGAGGTCGGATCGCCCGTTCACCTGCCACAGGCCCGTCAGGCCCGGCTTGACGGCCAGGCGCCGCCGCACGTAGTCCCCGTAGGCAATCGCCTCCTCGGGCAGCGCCGGGCGCGGCCCGACCAGCGACATGTCGCCAACCAGGACGTTGATCAGCTGCGGCAGTTCATCCAGGGAGTAGCGCCGCAGCCACCTGCCAACCCGGGTGATCCGGGGGTCTTCGCGGATCTTGAAGAGCAGGCCGTCGGTGTCGTTCAGCGGTCTCAGCTGAGCCTTCCGGCTTTCGGCATCGACGCTCATGGTCCGGAACTTGCAGAGGGTGAACAACTTCCCGCCCTGGCCGACCCTGGTCTGCCGGAACAGCGCAGGCCCGCCGTCGCCAAGCCAGACGGCCACCGCGAGCGCCGCCATCGCGGGCAGCAGAAGCAGCAGGCATGCGCAGGCGGCCATCCGGTCGAACGCGGACTTGATCAGCCACCGGACGCCGGTGAATTCCGGGTGATCCAGGTGCAGCAGCGGAAGACCGGCTGTCGGCCTGATCGTGGTGCGAGGGCCGGCCACGTCCAGGAGCGCGGGCGCCACGCAAAGGTCGGTGCCGGTCTTCTCCAGAGACCAGGCGAGGTCACGCAACCGCGCGCCGATCATCTCGGGGCAGGCCAGCACTGCCACCGTGTCGGCGCGGCACCGCCGCACGACCTCGAGCACATTACCGAGGCCGCCGGTCACCAGGACCCCGTCAATGTCCGCCGGCCGGTCCGGGCCGAGCACGCAGGCGGCAACGACGAACAGCCCGTGATGCGTATCCCGCCGGAGTGCGGCTATCAGGTCCGCGGCAACGTCGGCATGACCGACGACCACCACTCTCCGCATGCAGTGCCCGAGCGCGCGAAGGCGGTGGAGGCGCTTGCGCAGCCAGTACCTGACAGGCAGGTCAAGGGCGGTAAGGCAGGGCAGCGACACGACGACATAGCCACGGGCTAGGTCGGTCTTGCTGGCATATGCGACGATCGCGACGACTGCGGTCAGGCAGACCCCGGCATTGACCACCCGCCGGTACTCGTCAGTTCCGACGCCAATGAAGCGGCTATCGTAGGCGCCCGCGAGAGCCAATGCGATCAGCCATAGGGCCGGCAGCGCAAGACCAAGCCAGAAATAGGCGGCCGCCGCGGACGCGTCGTCCCCGAATCGCACCTCGAATGCCAGCAGGCCGGCTGCCAGCCCGCAGCAGCCGTCGGCGATGAGCGCCTGCCGTAGGTAGGCGCTCATCCATGCCGCTGCGCGACCGGTAGCGACAGTGGTGACCGGACCGATCCGCAGCGGTTCGGGCGCAGTCATGTTCTCGGCCACAGCCGGTTCTCCTGCACACTCTCGCTCGATCAGGCCGCCGTTGTTCTGGCCGCGCGCTCAAGCTCCTCCCCCGCGCATGCAATAGGGGAGACGCCAGGGCAGGCGGGAACGGTTGAGCGCTATTTCGGCACAAAGCGTGCACTGTAGTTCGGCCGCCGTTTACTGTCCGTAGTTTTCGCAGGTCAAAGCCAGTTTCTTGGGCAGGGGACATAAGCTAAATTCTTGGTCT
>DAHVAR010000112.1 GCA_027314515.1 Actinomycetota bacterium
AGTCAGGCCCATCAGTTCTCCTTCTCCTGTGCTTCCACGACCCCGGCGTACCCTGCCAGTGCCCGCCGCCAGTAGGTATCGAGCTGATCCTGCAGCGCCGCCAGGGCCACGGGGTTGAGCCGGTAGATCCGGCGCGTTCCCAGCCACGTCATCGACCAGTCCGGCGTCCTTAAGGATCTTCAGGTGCTGGGAAACCGCTGACCGGCTCACTGGCAGCCCGGCCGCCAGCTGCCCGACAGCCAGCGGCCCGACAGCCAGCGGCGCGCCGGCAAGGCGCGCAACGATGGCCTGGCGGGTGCGTACGCGGCCATGGCCGGGCCCCATCAGGTCTGCATGAATACACGGACCTCGACACCGAGCTTCTCTGCCTCGGTGAGCTTCTCGTCAGCGGTCACCAGCGGTGCCGCCAGCGCCTCAGCCAGCACGACATACGCAGCGTCGTAGGCCGTGAAATTGTGCCGGAGATCCAGAATGCGGCCGAGTGCGGCTGTCATCGGATACCGCTCGATGCGGAAAGCGGAGAAGTCCTCAGCGGCCTCGTCGAGCCTGACCTGCTCAAGCTTCCCGGCGATGGCATGGCCCCGCAGGGCGCTTGCCACCTCGAAGTCCAGCAGAGCTGGCGCATGCAGGTCTTCATCCGCCAGCGCGGCCAGCAGCTCAGGGTTCGCACGTTCGGCTACAAGTGCATGGACCATCGCCGAAGCTTCAACGATGATCACGACGCCTGGCGGGTCGCCCGGATCTCGGCCACCGTCTCGGCCAGCGTAGGGCCCCCATGCCGGTCACGGCGCGTTAGCCGCTCGACGACTTCGGCATTCGAAGGACGGTTGGCAAGCTGGTCAAGCTCACCGCGCAGGTACGCCGCAAGGGTCAGGCCACGCTCGGCCGCACGCGCCCGCAGCTTGCGCACCGTTGCCTCCGGGACATCCCGGACCTGAACCAGCGCCATGCCACGATAGTATGCATTCATATGCATGCCATGCAACTCGCATACCAGCAGTTATCGGTCCTGCAGGAGTAATCGCTCTGGCGTGTCCGGGGACGCGGGCAGACGGACCCACCCGCGCAACGGCCCCCGCGAGAGCCGATCCAGGCAGCGACGCAGGCGACAGGTCGCGCAGCGGCTGCCCTCTCGGCCCGCGGCTGAGGCCGGAGATGGCGCTGATTCTCGAGCGCTCCCGAAGGGAAATCCGGGGCCTGGCGGCGACCGGGGCCTAAGTGGCGGATAAATGACCGCCCGCGGGCCCCGGATTGAGGATTTGCGCAGCCGAGAGGGTGTTCAGGCTCGCCACCGGGAACTAGTGCTGCTATGGGGAAGGGCGAGCGGGACGCCTGCGCGGTGGCAGTGGACCGGTCCGAGTGCTTCGGTGAACGCCTGCTCGGCGCCTTGCTGGACCGGGCTCATCAGATGCACCCCCAAATGATCGCCCCGATGGTCGCGGAGCAGGCGGGCAAGCTCGGCGGCCGGGACGTCTGCATTCTCCTGCAGGACTATGGTCAGCGGATGCTGCGGCCACTGCCCGGCATCGGGCTACTGGCGGCGACACCGGAGCGCCTCGGCGACTCCCCAGCTGGCCGGGCACTTCTGCACATGACCGTGGTCGAGCAGCAGCAGGCCGACGGTGTGCGGATTTACCTGCCGCTGCTGGACGGCAGCGACGAGGTAGGGGTGTTCGCCCTCACTCTCGACAATGTCGATGACGATGACCGCCGGTTGCTGCGGCGGTTCGCACGCCTGGTAGCGGTCATGCTGGTAACTAAGAACGGCTACACCGACCAGTTGTGTCAGGCCCGCCGCAGCGCACCAATGAGCTTGTCCGCCGAGATCCAGTGGTCGCTGCTTCCTCCAATGACCATGGTCACCCCGCAGGTCGCGCTGGCCGGGATCCTCGAGCCCGCCTACGACGTAGCCGGTGACAGCTTCGACTACGCAATCAACGACAACATCGTGCACATGGCTGTCATCGATGCGATGGGCCACGGCCTGAACGCCGCCATGCTGGCGACGCTCGCCATCGGCGCTTACCGGCAGGCCAGGCGAGCCAATGTCGGGCTCGTCGATTTGTACGGGCTTATGGACGCAGCCATTGACACGCAGTTTGGGCCTGACCAGTTCGTCACGGCGCAGATGATGCGCCTGGACCTCGCCGTCGGCCAGCTGGAGTGGGTCAACGCAGGTCACCCGTCACCCCTGCTGATTCGCGATGGCCAGGTCATCCAGGCACTAGAAGGTCCTGGAACCCTCCCGGTCGGCTTTGGCGGGGCCACGCCAGTCATCAGCGAGCAAGAACTCCAGCCCGGCGACCGGGTCCTGTTCTTCACCGACGGCGCTATCGAGGAGCACAGGCCGGGCGGAGAACAATTCGGCGTGGAGCGCCTGACCGAATTCGTGGAACGCGCCGGGCGGCTGGCTGACGGCGTGCAGGACACGGTACGCACTCTCTCCCACATTCTGGAACAGGCACGGGGCGGTGTGACAACCGACGACACGACCCTGTTCCTGGTGGAGTGGCGGCAAAAAACGCGGGCCGCGTGGGTGTGACGATCCTGGCATGGACGCCGCACTGATCCCCGTTGACTCGCTGGGGGTATCAGCTGGTGTGCTCTGACCGTTTACGGAGACAGCGCCGTCGCTGATGGCTGGCTGGCAAGCACCGCGTTCTGATGACTGAGCTAGGCCGGCAGCCCGGGCTCGCGGAGGCCGAGCTCAAGGAGATGATCATCCACCTGGCGTTCTACGCGGGCTGGCACCGGACCGGACGCGCACGCCGTCACCATCCGCCCGGCCAAAGCCGATCAGCACGACTGGACGGAAGGGAACAAGCCAGCGACGTCACCGTCGTCACCGGCGCCGGGCAGACCGGCCAGGCGATCGCCCGCCGTGTCAGCGCCGGCAAGCACGTGCTGCTCGCCGACCTCCGCCAGGACAACGCCGACACCGCCGCCCAGGCAGGTGCTGGCTGACGCCGGCTTTGACGTCGGCACCGCCACCGTCGACCTGGCACCGACGAGGAGGGGCAGCCACTGCCCGCTGGCCGAGCCGTCACCCTCGCCCGGCGCGAAGCCCGGCAGGCCCGTGGCCAAGGCACCCGGCTCAGCACTGCACACGACGCGCGGGTGCGCGCTTGATATCTGCGTCGGCTCCCCCTATCTTCTGGCGCGGCCGCGGCGTACTGTCGAGGTGTTGCTCCGGACCCCGGCAGCTACAGCAGCGACAAGTCGCGACTGTGGGGAAGGTCCGGAGGTTTTTTTTTGACTGGCCGCGTGCACACGTGGTCCATTCTTTTAGGGGCGGGAAGCCCAATGACCGACGTCGCTTACCTGTGCAACAACTGCGGCAGTGTGCATGAGGTGGAGTCGATCCGAGAGAATCTGATTCTCGACCTGCGCACGGCTGCCAGCTATGAACTGTCCGGGCACCGTGGCATGCTGGATCCCCGCACGCGCTGCTTGCGCTGGCGCATGACCCGGGGCCTGGCCCGGGCGCTCTGGCCCGAGTATTCGCATCATCGATGCCTGACCTGGGCCCTCGGCTGGCGCACGGGCCGTCGGCGCTCGTATCTGATCGCCCTGTCCCCTGCCGGGCAGCAGCTGACGGCTGCGATGCGCGCGCGGATAACCCGGCCTTAGCCGGTTCCCGTGGCCGACGGGCCGGTGTCAGCGTCGACACGTCCACCCGATCCCCCGCCAAGACCATGATCAGCCATCCTGATGCCGCCGCCGCGTACGACGATGTCGATCGAACCGCGGCGTGCTCAAGGACGCGTGAGTCGTTCGAGCAGCTGGCTGAGGTTGACGATGGCGATCCGGACGGACGAGTCGCTGCAGCCGTAGGGCAGCACGATGTTGTTGCCATGAACCATCGGGCCGCAGGAGTAGACGACGTTCGGGACGTATCCCGCGCGTTCGGATTCGTCGGCGACCAGGAGCGGCTCCGGCAGCGCGGCGATGAGGCGCTCGGGATGCTCCAGATCGAGCAGGATGGCGCCGATGGCGTACTCCCTCATGGGTCCGACACCATGGGTGAAGACCAGCCATCCTGCGGGCGTCTCGATCGGCGAGCCGCAGTTGCCGAGCTGGATGAGCTCCCACGGACGCGTCGGCGCCTGGATTGTGATGGGCTCGCTCCAGCGGTGACCGTCGGCCGAGTAGCCGATCGCGTTGCTTTCCCTGTCCCAGCGGGACAGCGCGGCGTAGCGGTCGCCGATGCGGCGGGGAAAGATCGCCATGCCCTTGTTCCTCGCCGACGGCCCTGCGAGCGGGGAGACCGTGAAGGTCTGGAAGTCCCTGGTCTGCAGCAGGTGCGGCGCGACTTGTGACCCGTCGAAGGCCGTGTAGGTCGCGTAGTAGCTCACGTCGTCACCGTCGGTGAAGCGCACGAATCTCGCGTCTTCCATGCCGTGGCTGTCGGCCGGGCCGGAGGGCCACAGAACCCGCTCGGACAGCGCGCTGTGCTCGTCGAACTCCACCGCGTAGCTGGACGCGGCCATGCGCCGGATCCTTGCGGCCAGCGCGGCTGTGTCGCCGCGGGTCAGCCGCTGCTCGTGGAGCTCGGCTAGCGCCATGGTCAGTTCAGCGGTGGTGAAGCCAGACGGCAGGAGCTGCCACAAGTACCGCGCGTTGTCGTCTTCGGCGATCAGGTCGGCAAGCTTTGCCCGGAAGAGATCACGATCATGGGAAACGGGCAGAACTCGGCCGGTGCCTGGAAACGGGCCGGGCAGGTCGAGGCGGATCCCGGACTCGTCGACCGTGCCGGTCCTGAACTCGATGGATGACAGGTGACCTTCGCCTACTGCGCGCAGGCTCATGATGAACCGGGCTTCTCCAGGCTGGCAGCCTGTCTGGTCGGGATGGGCGACCATTGACGGGTTGAATAGCGCAGCTGCCTCGAGCGCATACTCCTGAGTGAAGTAGGCACCGATCAGCTGCCGTCGCGCACTCGGCAGGGTTATCTCGCCGCCGAGCCGGTGCGCAATCTGCCGGAAGTTCTGCTCTAGCGTCCCGGCGAGATCGCGGTACCCGGCAGAGAATCGGGTCAGCGTCCGGGCAAGCGTTGTGTCCACCTCCTCCTCGCTCAGGTCGAGGACGCGATCTATAACCGCCATCGCGCGCGGCTCGCCCCGGATCAGGGTCTCCTGGCCGGGAACGAACAGCCTGCCCAGCGTGCGCGAGGCATCCGGCCGCAGCCGGTGCACAGTCCGCGTCAGGAGCGCGCTGGCAGGCGGGACGTCCATCATCGGGGTGCCGTGGCCAGACGAGGACCTAGTTGCAGCACGGAGATCATTGCCAGCGTCGACTCAGCTCCCTGGTTGCGACTGCGACCGTCGCGGCTGAGGCCGTCGCATCCGCCGCCCGTTCGCTCGTCGAGCATCGGAACCTTGGCGTCGTTGTCACCGAGGAACCATGACACGCTCATTTCAGCGCCAGCCAGCCAGCTGCGGTCACCGGTGACGGCCGCTGCCCGCATGCACGCATCGGCGAGCGCGGCCACCTCGATAGGCTGCTGGTCGAATGCTGGCCGGTCCTCACCCGGGCCGAAGCCGCCGGCAGGTACCACCGACAGGTGGCCATCCCGGGTCTCGGCGGTCAGCAGCCACTCGAGCATCCGCAGGCCGTCGCGCAGCACCCGGTCGCGACCCAGTTTCGAGCCGGCCACGATGACGGCCTCAGCCATGGCCGCGTTCGCGTAGGTCAGCCTGCGCGAAGGCCACGGCCAGGCCGGGTCTGCGGGTGCCTGGCCGATGATCCCGCTGGCTTTGTCGAGCAGGGTGAGCGCACCGGCGTGGTCGTGCCAGCTGTCGAGTACCTCGGCGGCGCCGAGCGCGGCGAATGCCATGGCGTGCGGCCAGGCGGACGAGACGTGCGCGCTGCAGTCGAACCGGCTCAGCGACTCTTCCCGGATGCCGCGCGTCGGGCCCCGCGCCGCGGCGGTGCCCAGGCCCCAGAGGGCTCGGCCCCAGCAGTCCTCTGTCCCGGGATAGTCGCGCCACCGCCGGTCGTAGCCGAGACGATTCCGGAACCGTCCGTCCGGCGCCTGTGCCTGCGCAAGGAAGTAGAGGTAGCGGCGTCCCAGCGTGATGATCTCCTGAGACGGCGACGGCTCCCGGCACACCACGACCAGGCCGCGGGCCACGTCGTCGACGCAGTAGCCGTGCTCATGCCGGGGCACGATGCCCTCGGCGTGCTCAAGCAGGCCGATGTTATCGGTCAGCCGCTGCAAGTGCCGGAACGGAGCGGCAGGGTAACTCATGCCGGCGCTCCTGCCCGTTCCGACGCAAGCCATGAGGCGAGCTCCCGGTAGGAGCGTGCTACCGCTGGCCACAGCAGGTACGGCGCGAGGTCTGCGCAACATCTGCTCATCCGTGCCGACAGGCCGGGCTCGGTAAGCACACGCTGCAGCGCGCGCGCGATTCCTGCCGGGTCCTGCCGGCCGACTAGCAACCCTGCGCCGCCGCCCAGAAGCTCGACGGCATGCGGGAAGCAGGTCGACACCACCGGCTTACCCGCGGCCACGGCCTCAATCAGGACACCGGAGGTGACCTGCTCCAGCGAGTCATACGGCAGCAGCACGACAGCCGCGCCGCTAATCAGCTGTCCCAGCGCGGCCGCGGGAAGGAACCTGCCGTCGAAGTGCACGCGATCCGCCACACCCCGGTGCTGTGCTCGTGCCATGAGCGCATCACGGTAAGCCTCGCCGTCGCGATCCAGTACGCGCGGATGAGTCTGGCCGGCTATCTGATAGTCGGCATGCAGCCCGCGAGCGCGAAGCATGGCCATTGCGTCGATCGCGTGCTCGATACCCTTGCCTGGCCCAAGCAGCCCCCAGGTCAGCACCCTGGGCCGGGTGGTGCCCGCCTCCGGAGAGGATGCCGGAGCCCGGTTGTCGGCGGCGCCATGCGGTATCACGAAGACCTTCTCGGGGGGAGTGCCGTAGCCGTCCACCAGGCGCGACCGGGCAGTGTGCGTCATGGTGACGACAGCGCCAGCTGCAGCGATCACTCCATGGAGGATCGCGCGCTGCCGCGGCGTCGGCTGCGCCAGCACTGTATGCAGGACCACGATTGTCGGTGCGTACAACGCTGCGAGAAGCGACAGGATGTCCTGTCCGTCCGGGCCGCCGTAAATGCCGTACTCGTGCTGCACGATCACGACATCGAAGCTGTTAAGCACGTCGGCCGCCGCTGCCGCGCCCGCAACCGAGCCCGCCACCAGGTCGTGCACGACCTCGCTGGCGGGGCATGCCGCCGGCTCATCGAGCACCCGCACGACGGCGACCTGATCGCCCGGCCGGGGCAGGTGCGCGACCAGCGCCGCGGCGAAGGTAGCGAGCCCGCACTGCGTCGGCGGGTAGGTGCTCAACAGCGCGTACCTCGTCGGCATGCAATAGCTCCCTGTCGTCTTCCGCGATGCGAGCTGCGGCGCGGCCTGGCTTTGAGTCGCTCGAGGGTCAACCGCGCCCGGACGGCAGACGCGCGCCCTTCGCAGCCAACCGGACCGCCGGCGTCGAGCACGGTTCTGCGTAGCCGACAGCCATGCGCATCGCGTGCCCGCCGACGACCAGGGCAGCGGCTGAGCGTCCCCGGCGGCCTCGCGTAGCGAACGCACTGTCAGCTAGCCGAGAACGTGCCCGGAGGCCGCCGGACCTGAGGTCTGCCGCGCTCGGCGCGGCCGGTGTCGTTCAGGCCCGCAGAGTGGCTGCTGGGTGCTGGGCGCGCCCTACCGAGTGGGTGTTCTGGCTGGTCACGGCTGCCGCCGCCGTGTCCGGGCGGGCACATGGGCCGGGCACGGCAGCCGGCGAGGCTGGCACGCCGGCCCCTTGGGCTTGCTCTTTGGTCAGGCACGCGCCGGCCTGCTGACCGCCGACTGGACCGTCGGAAAGATCTCCAGCAGCCGGTCCAGCCCGGCGGCGCGCACCGCCATGCCTACCGCGGGCGTCGCCGCAGCCAGGCGCAGGGACCCGCCCAGCAGTCGCGCACGCCGTTCGGTACCGACCAGGACAGCCAGGCCGCCGGCGTCGACGTGGCTCACCAGCGACAGATCCAGGACGAGCCGGCTGGTGCCAGGTCGAAGCATGCGCAGGAGCTGCTCGCGAACTACGGCTGCGCGCGTAGCATCGAGACCGCCGCTCAGAACGGCCACCAGGAAGCCGCGATCCGTCCGAATGGGAAGAGCCAGATCGTGAGTTCGGCTGGTGGCCGCGTGCATCACGGGGCCTGGATCACGGCCGCCCCGTAGCTGGCTGGGGATAGCTGCCTCGGACATGAACGAGCTCCTTCAAAGAACGAAATGAGACGCACTGCTCATCCGCCGCATGTGCGTGGCGCCGTCAGCTCAGGCGCACCGAGACGACCATGGGCGGCGCTACCCGCCGCCAGAAAGATCGCGAGCCTGCACCGTCAGCGCTGACCCCAGCCGGGTACGCGGCACCACTATG
Source organism: Actinomycetota bacterium (assembly GCA_027314515.1). Taxonomy (GTDB): domain Bacteria; phylum Actinomycetota; class Actinomycetes; order Streptosporangiales; family Streptosporangiaceae; genus JAJYUU01. The sequence goes on from DAHVAR010000112.1 coordinate 8,435, forward strand.
GCCACGAGCAGGGCGATCATCAGGACCAGGCCCTCGACATGGACTCCTCCGGTAACCCCGGATAGCTAGCCGCCTTCGGCGGCCGAGGCCGGCGCTTGTCTTTGACATTATCCTGGTTCCTAAATACTAGCAACTTGTTTCCAGTATTTGGCGCGGCGGCTACGGCTCGATGTTCCTAACCTGGCGGGTCGGCAGGCACGGCTTACCCGCCTCATGAATGTGAGCGGGGCGCCGGAGCCGCTATCAGCTATGACCAAGTGGAGCGTATGCTCCTAGTGACTGTGTCCATAGGCAGCCTGACCGAGTTCCCGATCTGGTCCAGACCACGCGCCTGCTCTAGAGCCGCCTCGCTGCAAAACCCAGACGGCGAGGCGAACGATGAGCGCGGACGCGGTTTCAGGTCACTATGACGGCACTAACTCCTTCCCGGATTATCAAGAGCCAGCGCAAACGCCGGCACAGCGAATCCTTCAACTGACCGTGACCGCAGTGCTAGTGGCCGGGCCGTTTGCCGGCCTGGTCGCGGCAGTATGGCTGCTGTGGGGCCACGGCGTCGGTTTCGCCGACATCGGGCTGGCGGTGTTCTTCTACCTGCTGACCGGGTTCGGGGTGACGGTGGGATTCCACCGGTGCCTGACGCACCGCAGCTTCAGCGCCCGCCCGGCGCTGCGCATTGCCCTGGCTATCGCAGGCTCGATGAGCTTCCAGGGCGAGGTGAACGGCTGGGTCGCTGTACACCGGCGACACCACGCCTTCACTGACAGGCCAGGCGACCCGCACTCTCCTTACCGGTACGGCACCGGGCCGGCCGGCCAGCTGCGTGGCATCCTGCACGCCCACACGGGCTGGCTGTTCGGCCACGACCCGACATCGCGCCAGGACTACGCGCCCGACATGCTGGCCGACCCGGCCATGCGCGCGATATCGCGCGCGTTCCCCGCCCTCTGCGTCGTCTCGCTAGCCCTGCCGTTCACGATCGGCTGGGCGATCGGCGGCGCTCGCGGCGCCCTGCTGGCGCTGCTGTGGGCAGGACTGGTCCGCATCTTCTTGCTGCAGCACGTCACCTGGAGTGTCAACTCCCTGTGCCACCTGCTCGGCAGCAGGCCCTACACCACCCGCCGCTACGACCGGGCCACGAACCTGTGGCCGCTGGCCCTGCTGTCCCTCGGGGAGAGCTGGCATAACACCCACCACTCCGACCCGGCGTGCGCGCGGCACGGCGTAGACCGCGGCCAGATCGACCTGTCCGCCGAGCTCATCCGCGTGTTCGAGCGTGCGGGCTGGGCCACGCGAGTCCGCTGGCCAAGCGCCGCCCGGCTCGACAAGCACCGCCGCAGGCCGGGCGAGCCCGCAGAAACGGTGCTGGCCAGCCAGGTCCCGTCCCGCGAGTGGGTAAGGTAGCCCGCCCTGGCTGTGCTCAGAGCGCCGCAAGCGGCTGCCCGGCGCTGCCCGGCGCGCTGGCGGCCTGCCGACCACCGGGCGTTCAGATTCCACTGCGACTGCCCGAGACGGGCCAGCTGGATCACCGTGGATCTGGCGGTTGCCGGCGGACGGGGCCGCCGAGCGCCGGCTGCGCGCTGACCCGTGCCGTGAGCTGCCGGGCTCGCAGCCCGGTGAGCAAGAGCTGAGCGGCCAAGCAGGCGCCGACGCCCTCGCCGGCTCGCAGCCGCAGCTGGAGCAGCGGCTCAAGCCCCAGCTCTGCGAGGATGGCGTCATGGGCGCTCTCGCGGCTGCGCTGTCCAGCCACGAGCGCGCTCTGAACGGCAGGCTCCAGCCGGACGGCGAGCAGCGCCGCGACCGCGGTGACCAGGCCGTCGAGGATGACCGGCACGCGACGGCGCGCGGCGCCCACGGTAACGCCGGTAAGCAGGGCAATCTCAGGTCCGCCGAGCGCTGCAACGAGCACCCGCGGATTCGCCAGATCGCGCCCGTGCTCCGCGCGCGCTCTGCTCACCGCGCGAGCCACGACGTCGCGCTTTCGTGACAGCATCGCGGCGTCCGCGCCGGCCCCGAGGCCGACAGCGGCGCCGGGATCGAGGCCAGCCAGCAGGCACGCCAGAGCCGCCGCGACCGTCGTGTTGCCGATGCCCACCTCACCAAGGCAGACCAGGCCGTCGGCGCCGAGCCGCTGCCCGAGTTCCTCGCCTTGCCTGATCAGCGCGTCGGCGTCGGCACCCGACATGGCGTCGCAGTCCACCAGGTCGCCGGCCACCCCGGCCGGGCGGGCGTGCACCGCCTCGACGCGCAGTCCGCATTGCTGCGCCGTCGCCGCGCCGAGTGAGACGCCGGCCTGGGTCGCCGCGAGGACGTCGGCGGTGACAGTCGCGGGATACGCGGAGATGCCGTGCCTGGCGACGGGGTGCTCGGCTGCCGCGACGATCAGCGTCCCGCTGACCGGGGGGTCGGGACGAAGCGCAAGCGCCCGGTTCATCGCGGCGTCGAGCACGCCGAGCGATCCGGGCACTGCCAGCAGGTCATCCCCGCTGTCCCGGCCCGCGACCACGGATTGCTGGTCTGGCCCGGCCAGGTGCGAGACAGGCGCCGCCGGGCCGGGTTCGCCCGCTGGCCACCGCTCGCTGAGCACCACTTCATCCAGAGGCAGCCGCTGCGACCAGGCGTGCCGCACCAGGCCGGGCTCCGGTGGCCGCTCGTCCGGCCAGCCCAGGCACAGCCAGCCCAGGGTCTGCACGCCCGCTGGCAGGTCGAGCAGCCGGGCTAGATCAGCGGGCTCGAACAAGGTGACCCAGCCGAGCCCGAGCCCGGCCGCGCGCGAGGCGAGCCACATGTTCTGCACGGCGCATGCGCAGCTCCACATGTCCGCGTCCGTGAAGCTGGCACGGCCGAGTACCCCCGCCGCCGGGGCCCGCCGGTCGCAGGCCACCACGATGCCGACCGGCGCTTCTCGGATGCCGTCGAGCTGCAAGTCGAGCAGCCGTGCGCGGCGATCCGGCGTGAGCCGGGCTGCCTGGCGCAGCCGTTCCCTGTCGGCAAGCAGCGCCGCCTGGTCCCGCGTCGCCTGCTCGCTGATCACGACAAACCGCCAGGGCTGCGAATGACCCACTGACGGCGCCTGATGGCCGGCCGTCAGGACCTGACGCAACAGGTCCGGTGGTACCGGGTCCGGACGGAAGCGGCGGATGTCACGCCGCGCGGCCAGCACCGTTTGCAGCGCTGCCGTTACGTGGTCGCCGAGGGCCCAGCCAGCCGGGTCCGCCGCGCGCGCCGATGCTGATGTCGGGTCGCCGATAAGCGGGGCCGGCCGCGGCCATATGGTCTGCCCGGCCGCCCCGGCGTGGTCGTCCCGCCATTCTGGCACCGCGGCCGGCAGCGGGGGGCTCTCCCCGGCGGGCGGCACGCTCGTCACCGCAGTGCCACGCCGATCAGCGTGACAGCAGTCGCTGCCTCGATCAGCCCGCCGAAGACGTCGCCGGTCACGCCGCCGAGCCGTCGCGCAGCGTACCGCCGCAGCAGCCAGGCCGTGGCCAGCGCGACCGCCTGCGGGACCAGGACCCAGGCCGGCGGGATACGCAGCGCCAGCGCCGCGGCCGCGCCCAGCGCCAGCGCCGCGACTGTCCAGCCGGCCGCTGCCGGGATGGTGACGCGGCCGGCTACCAGAGCGCCGAAGCCCCCCGGTCGGGCAGCTGGGACGCTGCGGACGGCTGCCTGCACCGCGGCGACCCGGCCGGTCGCCGCAGCGACCGCCAGGACGGCGGCGGGAGTCCATGCCCCGCCCCGGAGGCTCGTCAGCGAGGCGACGTCAGCCAGCAGCACAAGCACCAGGGTGACGACGCCGAACGGGCCGACGTCGGGCTGTTTCATGATTTCCAGCGCCCGGGCCGGCGCCGCACGGCTGCCAAGGCCATCGGCGGTGTCGGCGAGGCCGTCTAGATGCAGGCCGCCGGTGAGGGCAGCAAGCGCGGCGACTGCCAGGATCGCGCCGAGCAGGCCCGCGTGCGGTGCCCAGGCGCGGACCGCCGTCGCCGGCAGGCCGGCGGCCGCGCCGAGCACGGCGCCCACCGCGGGCAGCCAGAGCAGCGCCTGCGCCCCGTGCGCGGGAGTCGGTTCCGCGGCCACCCGGACCGGGACCGGCACGATGGTGAACATCGCGACCGACCGGGCGAGGCGTGTCATCATCGGAGCCTGCGCGGTATGCCCGCGGTGACGAGCCACACCTCGTCGGCCGCGGCAGCCAGCCGCTGGTTCAGTGAGCCGAGTGTGTCACGGAAGGCGCGGCCGGATGCGGTCGCCGGCACGACGCCGCTGCCGACCTCGTCGCTGACCGCAACCGCGACCAGCGGCGTCCGAGCCCAGCCGCCGACGAGGGAGTCGAGTGCCTCGGCCAGCCCATGGCCGGAGTCGGCGGCCGGTTCCCCTGCCCAGCAGCCGCAGTCGTTCATGACCTCGGCGAGCCAGGTGGTGATGCTGTCGATCAGGAGGGCACCTCCGTCGTGGTGACCGAGCAGCTTCGTCACTTCAGTCGTCTCGGTTGTCGCCCAGGCGGCGGGTCGGCGTGCACGGTGCCGCTCGATCCGCTCGGCCCACTCCGCGTCGTCCGGCCCGCGGCGCGCGGTCGCGACGTAGGTCACCGCGGGCTGGTCCGCCAGCAGGTGCTGCGCGTGCGCGGACTTGCCCGACCGGCTGCCGCCGAGCACCAGGACCCGGCGTCCTGCCCGGCGCATGCTTGCCTCGACAACCACGGTGGCCGGATTGGTCAGGCCGGCCTCGGCGACGGCCGCCGCGAGGTCGCGCACCGGTGCGCGGACCACGCGCTGCGTAGGCAGGCTCGCATCCGCGACGCACGCCGCGGCCGCGTCAGCCGCGACGCCCTCGCGCATCAGGCAGGCGAGGATGGCCGGCAGGTGGCGCATGCCCATCAGGATGACCAGGTTCGCGCCGCAGCGCGCTAGCGATGGCCAGTCCATCCGGCATGCTGGGTCGTCCGGGTCAAGGTGCCCCGATACGACGACGAACCCGGCCGCGCCCGAGCTGCTGGTCAGCGGTACGCCGGCCAGCGCGGGTCCGGCGGTTGCCGCGGTGACACCGGGCACGACCTCGACCGGGATCCCGGCCTGAGCGCAGGACGCCACTTCCTGAGCGCCGTGCGCGAAGACGAACGGGTCGCCGCCCTTGAGCCGCACCACGGTCCGCCCCGCTCGGGCACGGTCGATCATGATGGCCACGATCTGCTCATAGGTCAGGGTGGGGCGGCCTGGCGCGCGGCCCGCATCGATGATCTCGACGCCGCGGCTCAGCCTGGCCAGCAGGCCGGTCGGCGCCAGCCGGTCGGCGATGACGACATCCGCCGCCAGCAGCCGGTCCAGCCCCCGGATGGTGATCAAGTCGTCGGCACCTGGCCCGCCGCCGACTAGCACCACCCGGCCGGGCGCTTCAGCCATGGCTGGTCACCTCCGCCAGTGCATCCGCGAACCTGTCAGAGGTCACGGTGTCCCGGACAGCCACGCGGATCCACCCCGGTGCCAGGCCGGGGAACGTCTCCCCGCGGCGGACCGCGAAACCGCGGCCATGCAGCCGGGTCCGAACGTCACTGACCTGAGTCTTCAGCAGCACGAACGAAGCCGATGCAGCCGGGACCACCCGCACGGCAGGAACGTCGGCGAGCCTGCGCAGCAGATGCGCACGCTCGCTGGCCAGCGCGACTGCCCACGCGTACGCCTCCGCCACCGCCGCAGCGGACGCGGTGGCGGCGCAGGCCGTCACCGCGGGCGCTGACACCGGCCACGGCGGCTGCGCCGCAGCGAGCATCGCGACGACGTCAGCCGCGGCGAGCACGTAGCCCGCGCGCAGGCCCGCGAGCGCCCATGTCTTGGTCAGGCTGCGAAGCACGACCAGGCCGCCCAGGTCGGGGTGGCTTGCCAGGGACTCCGGCTCGCCCGGCAGGCAGTCGGCGAACGCCTCATCGACGACGACGATGCGGCCGGGCCGGACGAGGCTGAGCAGGGCAGCGCGCGGGTGCGCGACGGACGTCGGATTGGTCGGGTTACCGGCGAATACCAGGTCAGCGTCCGCGGGCACCAGACCGGTGTCCAGCACGTAAGGGAACGGCAGCACGACTCGCCCGACGTCGTGGCCAGCCGCGCGCAGGGCCGCTTCCGGCTCGGTGAACTGCGGATGCACGACCACAGCGCGCCGCGGCCGCAACGTCCGCGCCAGCAAGACGAACGCCTCGGCCGCGCCCGCAGTGAGGAGGATCTCGCTGGGTGAGCGGCCGTGCCGCGCCGCCACCGCGCTGACCGCGGCGCGCTGGTCCGGGTAGGCCGCCAGGTCAGTGCGCCGGATCTGCGCTGCCAGCCAGTCCGGCGTTCCTGACGACCGGACGTTGACAGCCAGATCGACAAGTCCCGGCACGAGATCAGCATCGCCGTGATGCGCGAGATCGACCGGCCCGTCATCGGCCTGGCCAGTTCCGCCCGGTGTGGGGGCTGCCATGGTCACGCCCGCGCGGCCCGTGCGCTCTGCGCCGCCGCGACCAGCCGGCGGGCCGCGTCCGGCAGTGCGGCCCAGTGCACGTGCAGGTACGAGGCCAGCAGGCTCGGGGCAGCCCAGCCCTGCTGGCTGCCGTCCTGCAGGCGCCACGCCGCGGGCTGGCCGTGCGCCGGCAGGCTGGCGGTCCGGTGGAACTCGTGGGCCCTGATGACCGTCCCGGCCGGCGCGAGCGGGGTGGCCGCGGCAGCGGTCGCCTCCCGGTAACCGAGTGTCAGCTTTGCAGTCATCCTCGCCGTGGCGGGCAGCACGCCGCACTGAGGACGATCGTCGACGTCGCAGCCGAGCCAGAGCAGACCGGCGCATTCGGCGATCACCGGCATTCCGGTCGCCGCACGGCGGGCGACTTCAGCCCGCAGGGTGACGTTGGCCGCGAGGTCGTCCGCATAGAGCTCAGGGAAACCGCCGCCAACGACGAGTGCGTCGGTTCCGGCTGGGAGCGCGATGTCACTGACCGGATCAAACCTGACCAACTCGGCGCCAGCAGCTTCAAGCAGCTCGTCGTGCTCGGCGTAGCCGAAGGTGAACGCGGGCCCGCTGGCGACCGCGACGCGAGCGCGAGCGGGGGGAGTTCTGTCATTGCGCTGCGTCGGCTGGTGCGGGAACGGGGCCGACCACGCAGCCGCCGTCAGCGGCGGCGCGGAGCGTGCGATGGCCGTCAGCAGTTCCAGGTCGAGGTGGTCGCGGATCATCGCAGCGAGCGCCGGCAGCCAGTCCGCCACGTCGCTGCTGCGCTCGGCAGCCGGGACGAGGCCGAGATGCCGCGACGGGGCATGCAGCGTGGCCTCGGCTGGCAGCGCGCCGACGACCGGGATGCCGGTGCCGGCCACGGCCTCGCGCAAGATCTGCTCATGTCGCACCGAGGAGACCTGGTTGAGGACGACGCCGGCGATGCGAGCTGCCGGGTCGTAGGCCGCGAAGCCCTGCACGGTGGCGGCAATGGACCGGCCAGCGCCGCCGGCGGACACGACCAGCACGATGGGCGCGCCGAGGAGGCGGGCGACATGAGCTGTGCTGGCGAAATCACCGCGGCCCGCCGCCCCGTCGAACAGGCCCATCACGCCTTCGATCACGCAGATGTCGCTGCCCTCCGCGCCGTGCAGGAACAGCGGGGCGATGAGTTCCTCGCTGGTCAGCCACGGGTCGAGGTTGCGCCCGGGTCGGCCCGTGGCGGCTGCGTGGTAGCTCGGGTCGATATAGTCCGGGCCGACCTTGTGGCCGGAGACGCGCAGGCCTGCGGCGCGCAGCGCCGCCATCAGGCCGGTAGCGACGGTTGTCTTGCCGTCGCCCGAGCGGGTCGCGGCGATGACGAGCCGCGGCTGGGTCACCATTCGATGCCGGCCTGGCCCTTGCGGCCGGCGTCCATCGGATGACGGATCTTGGTCATCTCGGTGACCAGGTCGGCGGCGGCTACGAGATCGGGATGCGCGCGCCTGCCGGTGATGACGACGTGCTGGGTGCCTGGCCGGGCGGCCAGGGTCGCGAGGACCTCGGTCACGTCCAGCGTGCCGTTGCTCACCGGATAGGTGAACTCGTCCAGGATCAGCAGCCGGTACTGCTCCGTTGCGAGGTCAGCTTTCACCTGCTCCCAGCCGGCCCTGGCGGCCTTCTGGTGATCTTCCGGCTGCGTTCGCAGCCAGGACCAGCCCTCCCCCATCTTGTGCCAGGTCACCGGGCCGCCCTCGCCGGTGGCCCGGTGCACGCTGCCGAGCGACTTGAGCGCGGCTTCCTCGCCGCTCTTCCACTTCGGGCTCTTGGTGAACTGGAAGACGCCGATCGGCCAGCCTGCGGTCCAGGCCCGCAGGGCCAGGCCGAATGCCGCGGTGGACTTGCCCTTGCCGTCGCCAGTGTGCACGACCAGCAGCGGCTGGGCGCGCCGCTGTCGCGTGGTCAGCCCGTCATCGGGGATCTCGGTGATCTTGCCCTGCGGCATTCAGGCTGCCTCCCTCGCCTTGATGACAGCGGCCAGTTCCCGTGCGGCCTCATCGCGGCGGTCCGGGTTCGCCGAGGCGAGGCCGGCGACGCTGACCAACTCGGCGCCGAACTCGGCCGCGATCCGGCCAGCCAGGCCCAGCCGGACGGGACCGTCCTCGGCGTCCACGACGACGCCGGCCACGCCAGCCAGGCGGCGTGCTGACTGCTGCGCGGTCCCGAACGGATCAGCGCCGCCGGTCGCGCGGCCGTCGGTGACGACTACCAGTAGCGGGCGCCTGTCCGGGTCACGCCAGCGCTCGCGCCTGATCAGGTCGGCCGCCGCGTCGAGGCCCGCGCACAGCGGTGTCTGGCCGCCGACCGGGAGGTCGTGCAGCCTGCGGGTCGCCAGCTCGACCGACCTGGTCGGCGGCACGACCGTGGTTGCGGCGCGGCCGCGGAAGGTAAGGACGGCGACGCGATCCCGCCGCCGGTAGGAGTCAGTCAGCAGCGACAGCGCCACGGTCGTCACGCTCTGGCTGCGCCGCCGGGCGGCCATGGAGCCGGAGGTGTCGAGCAGCAGGATGACCAGGTTGGCCTCCCGGCCGCGGCGCAGCCAGCGGCGGAGGTCCTGGCTGGTGGTGCGGAACGGCTCGCCAGGCCGGGCCAGCGCGGCCGCGCGCAGGGTGGGGAGCAGGTCGGGGCGGGTACTCGTCGCGATGCTGGCCGCCGGACGGCCGCGTGAGCCGCGCGAGCGGGACCGGTTGCCGCCGGCGCCGGTGCCGAAGCCGGCTGACTGCAGGTGCCGGATCCTGAACGCGGTGCCAGGGGCGGCGGCCGTCCGCGAAGCGGGCGGCCGGGCTGGATCCTGAGGCGCACCGCCGGCAGGCGACGTTCCGCTCTCCGGCGGTTCGAGCGGGCCCGGGTCTGGCGGCCCGTCCGCTGCGGCCGGGTGCTCGCTGTGCCCGGCCTGCGCCGGCGCGCCGGCGTCGTCGCAGCTCGGCTGACCGCCGCCGTCGTCGTCAGGCGGCGGCTCGGGCTCGTCCTCGCTGCCAAGCGCGTCGTCGAGCCGTTCCCGGTCGGGGCCAGGGTTGTCGAAGGGACCGCGGCGGAGCCGGTGCGGCAGCGCCAGCCTCGCTGCCTCGCGCACATCCTGGTCGGTCACGACGGTGTCGCCGCGCCAGGCGGCGTGCGCGATCGCGGTCCGGGCGGTGACCAGGTCGCCGCGCAAGCCGTCAACGCCCAGCGAGGAGCAAGCCGTCGTGATCCGGATGAGCTCCGCGTCGGGCAGGCTGACCGCGCTGACCCGGCCGCGGGCGGCGGCGATGCTGCTGGTGAGCCCCTGGCTCGCCCGCTCGTGCGCGGCCACGTCGGCGGCTGGCTGGAACTCGTGCCGGAGCCGCGCGCGCACGGCCTCGGCACGCAGCCGCGGGTCCGGGCTGGCGACGACGGCGACGGCGAGCCCGAACCTGTCCTGCAGCTGCGGCCGCAGCTCGCCCTCCTCAGGGTTCATGGTGCCGACGAGCAGGAACCGGCTGGCGTGCCGGAGCGAGACTCCTTCGCGCTCCACGGTGGTGACACCGGTCGCGGCAGCGTCAAGCAGGACGTCCACCAGATGGTCGGGCAGCAGGTTGATCTCGTCGACGTACAGCACGCCGCGGTGAGCCTGCGCGAGCAGCCCCGGCACGAATGCCTCCGAGGTGGGCGCGCCAGCCAGCACCCGCGGCACGTCCAGGCTGCCCACAACCCGGTCTTCGGTGGCGCCGAGCGGGAGCTCGACCAGCCGGGCCGGACGGTAATCCGCGTCGGCACCGGGCATGTGCGGGCCGTCGGGACAGTCCGGATCGGGTTCGGCCGGATCGCAGGAGAACCGGCACCTGGACACGACGGCGATGCCGGGCAGCAATGCCGCCAGCCCGCGGACCAGAGTGGTCTTGGCGGTGCCTTTCTCGCCGGACAGCAGGACGCCGCCGATGCCGGGATCAACGGCGCCGAGCAGCAACGCCAGTCGCGCGTCATCCTGGCCGACGACCGCGGCGAACGGCAGCGTCGCCGACGCCGGCGCGGGCCGTCGCGTGCCCGCGTCCGCGGGGACCGTCGGCGGCCTCATCGGCGGTCCCCGCCCGAGTGGTCGTCTTCCAGCTGTCCCTCGACTTCAAGATAGGCGTCCTTGAGCTGGCTGATGGTGGCGTCTTCCGGCGCCTGCCACAGGCCGCGCTCGGCGGCCTCGAGCAGCCGCTCGGCGATGCCGCGCAGCGCCCAGGGGTTGCTTTGCGCGAGAAACTTGCGGGTGCCGGGGTCAAAGACGTAGCTGGCGGCCAGCTGCTCGTACATCCAGTCCGTGACCACGCCGGTGGTGGCGTCCCAGCCGAACAGGTAGTCGACCGTGGCCGCCAGCTCGAACGCGCCCTTGTAGCCGTGCCGCTTCATGGCGTCGATCCAGCGCGGGTTGATCACGCGGGACCTGAACACCCGGGCCGATTCCTCGGTGAGCGAGCGGGTCCGGACGTGGTCGGGCCGGGTGCTGTCGCCGACGTAGGCGCGCGGCGCGGCGCCGGCCAGCTCCCGCACAGTCGCGACCATGCCGCCGTGGAAGGTGTAGTAGTCGGCTGAGTCGGCGATGTCGTGCTCGCGGGTATCGGTGTTCTTGACCGCGACGGCGATGCGCCGGTAAGCGGCTTCCATGTCCGCCTGCGCGGCCCGGCCGTCCAGGCCGCGGCCGTAGGCGTGCCCGCCCCACAGCGCGTACACCGCGGCGAGGTCGCTGTTATCGCGCCAGGACCGGCTGTCCAGCGCCGCCAGCAGGCCGGCGCCGTAGGTGCCTGGCGCGGAACCGAAGACCCGGCTGGTGGCCCGCCGCATGTCGTCGTGCCGTGCCAGGTCGGCCTGGACGTGGGCGCGGACGAAGTTGTCCGCCGGGTCCTCCTCCAGCCCGGCGGCCAGCGTGACCGCTTCATCAAGGAGAGCGACCACGTGCGGGAAGGCGTCCCGGAAGAAGCCGCTGATGCGGACCACGACGTCAATCCGCGGCCGGCCCAGCTCGGCCACGCTGATGACCTCTAGCCCCGTCACGCGCCTGCTCGCCTCGTCCCAGCTCGGCCGCACCCCGAGCAGCGCGAGCACCTCTGCGATGTCGTCACCAGCGGTCCGCATCGCGGCGGTACCCCACACCGACAGGCCGACGGAGGCTGGCCACTGCCCGGTCTCCTCCCGGTACCGGGCCAGCAGCGAGTCCGCGAGCTGGCAGCCGGTGTCCCAGGCGAGCCTGGACGGCACCGCCTTGGGGTCGACTGCGTAGAAGTTGCGGCCGGTCGGCAGCACATTGACCAGGCCGCGCAGAGGTGAGCCGCTCGGCCCCGCTGGCACGTGCCCGCCGTCCAGGGCGTGCAGCACGGCGCTGATCTCGCCGGCAGTCCGCGCCAGCCGGGGGACGATCTCAGCAGCGGCGAACCGGAGCAGGCCCGAGACCGCCTCGCTCGGCCGCCCGAGGATGGCCGCCACCGTCTCATCGACAGCATCGGCACGCCACCCTGTTCCCTCCATGGTTTCCACGAGGGAACGGGCGACAACCTCGGCCTGATCGGTCGCCGCCCGCCCGGCGCTTCCGTCCTCGGTCAGGCCCAGCGCTTCCCGCAGTCCGGGCATCGCGCCGGCGCGCCCGGCCCAGATCTGACGGGCCTGCAGCATCGCCAGCACCAGGCCCACCCGCTGCGGCCCGGCGGGCGCTGCGCCGAGCACGTGCAGGCCGTCGCGGATCTGTGCGTCCTTGACTTCGCATAGCCAGCCGTCGACGTGCAGGACGAACTCGTCGAACTCGGTGTCGTGCGGGCGGGAGTTCAGGCCGAGATCGTGGTCGAGCCGGGCCGCCTGGATGAGCGTCCAGATCTGCGCGCGGATCGCGGGCAGCTTGGCCGGGTCGAGCGCCGCGATGCTGGCGTGCTCATCGAGCAACTGCTCGAGCCTGGCCATGTCGCCATAAGTCTCGGCCCTGGCCATCGGCGGGACCAGGTGGCTGACGATCGTCGCGTGCGCGCGCCGCTTGGCCTGCGTCCCCTCGCCGGGGTCGTTGACCAGGAACGGGTAGATCAGCGGCAGGTTGCCGAGGACGGCATCGGGGGCGCAGCCAGCGGACATGCCCAGGCTCTTGCCCGGCAGCCACTCCACCGTGCCGTGCTTGCCGAGATGGATGACCGCATGAGCGCCGAATCCGTGCTCCAGCCAGCGGTAGGCCGCCAGGTAATGGTGACTTGGCGGCAGGTCAGGATCGTGATAGATCGCGATCGGGTTCTCGCCGAAGCCGCGCGGCGGCTGCACGAGCAGCACCACGTTGCCGGCGGTCAGCGCGGCGAGCACCAGCTCGCCACCGGGATCACGGGAGGTATCGACGTAGAGCTCGCCCGGCGGCGGTCCCCACGCTGCGCGCATCGCCGTGCGCAGGCTCTCCGGCACCTGCGCGAACCACTCCCGGTACTGCGCGGCCGGAATGCGCACGACGGCTTCGGACAGTTGCTGGCTGGTGAGCCAGTCGGGGTCCTGGCCGCCCGCGGCGATAATGGCATGCATGAGCGCGTCGCCATCGGGCGGCTCAACGCCCGGCAGCGCGCCCGGGCCGTGCATCGGGCCCACGTCGTAGCCCGCCGCGCGCATCGCGCGCAGTAGCGCGACCGCGCTCGCGGGGGTGTCCAGGCCGACGGCGTTGCCGATCCGCGCGTGCTTGGTGGGGTAAGACGACAGCACGATCGCGACCCGGCGGCCGGCCGGGGTGGTGTGGCGGAGCCGGGCGAGCGCCATGGCCTGGCCGGCCACCCGGGCTGCTCGCTCAGGATCGGCGACGTACACTGTCAGGCCGTCCTCGCCGGTCTCCTTGAACGAGAACGGCACGCTGATCAGCCGGCCGTCGAACTCCGGGATCGCGACCTGGGTGGCCGCGTCCAACGGGCTGAGCCCGCCGCTCCCGGCGGCCCACTCCGCTCGCGAGGTGGTCAGGCACAGTGCCTGCAGCACCGGCACGTCGAGCGCTGCGATGGCGCCGGCGTCCCAGGCCTCGTCGTCTCCGCCCGCCTGCGCGAGCGCCGCGGTGCTGCCGCCAGCCGCCAGCACCGTCACGACAAGCACGTCCGCGGTCGCCAGCTGCTTCAGCAGGTCAGCCTCGGCGGACCGCAGGCTGCCGCACCACACCGGCATCGGCTTTCCGCCGGCCGCGTTTACCGCGGCGGCGAGGTCGTCGATGAAGGCGGCGTTGCCGGCCAGTTCGTGCGCCCGGTAGTAGACGATGCCGATCACCGGCGCGCCGGCGAGATCGCTGTTGCCGTCGAGCTGCGGTGCCTTGCGGACGCCCCACGGCGGAGCTGGCCGCGGCGGCTCGAAGCCGGTGCCGCCGAGCATCACGGTGTCGGTCAGGAACCGGGCCAGCTCGCGCAGGTTCGCCGTCCCGCCGTGCGCCAGGTACGCATGCGCCTGCGCGGCAATCCCGGCCGGGACGGTTGACAGCGCCATCAGCGCCGCGTCCGGTGCCTGTTCGCCGCTGACGACGATAACCGGGCGATCCTGCGCGCGCAGCGACGCCAATCCCGCCCGCCAGGCTTCCTCACCGCCGAGCAGGCGGACGACCACGACATCGGCGCCGGCCAGCAACGCGGGGAGGTCGGCCGGGAGAAGGCGGGCCGGGTTGGCGAGCTTGTAGCCGACGCCGCTGGACCGGGCGGTGAGCAGGTCGGTGTCAGACGTGGACAGCAGCGCCACCGTGCACAGGCGGTCATCTTCCACGCTGGCCTCCTCCGGGGTCCGCGCCCCAGTTGACGGTCGCGACGCCGGAGTGTCCTGGCTCCCGGATCGGCGCTCGCCCCGGCCTTCCAGCCCGCAGGGGCCGTGACCGCACATGGGGTCTGCTACCCGGTGACAGTGGCGGGACCGCGCCGGATTCACACCGGCTTCCTCGCTGGCTGTCGCGTTGTGGACTGACTGTACTACGGCCGCCGGCGTGGCGTCCGGCGTGGCAGGCAGGCGCGGCGACTGCCTATGATGCGCTTCGAGTCCCGCCGGTGCCCGGCGGCGCGCGCCCGGACCGATCCGGCCCGGCGCCAGCGCGGTGCCGGGCCCCGGCCGCAGAGCGGAGGTACCAGTGCAGGCAGCCACCGATGCGTGCCCTGGCCTGCTGGATCTCCACCCGGCACGGGACGGCGCGGTCGCGCGGATCCGGCTGCCTGGCGGTTACGTCACCGGGCGGCAGTGGGCCGCCGTCGCCGCACTGGCCAGCGAGTTCGGGGACGGGAACGTGGACGTCACCGCGCGGGGCAACGTCCAGCTGCGCGGTCTGCGGCCCGGAGCCGGCGCCAGCCTGGCCAGCCGCGCCGCGCAGGCGGGCCTGCTGCCGTCGGGCGCGCACGACCGGGCACGGAACATCACCGCCAGCCCGCTGTCCGGCCTCGGCGGCCGGCCGCCGCTGCGCCGCCTGGTGCGGGCCCTCGACGCCGCGATCGTCGCCGATCCGGCGCTCGCGGCGCTACCGGGCAGGTTTGTGTTTGCGGTCGACGACGGGACCGGCGGCGCCGCCATCGCCCGATCCGATGTCGGCCTGCGCCGGACCGGCCGGCAGGCCGAGCTGCTGATAGCGGGATGCAGGGCCGGCATCCTGCTGCCCGTCCGGGCTGCCGTGCCCGCCGCCATCGCCGCTGCCCGCGCCGCTGTCAGGCTCGGCGTGGGCACGAACGTCACCCGGATCCGCGACCTGCCCGGCGGCGGCCGCGCGGTGGCCACGGCGGCGGGCGGTGCCCCCCTGGCGGCCGTGCCGCCCGACGTCGGCCGGCTGCTGCTGGGCGCGCTGGCGGCGGGCGAGCCCGGTGTGCTGGTGGCCGGCGCCCGGCTCGGGCGGCTCACCGCAGCGCAGCTGAGGCTGACCGGGTCGCTGCTGCACCCGGCCGAGGTGCTGCGGCTGGCAGCAGCGGGCCGGATCGTGATCCCGCTGGCGGTCACGGCGGCCGACGCGCTAGCCCGGCTGGCCGGATCCGGATTGCTGACCAGCGACGAGGACACGATGTCCGGCGTCAGCTCCTGCAGCGGCATGGCCTGCGGCCGGTCGGTCGCCGACGTGCGCGCGCTCGCACGGCCGATGCCCGGACATCCCCGCATCCACTGGGCCGGATGCGCGCGGGGCTGCGGCGCGCCGGCCGACGCTGACCTGATCGTCGCGACCGGTCCCGGCAGCTTCCTCATCGGCGGGAAGCCGGCCGGAATCACGATCGCCGGAATGTCATGACCGGCACCACGTCGCCGGCCGGCCAGGGCAGCAACGTCGCGGCCGCAGCCGGAGCCGCGCCTGACTACGAGCGGGACGGCGCGCAGATCTACCGCGCGTCGTTCGCGGTCATCCGCGCGGAGTCCGACCTGAGCGCGATCCCGGCCGACCTGGAGCCCGCGGTCGTGCGGATGATCCACGCCTGCGGGATGACCGACCTGCCGGCCGATGTCGCCTGGTCGCCCGGCGCCGGGACCGCGGCGCGGGCAGCCCTGGCTGGCGGCGCGGCGGTGCTGTGCGACTCGGTCATGGTGGCCGGCGGCATCACCCGCTCCCGGCTGCGGGCCGGCAACCCGGTCGTCTGCACGCTCCGCGACCCCCGGGTACCTGAGCTGGCGGCGCGGCTGCGCACCACCCGGTCGGCCGCGGCTATCGACCTGTGGGGCGATCAGCTGGCCGGGGCCGTCGTCGCCATCGGCAACGCCCCGACCGCGCTGTTCCGGCTGCTGGAGCTTCTGGGCGCGGGAGCACCACAGCCCGCGGCGATCATCGGCATCCCGGTCGGCTTCATCGGCGCGGCCGAGTCCAAGC
The DNA here is from genome assembly GCA_027314515.1 of Actinomycetota bacterium. GTDB lineage: Bacteria > Actinomycetota > Actinomycetes > Streptosporangiales > Streptosporangiaceae > JAJYUU01. Next base: position 24,672 of record DAHVAR010000112.1, read on the forward strand.
TGGCGCTGACGTCCTGGCCGGGCGGGGTGCCCTACCTGACCGTGCTCGGCCGGCGCGGCGGCTCGGCTATGACGGCAGCCGCGGTGAACGCGCTGGCGGGAGATCCGGAATGAGTCCGCGACCCGGGCAGGTCACCGGTGTGGGCGTCGGGCCAGGTGATCCCGGCCTGGTCACCGTCCGGGCTGCCCGGCTCATCTCGGCGGCAGACGTCATCGCCTATCACTGCGCCGCGCACGGCCGGAGCATCGCGCGGGCCGCCGCCGCGCCGTACCTGCGAGACGGCCAGACCGAGGAGGTGCTTCGCTACCCGGTCACCACCGGGATCAGCGACCATCCCGGCGGCTACGACGGCGCGATGGCGGAGTTCTACGCACAAGCCGCCGAGCGGCTGGCCCGGCACCTGCGCGACGGCCGTGACGTAGTGGTCCTGTGCGAGGGTGACCCGTCGTTGTACGGGTCGTACCTGCACCTGCACGAGCGGCTCCGCGGCCGGTTCCGGTCGGTGATCGTGCCGGGCGTCTCCTCGGTGTCCGCTGCCGCGGCGGCCGCCGGGGTGCCGCTCGTACAGCACGACGAGACGCTGACGGTGCTGCCGGGCACGCTGCCCGCAGATCAGCTCCGGGCCCGGCTGGCCGGCGCGGACGCGGCAGCGGTGCTCAAGCTCGGCCGCACGTTCGCCGCCGTCCGCTCAGCGCTGGAGGAGGCCGGCCAGCTCGGCCGTGCCCTGTACGTCGAGCGCGCGGGCACCGACCGCGAGCGGGTCGAGCCGCTGGCCGGCGTGGATCCGGCCGATGTCCCGTACATGTCGCTGGCGCTCGTGCCCGGCCGAGGCCACCGCGAGACGACCCAGCCGGGCGTGGTGATCGTCGGATTGGGGCCCGGCGACCCCGGGTGGCTGACGCCCGAGGCCGACGCCGCCATCGCGGCGGCCACCGACCTGGTCGGCTACCGGCCGTATCTGGCCCGCGTCGCGGTACGCCCCGGTCAGGACCGGCACGCATCGGGCAACACGGTCGAGGCCGAGCGGTCCGCGCTGGCGCTCGACCTGGCCGCCGCCGGGCGGCGGGTCGCGGTGGTGTCATCCGGCGATCCTGGCGTGTTCGCGATGGCGGCAGCGGTGCTGGAGCAGGCAGTGGCCGGCGGCGACCGATGGGCCGGCGTCCCGGTGACGGTGCTGCCGGGCGTCACAGCCGCGCAGGCGGTCGCGGCCAGGGCAGGCGCGCCCCTCGGCCACGACTACTGCGTGCTCAGCCTCTCGGACCGGCTGAAGCCGTGGCCGGTGATAGCCGGCCGGGTCGAGCACGCCGCCGCCGCTGACCTCGTGCTGGCGCTGTATAACCCCGCATCCCGGTCACGGACCTGGCAGCTGACCGCCGTCGCCGACATCATCCTGCGCCATCGCAGCCCGGCGACTCCCGTCATCCTCGGCCGCTGCGTGGGCCGCGAGGGCGAGCAGCTGCAGGTGATCACGCTGGCTGACCTGAGCGCAGCGGATGTCGATATGTCCACGCTGGTCATCGTCGGCTCCAGCGCGACAAGAGCGGCGGAGCACGGCGGGCAGCCGGTGGTGTTCACGCCCCGGCACTACGGTGAAGCTGGCGCAGCAGCCAGCTCTCGGCATCCTCGGCGCAAGAGCACTCCGGCGCCGCGGCCAGCACCGGACGGGTGACCATGACGACGGCGATGCCGAGGTCGCGGGCGGCAGAGAGCTTGCCAGCCGTTAGCTCCCCGCCGCTGTTCTTGGTAACAAGCACGCCGATCCGGTGCCGGCGCATGAGCGCGCGCTCGGCGCCGGCGTCGTAGGGGCCGCGGGCCAGGATGACCTGGCACTGCGGCGGCACCGGCCCGGCGGGCGGGTCGACGCAGCGGATCAGGAACCACAGCTGCCGCAGCGAGGCAAACGTCGCGAGACCCTGGCGCCCGGTGGTCAGAAAGACGCGGTCGCCGAGGCCGGGAAGCATGGTGGCGGCCTCCGCCAGGGATGCGGCCGGGTGCCAGGCGTCGCCGTCGCCGGGCAGCCATGGCGGGCGGACCACTCGCAGCAGCGGAACGCCGGTTCGGCCGGCCGCCGCCGCGGCACTGGCGGAGATGCCCTCGGCAAACGGATGAGTGGCGTCCACGACCGCGCTGATGTGCTGGGCCGCCAGCCAGGCCGCCAGGTTGCCGGCACCGCCGAACCCGCCGATGCGGACCTCGCCGGCCGGCAGCGCCGGGTCACGGACGCGGCCGGCCAGGGACGAGATGACGCGCAAGCCGGGCCGGGCGGCCAGCCGCGATGCCAGGCTGCGCGCTTCGCTGGTGCCGCCGAGGATCAGGACGGCTGGCGCGGCCGCTGTCATCCGGCCGGCTCGCCGGGGCCGGCCGGCCCGGCTGGGCTGGCCGGCCCGGCTGGGCTGGCGGCCCGCCGGAGCAGGTAGGTGTCCATGATCCAGCCGTGCCGCTGCCGTGCTGCCTCGCGCTCGTCGATGATGCGCTGCGCGACGTCAGCGGCGCGGCCGGCGATGGTGATCTCATCGGGCATGCCGACGTAGGCGCCCCAGTAGATCTCGTCGTCACCGGCGGCGACGGTGAAAGCGCTCCGCGCGTCGAGCATGACGACGACGTCGTCGCTGTGCCAGGGAAAGCCCTCGGCCGCCAGCCGCCGGCCGGTGGTGATGTGCAGCGGGCGGCCGGTCCTGGTCAGGCTGATCTGGTGGCTGGCGGCCAGCGCCTGCACGCTGCTGATGCCCGGGATCACGCGCAGCTCGAAGCTGATCGCGCCGCGATCCATCACCTCGTGCAGCACATGCAGCGTGCTGTCGTACAGCGCCGGGTCACCCCAGGCGAGGAACGCGCCGCGGCCGTCCTCGCCGAGCTCGCTGGCCAGCAGCCGCTCGTAGATATCGGCTCGGCGGGCACGCCAGTCATCGACGGCCGCGGCGTACCGCGCGGCGCCGCGGTCGCGCTGCGCGTCGGCAGCGGTGACGATCCGGCAGCCGCCGGAGATGTAGCGCTGGCAGATCTGGGTGCGGACATCGGTGAGGCTTTCCTTGTCGTCGCCCTTGTCGAGCATGAACACCACGTCGGCGGCAGTCAGCTCGTTGATGGCCTGCACGGTGACGTGGTCGGGATTCCCGGACCCGATGCCAATGACGGAAACCGTTCTCATGGCGTGCTCCGATCGTTGCCAGCGCCGCGGTCGCGCCCGGCTGAGTACAGGTGGCTATCACCGAAACACGACCCGGCCAGCACCCGCCCGACCACGATGATGGCGGTGCGGCGGATTCCGCGGGCGCGCACCCGGCCGGCAATCTCGCCGAGGGGGCAGCGGATGATCTCCTCGTCTGGCCAGCTGGCCCGCGCCACCACGGCGGCCGGGCAGTCCGGGCCGTAGTGCCGCAACAGGTCCGCGGCGACCTGGTCGATGTTCTGCACCGCCAGGTGCAGGACAAGGGTGGCGCCGGTCGCGGCGAGCGAGGCGAGGTCCTCTCCGGGCGGCATCGGCGTGGCGCGGGCGGCGGTCCTGGTGAGCACGACGGTCTGCCCGACGCCGGGCAGGGTCAGTTCCTGGCGCAGGGCCGCGGCCGCGGCCGCGAACGCAGGCACGCCGGGGACGATCTGCCACGGCACCCCCGCGGCGTCGAGTCGCCTGGCCTGCTCGGCGACGGCGCTGAAGATCGACGGATCGCCGCTGTGCAGGCGCGCGACGTCGCGTCCCGCCTGGTGCGCCGACACCAGTTCGGCGGTGATCGCGTCGAGGTCCAGATCCCGGGTATCCACGAGCCGGGCTGCCGGGCTGGTCCCGGCAAGCACCTCAGGCGGCACGAGGCTGCCGGCGTACAGGACGACCGGTGCCGTTTCGATGATCCGCTGCGCCCGCAGGGTCAGCAGGTCAGCCGCGCCGGGGCCGGCCCCGATGAAATGAACGGTCACGGCCTGGTCACCTGCCACTGGGTTACTGGCAATGCGGGCCGCCACGCGGTGAAGCCGCCCAGCGGCTCGCAGTAGCTGACGGACACCTGGACCAGTTCTCCGCCGTGCTCGCGCTGCCATTCATGCAGCAGCGTCTCCGACTCGATCGTGACCGCGTGCGCCACCAGCCGGCCACCTGGCCGCAGCCGGTGCCAGCAGGCCGGCAGCACTCCGGCGGTGATGCCTCCGCCGATGAACACCGCATCCGGGTCCGGCAGCCCGGCGAGTGCGTCCGGCGCCGTGCCGGTGACCACCTGCAGCGCCGGCACCCCGAGCGCCGCGGCATTGCGGACGGCCCGGCCGGCGCGGTCGGGCCTGGCCTCGATCGCGATCGCCCGCGCGAGCGGCTCCGCGCGCATCCACTCAATGCCGATGCTGCCGCTGCCGGCGCCGACATCCCACAGCAGCGCCGCGGGCCAGGGCCGCAGCACCGCCAGCGCCAGGGCGCGCAGCTCACGCCGGGTGATCTGCCCGTCGGTCTCATAGGCGCTGTCCGGCAGTCCTGGCATGCGGCCGCAGACTGCCCCCGGTCCCGGCCGGGCCGTAATGGCGAGCACGCACAGGTCAGCCGAGCCGGTTGCCGTCAGAGCTGCCGCCGGCACCGGCCGGCTCCGGTGTTCGGCAGATGACCCGAGCTCTTCCAGCAGGGTCAGCTCGCTGGCCCCCCAGCCGCGCTCGGTCAGCACGCGAGCCACTGCACGCGGAGTCCGGCGGTCGCGGCACAGCACGATCAGCCGCGCACCTGGCTGCAGGGCGGCCAGTACGGCTTCGGGCGGCTGGTTGACCAGCGACACGACGGCAACTTCGTGCTGCGGCCAGCCGATCCGGGCGCAGGCGAGCGCTACCGAGGACACACCGGGGAGGATGCGCACGGCCGCGGCGCCGAGGCGCTGCGCCAGCGTGGCGCCGATGCCGTGCAGCGTCGGGTCGCCGCTGGCCAGGACGCACAAGCCCGGGCTCTCGCTGACCAGCTGGTCCAGGTTCGCCAGCAGCGGGACGGGCAGCGGAATCCGCCGGGCGGCGAGGTCGGGCAGCAGGGCTAGCTGACGTGGACTGCCGGCGATCGCGGCCGCAGCCGTCAGGACCGCGCGGGCGTCCTCGGCCAGTGACCGCCAGCCGTCCGCGCCGATCCCCACGACGGTGACCGAGGCTGGCGTTTCCGGTTCGCTGGCAGGTGAGTTCATCGACGGCACGCTATCGCGGCTGCGGCTTCCTGATGGCGGGCGGGCCGTACCCGCCCGCGCGGGCGGGCAGGCGACCGGGCGGGCAGGCGACAGTGAGAAGCAGGGGGCCTGACGGTACCGTGACCGCGCCCGCGCGCGATGCCTGCCGCAGTCACGGTGACCCGCGGCGGGCACGGTCGGCAGGGAAGCTCCCGGCGATGAACGATCAAGTTGACTCCCCGAACCGCACCCCGGTACGGTGCGAAAGACTCTGGGCAGTGCCCCACGGCGAAGTCCTGAGCAGCGAAGTCCGGTGTGAATCCGGCACTGTCCCGCAACGGTGAAGCCCCTCGCAGGGGACGAGTCCGGCCGCCTGCACGTGGTACCCCGGCGAACCTCAGTCCTCGGATGAAGGGCCGTTCGCGCGACACCGGTCTCACGGTGCCTGCGAGTTCTCTTCATCCTCCGCGGTTTGGGAGGATAACTCATGCAGCAACTCCCCGGCGGCGCGCCGGAAGCAGACGCCGCGGCTCGGTCGCGCCTGCGGCAGGTCATGGCTGAGCTGACCGGCCGCGAGCGGGGCCGACTCGTGTCGATGTTCCTGTTCGTTCTCGCGATCAACGTGGCCGGCTGGGGCATCTACGTGATGTGCGTGATGCCGCACCACTTCGACTACAAGGGCGTAGGCGGCACGCGCGGGCTCGGCGTCGGACTCGGCGTCGCGATCACCGCGTGGTTCCTCGGGTTCCGGCACGCCTTCGACGCCGATCACATCTCGTGCATCGACAACACGACGCGCAAGCTGCTGGCTGACGGGAAGCGCCCGCTGGGCACTGGCTTCTTCTTCTCGCTCGGCCACTCGACGATCGTTGTCGCGGTCGGCACCGGGATCACGATCGCGGCCCGGGCCGTGTTCGGCGCGGTCGTCAACCCAAGTTCCGCTTACGAGACGGCGGGCGGCACCATCGGGACGGTGCTCTCGGCCAGCTTCCTGTACCTGATCGCCGTGCTCAACCTCATCGTCCTCGCCGGCATCTTCAAGGTATTCCGCGAGATGCGAAACGGCACCTACAGTGAGAGCGAGCTGGAGGACCGGCTGCAGGCGCGCGGGCTGATGTACCGGTTCTTCGGCCGGTTCATGCGCTCGCTCACGCATAGCTGGCAGCTGTACTTCGTCGGCCTGGTATTCGGCATCGGCTTTGACACCGCGACCGAGGTGGTGCTGCTGGCGGCGACCGCCTACGCCGCGATCCAGGGACTGCCGTACTACGCCGTACTGGCCCTGCCGGCGCTGTTCTCCGGTGGCATGATGCTGTTCGACACCATCGACGGGTGCTTCATGAACTTTGCCTACGGCTGGGCGTTCGCCCGGCCTGTGCGCAAGGTCTACTACAACCTGGTCATCACTGCCCTGTCGATCGGCGCGGCGTTCATCATCGGCACGATCGAGATTCTTGGCATCCTCACCACGGAGGTGCACCTGCGCGGCGGGTTCTGGTCGCTCATGGCCAACTTCAACATCAACGTCGCCGGCTTCTGCATTGCCGGACTGTTCGTGACAGTGTGGGCGGCCGCCCTCGCCTACTGGCGGTGGGGCAACGTGGAAGCCAGGTGGACCGCGGGCATCACCGCCGGCCCGGCCGGAACGACTGGCCGCTGATACGGAAGGAGCGCAAGCCTCTCGTGACGACAGGGTCAGTGCTGGTCGCCGGCACGGCATCGGACGCTGGCAAGTCAGTGCTGACCGCCGGCATCTGCCGGTGGCTCGCTCGCCAGGGCATCCGGGTAGCTCCGTTTAAGGCGCAGAACATGTCCAACAACTCGGTCGTGACGCCCGACGGCGCCGAAATCGGCCGGGCGCAGGCGGCGCAGGCGGCCGCGTGCGGCGTACCCGCCGAGCCCGCGATGAATCCGGTGTTGCTCAAGCCCGCCAGCGACTTGACCAGCCAGGTCGTGCTGCTGGGCCGTGCCGTCGGCGATACCGCGGCCGACGGCTACTGGCGCGCCGGAGCGGGCCGCTCGCGGCTGCTGACCACAGTCCTGGACGCCTACGACGACCTGAGGTCCCGGTTCGACGTGGTCATCTGCGAGGGGGCCGGCTCGCCCGCCGAGATCAACCTGCGGCGCGGTGACCTGGCCAACATGGGCATCGCCAGGGCTCGGCACCTGCCGGTACTCGTCGTCGGCGACATCGACCGCGGTGGCGTGCTCGCCGCCCTGTATGGGACGCTGGCTCTGCTCGAGCCAGCCGACCAGGCCCTGATCAGCGGGTTCGTGATCAACAAGTTCCGCGGCGAACAGTCGCTGCTGACGCCTGGCCTGGACGAACTCACCGCGCGGACAGGCAGGCCGGTCCTGGGTGTCGTTCCCTTCCTGACCCAGACGTGGATTGATGCTGAGGACGCCGTGGCCGCCGAAGGCTCCTACGGGCCGGCGGAGACGGGTGAGAGCGGCGCCTCGCTGCAGGTCGCCGTGATCCGCCTCCCCCACATCTCCAACTTCACCGACGTGGACGCCCTCGCGCTCGAGCCTGGTGTCAGCGTCCGGTTTGCCAGCTCCGCGCGGGCCTTGCAGGATGCCGACCTGGTGATCCTGCCCGGAACGAAGACGACCGTCGCCGACCTCGCCTGGCTCCGGGCGCGCGGGCTGGACGACGCGCTTGCGAAACGGGCCGCGGACGGACGGCCGATCCTCGGCATCTGCGGCGGCTACCAGATGCTCGGCACCGTGATCGACGACGAGGTCGAGAGCCGCGCTGGAGCGGTACCTGGCCTTGGCCTGCTGCCCGCCGTTACCCGCTTCGCGGCGGGCAAGACCCTGCGCCGCCCATCCGGGTACGCCGGCCTGGTACCGGTCGCGGGCTATGAGATCCATCACGGTGTCGTCGAGGTCAGCGGCGCGCGGCCGTGGTTCACTAGCCAGCCTTCCGGCGACGGGGCAACGGCGCTGGACGGCTGCCAGGCTGGCGCGGTGTCGGGCACGCTATGGCACGGAATCTTCGAGAACGACGCGTTCCGCCGGTCTTACCTGACCGAGACAGCGCGACAGGCAGGGAGCGGCTTCGTCCCGGCAGCAGGCACCTGCTTCGCCGCGGCCCGGCAGGCCCAGTTCGACGTGCTCGCAGACGCCGTCGGGAGCAGCCTGGACACCGATGCGCTGCTCCGGCTGATCGAGCACGGACCTTGGCCCAGCCTGCCCGTCGTGCGGTCCGGGATATGAGGCCGGTCAGCGGCCGGCCTGCCCCCGGCGCCGGACAGCAGCCCCGCCGATCGGGCCGGGACTGGCCGCTCGCCGGCGGCCTGATAGCTGGCGCTGTCGCCGACGCGATCCTCGGGGACCCGGAACGCGGTCATCCGGTCGCGCTGTTCGGCCAGTTCATGACCGCCCTTGAGGAGCGCGTTCACGCCGACCGCACAGCGACCGGCGTGAGCTACGCGGCCGGCGGCCTGCTGCTCGGCATCGGCCCGTTGCTCGTCGCCGCGCGCTGCGCCCGTGGCAGCGCAGCCGGGAGGACCGCGATCACCGCGGTGACGGCCTGGACGGCGGTCGCGTCCCGGTCACTGTCCGCAGCAGCCCGCCGGATCGAGACTGCCCTGGCCGCCGGTGACCTCGCACAGGCTCGCGACGCGCTCCCGTCCCTGTGCGGGCGCGACCCCCAGGGCCTGGACCACGCGCAGATCGCCAGGGCTGTCGTGGAGTCCGTGGCGGAGAACACTAGCGATGCCATAGTCGCGCCGCTGATCTGGGGAGCGCTGGCCGGCCCGGCGGGCATGTCTGGTTACCGCGCAGTGAACACTCTCGATGCCATGGTCGGCCATCACTCGCCGCGGTACGAACACTTCGGCATGGCATCGGCACGCCTGGATGACGTCGCGAACTGGATGCCGGCACGGGTCACCGCCCTGCTGGCCGCCGCTTGCTCCCCCGCAGTCCGCGGCAAGCCGCGCACTACCTGGCAGGCAGCGCGCGAGTACGGACCACGTCACCCGAGTCCCAACGCCGGCTGGTGCGAGGCAGCGTTCGCCGGCGCCCTCGGCCTTCGCCTCGGCGGCCTGCTTGCTTACTCCGGGCGCACAGAGCACAGGCCGCATATCGGCACCGGACGGCCGCCCCAGACCTCCGATATCGGCAGGGCCATCCGCCTTAGCCGCGCTGTCACAGTCAGCGCGACCGCGCTGGCCGCTGGCCTGGCTGCCACCTGTTTGCGACCGGAGTGCTGGCGGCACACCCGCATCCTCGCCGTACCGCGGAGCGGGGCGGGTCGACGGCCGGGGTGTGCTTGTGCCTGGTGGACACCTGGTGCCGGGGACTGAAGGACGCTGCCGGGCAGGCCCGGCGAGCGTCACTGCTGGACCTTCGCTCCAGCGGATCTTGGCGTGCGATAGCCTCTATCCGTACGGCGCTGCCATCCAGGGCGCGCCGGTCGTATGTCGCTCGGTCACCGAGCTGGTTTCCACGGACGTGGCGGCCCCCATGACGATGCGGCCACCACAGTCCGAAGGACAACCCACTTTGTCAGCCCTGTCCATCGAAACGCCCGATTCTGCCCGTCGCGGACGCCGCAGCACGCCCGGCGCCGTCACCTCGGGCGTCACATTCTCTTCCCTCGGCGTGCCCGCTCACATGGTCGCCGCGCTCGCCAGCGCGGGCATCACCACCCCGTTCCCGATCCAGGCACTCACGCTTCCGGACGCGCTGGCCGGACGTGACGTGCTCGGCCGGGGCCGGACCGGTTCCGGCAAGACTCTCGCGTTCGCCATTCCGCTGGTCGCTGCCCTGGCCGGGGGCCACACCATGGCCTGCCGGCCTCGCGGCCTGGTGCTGGTGCCGACCCGCGAGCTAGCCAACCAGGTCCACGCGGTGATCCTGCCCCTGGCCCGGGCCGCGGGGCTGAGCGCAGTGACGGTCTTCGGCGGCAGCCCGCAGAGCCGCCAGGTGGCCGCGCTCCGGGCCCGGGCCGACATCCTCGTTGCCTGCCCGGGCCGGCTGGCCGACCTCATCCAGCAAGGTCACTGCCATCTCGGTGATGTCGAGGTCAGCGTGCTCGACGAAGCGGACCACATGGCTGACCTCGGGTTCCTGCCCGTGGTGCGGCGGCTGCTGGACGCGACCCCGGCGGGCGGCCAGCGGATGCTCTTCTCGGCAACCCTCGACAACGACGTCGACGTGCTGGTGCGCCGTTTCCTGCATAATCCGGTCCGGCACGCTGCCGACGCGGTGGCTGCCGCACCCGCTGCGATGGTCCACCACCTGCTGACGGTCACGCCCGCAGACCGCGCGGCCGTGCTCACCACGCTGGCCGGCGGCAAGAACCGGTCGCTGATCTTCACCCGGACGAGGCGCTCAGCCCAGCGGCTGGCCCGCCAGCTCGCGGCAGCACGCATCCCGGCAGCCGAACTGCACGGCAACCTGGGACAGGGAGCCCGTGAGCGCAACCTCGCGTCGTTCTCATCCGGCACGACCCGGGTCATGGTAGCGACCGACATCGCGGCCCGCGGCATCCACGTGGACGGCATTGACCTGGTCATCCATGCCGATCCGCCCGCTGAGCACAAGGCCTACCTGCACCGGTCAGGCCGCACCGCCCGCGCAGGCGCCAGCGGCGTCGTGATCACGCTACAGACACCCCCGCAAGCCGGGGACGTGCGCGCGCTGATGCGCAAGGCAAACGTCACCCCGCTGACGGCCACAGTCCACTCCGGCTCACCGCTGCTGCGCACCATCGTCGGCGCGCCAGCCGCGCCGGCCACGCTTCCGGCCCCGCAGCCCGCGCCGGAACTGGCCACGGCGGCGCCCCTGGCCACGGGCACCGCCGCGGCCGCCATGTCCTCTCGATACCGCGCCCGGCGCGGGCGCTGACACCGGAGCGCCTTGCCTGCATGGCGCCCTGCCGGCCGGCACGGCACAGGCACCGCACGTCGTTTGCTCGCATGCCGTGGTTAGCGCCCGCCTCTCAGCGTCCGGTAACAGGCGTCCGGTAACAGGCGGCCGGCACCAGGCGGCCGGTAACAGGCCGAGTCGCGCACAAGCTGGCACCGAGAGCACGGAGAGCACCGAGCCAGCTGGCGCTAGGCGGGCGCTTCCGTGCCGACGGCGTGCAGGTAACGCAGCGCCTGGGCGTAGGAGCCGACCAGGCTGGCCTGGCAGTACGGCAGTCCGTGCTGCTGGCAGAACTCTCTGATGAGCGGCTGGGACCGGCGCAGGTTCGGGCGGGGCATGGACGGGAACAGATGATGCTCGATCTGATAGTTCAGGCCGCCGAGAGCCAGGTTGGTGAACCAGCCCCCGCGGATGTTGCGAGACGTCAGCACCTGCCGGCGCAGGAAGTCGTGATCGTCTTCACGGCGCAGGATGGGCATGCCCTTGTGGTTCGGGGCAAAGGATGCGCCCAGATACAGGCCGAACAAGCCCTGCTGGACCAGGATGAACACGACAGCCTTCACCGGGTCCATGACCAGAAAGACGACCGCCAGGTAGGCGGCGATGTGCACGGCGAGCAGGGCAGCCTCGGCGGGCCGGTGCTGCCTGCCCCGGCTCGACACAGCCCGGATGCTGGCGGCATGGACGCTGAAAGCCTCGCCCAGCAGCATCGGGAAGAACAGGAATGCCTGGCAGCGGTACACGACCCTGGACACTCCCCGGCTCAGACGTGCCTGGCCGGGCGTCATCGCCAGGGCGCGCATCATGATGTCCGGATCGGCACCTTCGGTATTCGGGTTCGCGTGATGCCGGTTATGCTTCGCCACCCACCAGCCGAAGCTCAGCCCGATACCCAGGTTACCCAGCAAGATGCCCAGGATGTAGCTGAGCCGCCGGGACGCGAAGATCTGCCGGTGCCCGGCCTCGTGGCCGAGGAAGCCGACCTGGGTGAACATGACGGCCAGGAACACCGCCACCGCGAGCTGCCACCAGGAATCCCCCACCAGCACGACCGCGACCCAGCCCGCCGCCAGCAGAACCAGGGTGATCGCGATCCGCCCGGCGGATTCGCCCGGGCGCCGGTCCATCAGGCCGGCCTGCCTCACCGCGCGCGACAGCAGGGCATAGTCACTCACGCCCGACCTGGCCGGCCTCTCCTCGCCCCCGCGCGCCGCGGCATCTGCCGTCATGGCGACCGGGTTCCGCTGGTTGCCGCCTCCACGCTGCCATCCACGTGCAGGCGGCGGTCGAGTCCGGACGTATTGAGCGCGCTGGCAAGCTCACCACCGTCGTTCCAGGCCGGCACAACCGGCAGGCACTCGGCATTCATAAGCGCGCCGCCTGCAGAGCCAGGGCTGGCTTCGAGCGCATAAGCAGCCTCGAAACGACCGCCGTCATGACAATGAAATGGCAACCAGGCCATGGGCATCAAACCCCTCCCGTACCCGGTGTGCTGACCGCCGTCGGCGACTGAGGCCGCTGCCTCGGCTTTCACGGTACGCTAGTGCAAGATTACCAGCAAATTTCTTCCGGAATAGAAGACCCGATGCCCGCTGCCAGCTGGACCTTCCTGACCAACCACGCCCAGGCGCTGTTGTGCATCGCCCGCGACCCCGGCATCCGCCTGCGTGACATCGCCGACCGGGTCGGCATCACCGAACGCAGCGCCTACGCGATCGTCCTCGACCTCGCCGAGGCAGGCTACATCATCAAGGAGAAGACCGGCCGCCGCAACCGCTACCAGATACAGCAGCACCTACCGCTGCCCGAGCCCAGCAGCAGGGAACGCACCGTAGGCGAGGTCCTGGCCTTGCTGGCCGGCAGTGACATCCTGTGACGCGGTCGGGCGTGGCCAGCGATAGGGACTGAGGCGGCGTTCCTGCTACAGGGGCTCCTTGACCCACCTCCAGCCGTTATGTTCGTCACAGACAGGCCGTACAACATTCGGCTCGGCTGCGTCAGACAGCTCGGCCGCAATCTTGATCAGCTGGCGGTGGAAATCATCCGGCGTGGACGGGCAACCGGACGCGGGCGCGACAAGTGTCACGGCCGAACCTTCACCCCCTGCCAGCCGGGCAGTGATGTAACCGTTGTAGTCACGGCCGACTCCCGCGATGGCATCAGCCCGGATAAAGTCGCTGCCGTCGTCCTTGGTCACCCACACGTTTCGCGCATTCACATACCTCACCTCGGTCGTGGCGTCATCTAATGACACTGTGTCACAGCGGTCACGCAGCGGACGGAGGCGACGGCCGTGGGGACTGGCGGAGCAGCATGCCCTTGCGTGGATTTCCGAAAAGGGGCGCACTGTCACGACGGTGGGAGAAGCCCATGACCTGGGTGCGACCAGCGGGGTGGCAGCCCCTGGCTCACGAGGCGGTATTCCGGCGCAGCAAGTCGCGCAGCTCTTCCGGGTCGAACCAGAACGGCGCGGTGGTATTGAGGAAATCCGCCAGAATCTCCGCAAACCAGGCGGGATCTTCCAGTTGAGGGGCGTGGCCCGCGCCCTCCATGACCGCCAGCCGGCTGTTGGGGATGGCTTCGTGTGCATGGCGGGCGTGAACGAGCGGGATGATCTTGTCCCGGTCTCCCCACACGATGAGCGTGGGCATCTGCGCGACCAGGTAGAGGCGGTTCACGGCGCTCACGGACTGCCCGCCCGGGTCGATCACCGCCCGCGCCGTGCGGACGAAAGCCGCGCGATTCCCGGGGTCGGTCAGTGAGCGGTAGGAGCGCCACAGCTCTGCCGCCCTGGCGTTCGAGATGCCCCGGTCGAGCAGGAACCTCGCCACCTGGTCCCCCCAGCGGCGCATGACAGCAGGAAACAGCGCCGGCATCACGTACTCGGCCGCCGGAATGGTTGCGAGGCGAAGTATCCAGTTCACCTCGCGTCCCAGCCCGCCGGCGTCGACAAGAACCAGGCGCTCGCAGAGGCTGGGGAACTGGTAGGCGAACTGCATGGCCACGCCGCCGCCGAAGGAGTGCCCGACCACAGTGACCCGCTCGATACCCAGCAGGTGCAGCAGGTCCCGCATGCTGCTGGCGTGGCTGCCGAGGGAATAGTCGCCGATGGGATTGGAAGAGTTACCGTGCCCGGGCAGATCCGGGGCCAGCACCGTGTAGCTGCGCTGCAGCAGCTCCATGGCGGGGATCCAGGTGCGGGAACTGTCCCCGATCCCATGAAGCAGCAACAGCACCGGGCCCGCGCCAGCGCGCCGATAGCACACTCGGTGACCGTAGATCGAGACCTGCTCCGCGCCGAACTGTTCCGGCGACTGCGGCGGGATGGCCGATGCGGTCACGGGACCACCTCCTGACTGGCCGATGCGAGTCACCGCTGTGACGGCCGGTGGACGGTCGTTCAGCGATGGCGTTCGCGTGCTGCAAAGCGAGGAGGCCGCCGTTCACCATCACCACCGGCCGCCCGGTGCTCCTGGTCACCGCGATCCCGCCCGAGCACGTCGACGCCGAGCAGGTCCGTTTCGCCATGACCTGGCAGTTAATGTGCGAGAGGTCGCCCGCGTCACGGGCCTCGCGGAAACCGGGGCTGCTGAGATCCCAGTCCGGGCGGATTCCGCCAGTGGAGGCGCGCAGGTCATGCCGCAGGTCGCAAGCGACGGGCGGCCCCAGAACCTGGGGCCGCTGTAGACGCTGTGAATGACCAGACCAGGCTTGAGCCACGGGGTGATGGTCGTCGGTGACAATGGTCGCGGCCCTGGTGCAGGCGACGGCGATCTTCGGGTAGCTCGCCGTCGGCTCGAGGTGCTGCCGATGCTGTCCGGGGCAGTAGTTGCCGCGCCCCAGCATCAGGATGAGCGGGTCGGGGCGCTGAAGTTCGCTCGGAGCGCGTACCGCGCCGGCCGGATCAGGGAGAGGGTAATCGGGGAGGATGCCGCCAGGTCTGATGTCAGCACGCATCAGATGTCTGCCTCTCACTGCCTCGGCCGCCTATCCGCAGTAGTCCCGCTGTCAACTGCGTAAAGCATCCTTGTTGTACCCAGAAGCACCAGGCCGACACCTAGGGTAACGGAGCCCGCACCGGGTCAGTTCAGCTATCGGCGACCGACCCCTGGACACCAAGCTGCCACTGCGAGGGCCGCCCATGCCGGTGCTGCTTCACCTGCACCGGGAGTCCACGTTCACGGACCTGGAATGCCCGGCAGGGCAGCTCTTCCGGTTCCAGATCCGATCCCCCGGTTGCCGATGATCGCGGTGGTCATGACCGAAACCTCCTCGTCGTCGCCTTGTTAGCATCGGCGGCCCGAGCGTCCCGAGCGTCCCGCAGCGCCCCGCTGTGAGCGGCGGGACGGCCGGAAGGTGCTGTGAGCTGGCAGTTGGCGGGTCACACCTGCTGCTAGCGGCTTCGGCGGAGGGCTTGCCACATGGGCCAGCTACCTGGCCGCGCGGGCACTGGCGTTCTGGGATGCTGTGGGGCACCGGCGTAGTTCCCGACCCGGACCGGGCCCCAGCCCGGATCATGGTGAGGATCTTGAACAGGCTCGCCGCCACCAAGTGGCCGGGTTCGTCAGCGGCCGCCTGAATTTGCCGGTCGAGGTCGGCCAGCAGCCGCACGGCTTTGGTCACAGGTCGTCCCGCGTCACAGTGAGCTGCTGGCGGTGGTAGCGGTAATGCTGCGTCGGGTACCGGTATAGCTCAGCGAGGGTCATGTAACTGCTGAAGAACGGGTCCCAGCTGGTCGGGTAGCGCATCCCGCGGTCCAGAGTGGCATCAGTCTCCCGCCGAAGGCGGCGCTGCAATGCTGCGATGACGTGGTCGAGCATGCCTGGCAGGCGAGCGGGCGGGATGATCCGCGCTCCTGCGCAGGAACCGAGATAGTTGATCAGGTGGAATGGCCTGCGCGCTGAGTTCAGCAGCCAGGCGAAGGCCTTGCTGGCCCGGTCGGGGAGCAGGCCGAAGGCGCGGACAAGGATCAGGAGCGCGCGGACGACCAGGTACCCGAGCAGCATGTGAAACAGCAGTTGCTGGTTGGTCCACCTGGTCCCGTCCGATGGCTTACGCAGGTCTGCGCGAGTGGCCTCGTCGACGAGCCGGTGAAAGTCCAGCCTGGCTTGTTCCATCTCCGCGCCGACCGCCGCCCGGTCGAGGGTGGCGGGTCGCGCGCCGGGTGCTGATGGCATTCCGGTTTCCTCGCTAATCAGCGACTAGGCACCCAGCGCGACTTCGCGCCGAGCAGGCCCAGGACGCTGCCCGCCGGCAGCTCCACGTCCACGCCGTCCAGCGCGGTCACCCGCCCGAACCGCTTGCCCAGCCCCTCCGCCACACCAGCCGCCTCCGCCATCCCCTGCCTCCAGCCACTCCCCGGCCACCCGCCACCCGTACTAGGTAGGATAACTACCTAACACCTTCAGGGGTAGCATACCTACCTATGAGGGCCGATGCGCAAGCACTCAAAGGACACCTGGACACCCTGCTGCTGGCCAGCCTGGAAAACGGCCCCCGCCACGGCTACGCCGTCCGCG
>DAHVAR010000117.1 GCA_027314515.1 Actinomycetota bacterium
GTATGCCGCGTGATCCCCGGCGGGAACTCCTCTATCTGGCCGACATCGTCGAAAGCGCGCGCACGGTCGCGCGCTGGCTCGCCGAGCGCGGTGAGCAGTGGGGCGAGGACGAGATCCTGAGGAACGCGGTTCTCCGCCAGCGGAGTGTGTGTGGTCGGCGAGGCGGCGTCGTGCCTCAGCGACGAGATGCGCGGGCGGCTCTCGGGTATTCCGTGGCGGGAGGTCCGCGGGTTCCGCAACGTCGCGGTGCACGCGTACTTCAGCCTTGACTGGGACGTCGTGCACGAGGTCGCGGCGGTGAACCTTCCCAGCATGGCGCCGCAGGTGCTGGCCGTGCTCCGCACGGAGGACGCGGAGATAGCCGCGACGTTCGGTACCAAGGATGATGATGCGCCAGGCTCAGAGCGGATACCGCTCAGGAAGGGATTGCGAGCCTGCAGGCCGCCGGAATCTGCGGTCCGCCTCTGCGGTCCGCCTCTGCGGTCCGCCTCTGCGGTCCGCCTCTGCGGTCCGCCTCTGCGGTCAGCCACTGAAGAAGCCGCAGTAGAGGCCCCTTACGTTACCAAGTAAGTGCAGGTCAGAGCCGGATCGCTGAGGGTCGTCGACCCGGCTCTTGATCGTTTGACCGTCGTTTGACCGTGCGGTCGGCCGCGATCACGTGTTCATACACGCCCCTACGCGGCAGTTGGTGGCGCGTGTGGTCGTACGGCGCCGACGCCGAGCAACCTGAACAGGTCGGCGGTCGACACACGGTAGAGATTCCCGACGCGAATCACCGGGCTTGGGAACTCCCCGCAGCGGGCGAGTTCTGACCCGCAGGGCAGGTCACTCGCAAGTTCTGACCGCACGTGGGTGCGGGATCCGTGATCAGTGCTGGTGAGTTCTGACCGCACTTCTGCTGTCTGGCTCGGGCAGGAAGATGGAGTAGAGCATGCGGCGTCGGCGTCCTTTGCCGGGTGCGTTGGCAAGCAGGGGCCGGACGATGGCGGCGAGGTCGCGGAGGAACCCGGCACGTTCGGCGTCGGTCAGGTACATGCCGGCCACGGTGTAGCCAGCACCGTCGCGGCTCAGGTCCGGTGTGCCTGCGGCGAGGTAGCGGTCGACGTCGGCTAGCAGCCCGGCGACGTAGGCCATGAAGGCCCTGGAGTGCTCCTCGGGGGTCATCGCGGCCGCTTCGCCCGGCCCTGGATATGTGCCGCGGCCGGCCGGAGCGCGCAGGTGCGCTCGACGGCTCGCCATCGGGGCCGCTGGTGGCGCGACTTCATCGCCTACGACCCGCGGCCGGCACTGGCCCGCATCAACGTCGCCGTCCTCGCGATCACCGGCGGGCAAGATGTCCAGGTGCCGCCGCAGGACGTGGCAGCGATCGGCCGACTCGCCCGGGGGGCCTTTCGAAGGCCGCGTGGCCGGCGACCTCAGCCACTCTGTTCCGGCCCGACCCCGCATCTGCCGGCCCGCGAGCCTACCGCCGTTCGGTCCGGCAGCCGGTCGACGCGGAGGTCCTCAGGCTCATCACCAACTGGATCACAACCTACTGGGGCCGGATCGCGGCACCAGGCAGCACAAAAGCCCCAGCCGCCAGGCCGCGCAGGCCATGAGTAGCGGTCCGCGGCTCCTGGTCCGGAAGCCCGCCTCCTGATCGGCGGCGAGGCTCACCACCCGCGCGCAGCCGGGTACAGCAGATTGCATCTCTGAAGGCAGCCCAAGTACAATGGTGGCATGCCCACATCGACTGTCGGGTTCGCGGTGGCGGACGAGGATCAGGAGCGGCTGGCCCGCCTCGTGGAGTTCTTCGGGGGCGGTAACCGGTCGGCCTATCTGCGCGCGACCCTCCCAGTTATGGAGTCACTCGCGCGGGCGGAGCGGCTGCGCGAACTCCAGGCCCGTAACGCCGAGCGAGCGGCTGCGGCGGGTCAGGACTATGAGTCTTTGCTGTCGGAGATCCGCCGGGCCTACAAGGGCGGCGGGATGCAGAACCGTTGACTCTGCCCGGCCCGGTCCCGGTCCCGGTCGTCTTCGACGTGAACGCCCTCGTGCTGGCCGTTGCGGTCGGCGAGTCCCCGTTCCGCAACTGGCCGTCGCCGCCCCCGACGTCGGGTAACCCTAGCGCGGACTGCCTGGGCGTCATCAACGACGCGGCAGAGTTCGCCCTGTGGCTCTCGCCGCACATCCTCGTTAACACCGGCACGGTCCTCGCCACCGTCGTCAAGACTCCCGAAGCCGAGGTCGACGAGTACCTGCAGGTGCTGGCCGAGCTGGCCGAAGCATCAGGCGGCGGGATCACTGACCCGCCGCAGACCGTCGGGGACTGCCCGCACTGGGAGGACAACCGGATCCTGGACCTGGCTGCAGCGGTGGGCGCGTTCCTTATCGTCTCTGCCGACGCGGACCTGACCAGCATGTCGCCGTGGCGCGGCCGCCCGGTCATCGAGCCGCCGCAGTTCGCGTCACTGGTCGACGCCTCCCGCCGGGCCCGCAGGCGATACCGGTAGCGTGTCCTGCGTCCGGCCGATGCCGGACATGGTTGAATGAGCCGACTTGGCCTATGGCCCTGAAGCCGCGGGTTGAAAACCTGCCCCAGCTACGGTCCTGGTCCGTCGCAGCCGGAAACCGCTGCCACCGTCGGCAAGCATCTGCTCGATAGCGGTTGCAAGCTCCTCGTACGTCCTGCCCTCTGCTGTCTGGCCGGGGTCGTCAGCGCTGATAGCGGACAGGACGCCAGGCTCGCCCGCGACGTCGAAAGTTGGCCCGCCGCGGTACTGGCCAGGGGAGATAACCATCCGTACCTCAGCCGCGTCCTGGCGCAGCGGGCCCAGAGCGGCGAGGGCAAGGTTCGCGGCGTCCACCGCGCTGGTCAGGGTCGGGGCCCGTTGCGTCCCCGGCAGCCGGCCGATACCGGTCCAGCTGACGGACCAGCCATCGCGGCGCGCGCTGATGGTCACTGCGATCATGCGTTTGCCAGGCCCGGCACCTGCTCCGTCCGGTGGTCGCCGCCGCCAGGTCAGCAGGGGAATGATGGCCAGCGCCAGGACGGCCAATGGCACAACGGCGGCTGCGAGGGCGACCTGCCACGCGCTGGTCACCGGGCCGCTGTCGCCCGGCGAGGTGGATACCGGCCCAGGCGATCAGCGCCAGGGCCCATCAATCCCATGCCGACCGGGTACAAAGCGCGGAACGCCCGCGGACGCCGCCGCCCTAAGGCCAGCAGTGCCCCGATAAGCGCAAGGAACCCGATAGGCGCTCCGCCGCCGATCAGCACCGCGGGAAGCCACTGCCTGCCGATATCACTGTGACCCCGGTCGATGATTGTTACCGCGCCATAGCACAGCACCGCAACGACCAGGCAGCCGGAGGTGCCTGCCGTCCGAGGGGTGATCTTGACCCTGCGCTGCTCCCGGCCCGCCACCACTAGCCGTTCCTGAAGATACGATTTGCGGCTCGCCGGGCGGCCGCAGGCGGACCTGATTGGCCCGAGCATAGGCTCCGGCACTCGGCGCGTCTACGGTGCTGCGCCCCCGCAGGTGGGCCGCTGCGGTAGCGGAACGCCTTCCGCCAGGAACTGGCACGCTGGTCCTAGGCTAGAGCGCATGACCCTCGCATCCGGTATCCCCGCTGATGAGCTTGACCGCGGCATGCGTCCGCAAGACGACCTGTTCCGGCACGTCAACGCCCGGTGGCTGGCGCGGACAGAGATCCCTGCCGACCGGGCTAGCTACGGCTCGGCCTGGATTCTGGCTGAGGAGGCCGAGAAAGCCGTCCGCGCGATCGTGGAAGAGGCCGGGTCGGCGCCGGAAGGCACTGAAGAGCGGAAGATCGGCGACCTGTATGCCAGCTTCATGGACGCCGCCCGAGCAGAGCAGCTCGGTGCGCAGCCGATCAGCGAGATGCTCGCGGCGGCCCTGGCCGTTAGCTCCATTCCGGAGCTGCTGGCGGCGCTCGGGCGGTTGGAGCGCCTGGGAATCGGGGGGCTCTACCAGCTGTTTGTCGACACCGACCCCGGCAATCCGCAGCGTTACCTGATGTTCTTCGAGCAGGCGGCTATCTCGCTGCCGGACGAGAGTTACTACCGCGAGGAGCGCTTCGCTCGCGTCCGCGAGGCGTTCGCCGGTCATGTGCAGCGCATGATGGAACTGGCCGGCCTGCCGGACGCCGATCAGGCAGCCAGCCGAGTGCTGGAACTGGAGACGGCAGTCGCCGGGCACCACTGGGACAACGTCGCGAGCCGCGACAGCGAGAAGACCTACAACCTGTTCACCTGGACCGATGCCGTGTCTGTCGGGCCGGACCTGCGCGGCTGGCTGGCGGCTCTGGATCCGCCCGCTGGCGCCTTCGACGAGATCGTCCTTCGCCAGCCGAGCTTCGGCGCCGGGCTGGCCTCGCTGCTCACCGACGAGCATGTTCCGGCCTGGCGGGACTGGCTGTGCTGGCAGGTCATCCACAGTGCCGCCGGGTACCTGTCCGACGCGTTCGTCGAGGAGAATTTCGACTTCTACGGCCGTACCCTGACTGGCACCCCGGAGCTGCGCGAGCGGTGGAAGCGGGGTGTCTCCCTGGTAGAGGGGGCGATGGGCGAAGCTGTCGGCCGAGCCTACGTCAGCCGGCACTTCCCGCCTGAGGCCAAGGAGCGGATGGATGTCCTGGTGGCCAACCTCCTCGAGGCGTACCGGCAGAGCATCGAGAAGCTTGACTGGATGGGGCCGGACACCCGCCGGCGGGCCCTGGAGAAGCTGGAGAAGTTCACGCCGAAGATCGGCTATCCGGTCAGCTGGCGCGACTACTCCAGCCTGCGGATCGACCCGGCGGATCTGATGGCCAACGTGCGCGCCGCTCATGCTTTCGAGTTCGGCCGGCAGCTGAACAAGATCGGCAAGCCGATTGACCGTGACGAGTGGTTCATGACCCCGCAGACCGTCAACGCCTACTACAACCCTGGCATGAACGAGATCGTGTTCCCTGCGGCGATCTTGCAGGATCCGTTCTTCGACCCCGACCGCGATGACGCGGCCAACTACGGGGCGATCGGCGCGGTCATCGGGCACGAGATCGGTCACGGCTTCGACGACCAGGGTTCGAAGTACGACGGTGACGGAAGGCTCACCGACTGGTGGAGCGCGCAGGACCGGCAAGCGTTCGACGCCCGGACCCGGTCGCTGATCGAGCAGTACAACGCCCTGGCGCCGAAGCAGACTCCGGACCAGCATGTAAACGGAGCCCTGACGATCGGGGAGAACATCGGAGACCTGGGCGGCCTCGGCATCGCATGGAAGGCCTATCTGGTGTCCTTGCGCGGCGAAGACGCACCGGTGATCGGCGGTCTGACAGGCGCTCAGCGCTTCTTCCTGTCGTGGGCTCGCGCCTGGCAGCAGAAGTCCCGGGACGAGGAAGTCATCCGGCTGCTGGCAATCGACCCGCACTCACCCAACGAGTTCCGCTGCAACCAGATCGTGCGGAACCTCGACGAGTTCTACGACGCGTTCGAGGTCGGCGCCACCGACGAGTTGTGGCTCGAGCCCGCGGCGAGGGTGCACATCTGGTAGCCGGGCCGCTGCCGACATTCCCGGAAGCAGATCGTCCGGGAATGCCGCTACCCTCCCCCCATGACAGAAGCCAGCGATCCGGCCGGCCCGGCGCCGGCCCGGCCCGGTGAACCGAGCGAGGCGCAGTTCGGGCCGCACCGGTTCTACGCCGGCGAAGGCGGCGGCGGCGAGCAGTTCCGGGGCGCCCGGTTCGAGGTCGCCGACATGCGCGGCGCCCGGTTCACCGACTGTGACCTGACGGGCGTGACCATCAGGGACTGCTGGCTGGTGAACGTGAGCATCTCCGGCTACCTCAGCAATGTCACGGTCAATGGCGTTGACGTGACCGAATTCGTCAACGCCGAACTAGACCGGCGGCACCCCGAGCGCGTTCAGCTCCGCGAGTGCCGGACGGCCGACGACGTACGCGCGATGTGGGACACCATCGAGGGGCTGTGGGCGCAGGCGATGGCGCGGGCCGGGCGGCTGCCCGTGGCGGCGCTGGATCAGCAGGTCAATGAGGAGTGGTCAGTGGCGCAGACATTGCGCCATCTGGTCTTCATCACCGACGCCTGGGCGACCCGGACGGTGCTGGACGAGGAAATGCCTTACCACCCGCTCGGGCTGCCGCAGAGCTGGTACCCGGCGGCGGACGCTGCCGCGCTCGGCATCGACCTGGCCGCGCGGCCCGGCTATGACGAGATCCTGGCCGCGCGCGCCGACCGGATGGCCGTGATGCGGCGCCTCGTGACCGACCTGACCGACGAGGGCATGGGAAGGCTGTGCGAGCGCTCGCCCGCTCCAGGGTACCCGGACGAGCAGCGCACCGTGATCGACTGCGTTGGCGTCGTGCTGGAGGAGGAGATCGAGCACTACCGGTTCGCCGTCCGCGACCTCGCCGTGCTGGAAGCCAGCCAGCAGCTCCATGATCGATGTTGATCCCCTGCGCCTATAACAGCACTCAATCAACATCGATCATGAAAGTGGCGGATCTTAGCCGGACGGCATGAGATCGTCAGCACTGTGCTTCGGCTGCTGGCGTTCGTCCTCCCGCTCGGCGCGGACTCGTTCGCGGTAGCGGCCGCACTCGGTGCCGCCGGCCGGACCAGCGCCGCTGAGCGACTGCGGATCTCGGTGATCTTCGTCGCGTTCGAGGCAGGCATGCCGCTGATCGGCCTGTCGGCCGGCGGCGGCCTGGCTCGCGTTATCGGGAGCGTCGCTGACTACGTCGCCGCCGCGGCTGTTGCCGGGCTCGGCATCTTCATGCTCTGGCATGACGATGACGAAGCGGAGCAGCAGCGGGCGGGCCGGCTGCGCCGCACGCACGGTATCGGGGTCCTCGCTCTGGGCATCAGCATCAGCCTCGACGAGTTCGCCATCGGTTTCAGCCTCGGCCTGGTCCGCCTCCCCGTACTTCCGGCCATCATCGCGATCGCCGTCGTCGCGCTGATCGCCAGCCAGCTCGGCCTCGCGCTCGGCAGCCGTGTCAGCGGGATTTTCAGGGAACGGGCCGAGAAACTGGCCGCGATCGCGCTCGTCCTCCTCGGCGCCTATCTGCTGGTGCAACGAGCGCTCTCTGGCTGAGCAAACTTCAGGGGCCGCCCGGCAGGCTGCCCAGCAGGCTGCCGAGAGCGATCAGGCCGGCCGCTGGCAGACTCATGGCCATGGCCTACGTTGCAGCCCCCGACAGATACAACGACAAGATGCCTTACCGCCGCTGCGGCCGCAGTGGGATCAGGCTGCCGGAGATCTCACTCGGGCTCTGGCAGAACTTCGGCGACGAGAGCCCGGTTGATGTGCAGCGCGCCATCATCCGGCGCGCGTTTGACCTGGGCGTGACGCACTTCGACCTGGCGAACAACTACGGCCCGCCATACGGGTCGGCCGAGGCGAACTTCGGCGCGATCATGCGCAGCGATCTGCGCCCGCACCGCGACGAGCTGATCATCTCGACCAAGGCCGGTTACGACATGTGGCCGGGTCCTTACGGTGACGGAGGGTCGCGGAAGTACCTGCTTTCCAGCCTGGATCAGTCGCTGTCCCGGATGGGACTGGACTACGTCGACATCTTCTACAGCCACCGGCTCGATCCGGACACCCCGCTGGAGGAGACCATGGGCGCGCTGGATACGGCCGTCAGGTCGGGCCGCGCCCTGTACGCGGGCATCTCGTCCTACCCCGCCGAACGGACTGCCGAGGCCGCTGCGATCCTGAGTCAGATGGGCACCCCGCTGCTCATCCACCAGCCGTCCTACTCGCTGCTCAACCGGTGGATCGAGGGCGGCCTGCTGGATGTGCTCGGTCAGCAGGGAATCGGCTGCATCGCGTTCTCGCCGCTGGCCCAGGGCCTGCTGACCGCCAAGTACCTGAACGGCATCCCGGCCGGATCGCGCGCCAGCCGCGGTGAGTCGCTCTCGGCCGACCAGCTCAGCGCGGAGAACCTGGCCCATATCAGGGCGCTGAGGCAGATCGCCGCGGCGCGGGGTCAGTCGCTCGCCCAGCTGGCGCTGTCCTGGGTGCTGCGCGATCACCGGGTTACCTCCGCGCTGATCGGCGCCAGCAGCGTCAGCCAGCTCGAGGAGAACCTCGCCGCTGCCGGGCGGTCGGACTTCAGCGCGGACGAGCTGGCCGCGATCGACAAGCAGGCCGTCGAGGCCGGAATCACCATCTGGGCGCGATCGAGCGAGGACTGAGCGCAGGGGTGCCTTGGCCAGCGGGCCGGCCACGTCCCTGATCGCCCGTCCGACGGCAGCGTTGACGTGCTCGCGGGCGGTCGGCTCGCTGGCAGCCCGGGGCTGACGTCGAGTTCGTCAAGAGTGTGGCTGGCATCGACATGAGCTTGGCATGATTGCGTCGTGACGCGGCAGCCGGATCAGCAAGCGCAGTCAGCAACGCCAGACCCGGTCGATCAGGTCCGCGCAGCGGTAGCGGCGTTCGCCGCGGCGACGCAGCGGGAGAAGATCTCGCGGGAGCGATTCCTGGCCGAGCTCGGCCGCCTTGCCGACCCGTTCAGCCGGGATGCGGACCCGGTTCACGTGACAGGTTCGGCGATCGTGTCCGGCCCGCGCGGCACGGTACTGCACTGGCACAAGCGCCTCGGCGGCTGGCTGCAGCCGGGCGGCCATGTCGATCCGGGCGAAACTCCCTGGCAGGCCGCAGTCCGCGAGACGGTGGAGGAGACCGGCCTGCCGGTCCGGCATCCTCGCACCGGGCCGCTGCTGATTCACCTGGACGCGCATCCGGCCGGCCCGCACTACCACCTCGACCTGCGGTACCTGCTGCTGAGCGGGGATGTCGAGCCGTCGCCACCGCCAGCGGAGAGCCAGCAGGTCCGGTGGTTCACGCTGACTGAGGCAATCGAGCTCGCCGACGCGGCGCTGGTTGACGCCCTGCTCAGGCTGAAGTCGGGCGCGTTCCGGGATCTGTGAGCGCAGGCAGCCGGAGCGTGAACCGCGTCTCGCCGGGCCGGCTGACTACCTCGGCGGTGCCGCCATGCGCCGCCATCACGGCGTGCACGATGGCCAGGCCAAGCCCGCTGCTGCCAGCGGCGTGAGACCTGGCGCTGTCGCCCCGGACGAACCGCTCGAACACGGTGGGCTGCAGTTCAGGCGGGATGCCCGGCCCGTTGTCGGTGACGGTGACGACGGCCGCCCGGGCGTCGGTACGCAGGGCGACGGTCACACTCGTGCCAGCCGGAGTATGCCTGGCCGCGTTGCTCAGCAGGTTAGCCAGCACCTGGTGCAGTCGCAGTTCGTC
>DAHVAR010000119.1 GCA_027314515.1 Actinomycetota bacterium
CAGGAACACCAGTCAACCTTCGCGACACCCTGGCCGGCATCGACCACCGCAACATCGGCTTGGTCATCACGGCAGTGCTGCACGCATCCGGCCAACGGCCAGAACCTGAGATTCCTTGATCATTTCTTAGTTCGGAGAAGAGCCAGCATTCGAGGACATGCTCATCAAGCTGCGGCGCACCCTGATCGCCGCCCGATTTACCGGCAGTCGTCCATCTCAGCCCACCAGCGAGCAAATCCGTGCGATCCTCGCGGCCTGCGCCGCCGCCACCGCATAACTACGAAACTTCAGAGATATGGATCTGGGTTTATCGTGTTCACTGTTGCCCGCGACAGGCGATTACGACTCCGCCCGGCCGTTCCTCTCGGTTCGCTGAGTTCGGAGCCCGTTGCGCAGCGAGCGCGCGACTGCAGGATCACTGGTGTTGCAGTGGACACACCGGCTGAGCTGGGTTACCTCGCCGCGGGCTGGCGCTGGCGGCAGCCGATGTTGCGCTGGTGCGCAACCGGTACAGCGTTGGCCAAGTAGACGTTCGCTGCGAGAGTTGCGCCGATGCGGCGGCCGTCGTTGACATTGCATCAGCAGCCGGAGCGGGTCTCTGGGCCGCGTGTGCGCCGCAAGTTTCAGCGAGGCTGATAGACGAACGAAAGTATCTCGGGTATCTGGGCGTGGCGGAGCGCCGCCACTAGCGTATTTGATGCAGCCTCCAGATTGGCCGCCGACGCTGAGAACGCGTCGTTCTGCATAGCGATCTGGCGGGCGACCTGTGATAGCTTCAATTCTGCTCGTTTGCTTTCCACACTGATCATGGCGGCCTGCTCTCGCAGCCGCGTCAGCAGATTGCTTCCCTGCATGTAACGAGCATTAGCGTTCTGGCCGGACCCGGCGGTCATTTGCCGTATTTTCGCGTGAAAGGTGCGGAACGCCCGGTCATGGTCGGCGGTCTGCCGAGTTGGCACCGACCCGCTGGATCCAGCCTGCTGCCGCTCGAGACGCACTTGTTTGAGCCATGCGACTCCCTGCTGCAGTGTCATCTCTGCCGCTGTGGTCACCAGGTCGGCGCGCTGAATCTGGTCGCTGGTCAGCTGACGGTCGGAGGTCGTGCGGAACTCCCTGACGAGCTCTGCGCATTGCGCCATGCACTCGCGAATCTGCTCTTTGTGAAGCGTCGCCTCGCTGCGCAGCGCCAGCAACTCTGGATGGTCTAGGCGCGCCGCGGCCTCCGCGGACGGTATGACGTCACGTTCGATGGCTTTCAGGTCAGCGGCGGCCGTGCGCAGCTGCGCGTGCTGCTCTGACACCGCGCGCCATATCTGACCACGCCGTCGGAGCACGTGCTCTTGTATCGCTTCGGCCTGCAAACTAGTTGCTGCTCTGACGATCTCCGGCGCGTTCATGGCCAGGCTGAGTGCGTAAGCAAACAGCGCGCTTTCCTCATTGCTCTCCGGCTCCTCGGGTGCTTGTGCTGACGCGCTTCCCGCGCCATCGGTGCCCAGACCGCCGAGCTGGCGCAGGACGAGTGCGTGAATGCGCGCGAAGTCGGCACCGGAACTGGCCAGAATCTGCGCGGCGAGGCCGTCGCTGTCGCCGGCGATGCCCAGCAGGAGGTGTTCAGTCCCTATATAGTCATGACCTAGCCGCAGGGATGCGGTCATTGCGAGCGTGAGGACGTTCTTCGCGCGATCGGTGAAAGGAATGTGACCTGTCAGTGGTTGCCCGCCGCGGGCGACCGTTTCCTCAATCTGCCGGCGGATGACTTCCTCAGTGATTCCAAGGGATGTAAGCACCGTCGCTCCGATGCCGTGACCTTCGTGGGCGATGCCTAGCAGGAGGTGCTCCGGGCCGATGTAGTCGTGACGCAACTCCCTGGCTTCGTCCGATGTGAGCATTACGACGCGCCTGGCGCGGTCGGTGAACCTCTCAAACATCGTTGCTCCCATGCCCGGCGAGTTCATTTCTTCTTGGCGTTGCGCAGCCTCGCAGCCTGCTGCCGGGCGGCGCTCGCCCGGCTGTGCTGGCCGGCGCGCTGGTAGCGGCTGCTGAGATTCTCCAGTGCCAGGGCGTATCCGCTGGCAAACTGCCCGGGCTGCGAGCGCTGCAGCTTGCCGTATTCGCTGACCGCCTGCTCTGCCGAGGCCAATGCCTCGGGCTCACGGTCTGCC
Organism: Actinomycetota bacterium; assembly: GCA_027314515.1. Classification (GTDB taxonomy): domain Bacteria; phylum Actinomycetota; class Actinomycetes; order Streptosporangiales; family Streptosporangiaceae; genus JAJYUU01. The sequence goes on from DAHVAR010000119.1 coordinate 2,163, forward strand.
TTCGCCAGGAACACGCCCTGGTTCAGGAATGCGCGAGCCAGGCTCGGGCGGTACTGCTCACGGCTTTCAGCGACTAGCTCCTGGTAGATTTCGACCGCCTGAGCGCCGGAGCTGACGGCGTCAGCCGGGCATCCCGCGTCCAGCTGCCGCAGGCTGAGGGATTCCATAGCGAAACCCAGGTCTCCCTTGTACAGGCCCGGTTTCGCCAGCTCGGCCTGCTGGTAGAGGGTCCCCCCCTCCTGGGCAGTGGCCACCCGCTGCGCGGGATCAGCGGAGTCGCGGAGGCCGGTGCTGAGGCTCACCAGCAGCCTGGCCAGCCACGGCCGGTACTCATGCGGGCTCGTGGCCGCCAGTTCCCTGGCGACCGCAACCGCTTCCTGCAGAATCGCATCTGCCTCCGCCACCTGTCCCTGAGCCCGGCGGCACGCGGCCAGGTTCTCCAGGGAGAGGATGAGGCTGGGCAGGTGCCGCCTCGCCGATGTGGTAGAAGGCTCCGACAGCCCGCGGCGGATCGTCGCCGCCTCATCGGCATAGAGCACCGCCTCGGCCTGATCGCCAGCGCCAGCGAACCATCGGCTGACCTCCTCGAGCCAGTGCGCCCGCAGTGCCGGGTGGAGTTCGGCGGGCAGGCGCTCCAGCAGTTGCAGCATCAGGGCAATCGCCGGGGGAGCGAGCCCAGGACTTGGCCCGGGCAGGACGCGAAGAGCCGCTTCGAGCGTTCGCAACGCGTTATGGGGACCGGCGATCCGAGCGTCCAGGCTGGGTAGCAGAGTGCTCAGGAGGGCCGTAGCCTCGGTGTAGTCGGCGACAGCGCGCGCGAAGAAGGACACCGCCCGTATCGCGCCGCTGGCTGTCATGCCGGTCAGGCACGCCGTGCGCAGGTTCTCTGATGCGGTGAGCTCACGAATCGTGAGCAGCTCGGCAAGCCGGCCGGGGTAGAGGAACCCGTCCGCAGTCGTCCAGCTGCGGCTGGCGGTGCAGACGTCCTGCAGCCACCGACTCAGCTCCTCAGATGCCGGGATTCCGACGACGCGCGTGGCGAGTTCGGCGGCCTCTTGCACGGATTCTGCTCCGAGCAGGCAGATTGCCGCGATGGCATGCCGGATGGCATCCCGGCTGGTTCCCTTGCCCTCGCCGAGCAGGCCTGCGTCCTCCGCGCGCTTGTACCAGAACTCTTGCTCATGCAGCAGGAGCGGGTTCAGGCGCTGCCGCAGGTCGACGGGCACCGTGCCGGTGCCGCCCTCGGCCAGCTCGGCGTCATCCATCGCGGCCGCGAGCGCCTCGGCCAGCAGCTCCAGGATGTTCTGGCGCTTGTGGTTCTTCGCATACCGGGATTCGACTCTCGACTCGCGCAGGCCGAATGCCCGGGTGACCGCGCTGACGCCGTGCCGTACGATCTGCGGATCTGTCATCTTCGGTGCCACCGTCACCGGAAGCTCCAGCTTCTCCCGCATGGCCACTGCCACCAGGTCGCGGGCTGCGGGGACGGCGGCACCAAGCCCGCGGAGCCACTCCCCGGTGTTGCGCGCGAGCAGCATCACCCGCAGCCCATCATCCTGTGCCGCGGCGAGGTCGGCGATCATCGGCTGCAGCCCCTCGCGGGTCTCGGCGTTGTCGACGACGAGCAGCTTCCGCTCGCCCGCGCTGGGCCGCAGCGCGCGGATCGCCTCTGCTTCCAGACCAGGGCGGACCCAGACCGAGCTCGCGCCGAGCTCCGGCAGGCGCCGGCAAAGCTCGCGGGCCAGCCGTGTCTTGCCGGTGCCGCCCGGTCCGGTAACGAGCCGGAGGCGTACCGCGTCGCTGTGCGCGCACCAGGCAGTCAGCATGGCCAGCTCGGCCTCGCGGCCGACGAAAGGGACGATCTCTAGTTCCGGGTTGAGCATCCAGGACCAGCTAGTCGGCGAATCGCTGTCGCTCGTTTCCGCGAGACTCGCGGCGGACCTTACCCCGCTTACTGGCCTGGCTTGGCGCCCCGTGAGCTCCGGCACGCCTGCCGGACTGCCGGCGATGAGCGCTGCCGCACTCAGGCGGTTCTTCTTAAGCGCGTCCCTGACCTGCTGAGCAGTCAGCATGATCAGCCAGATGATCGCGATGACCGAAAGCGACATGCGATCCGCCACCGACGACAGCTGATCGGATTCGAAGTAGCCCGGCGCGGCACCATGCCCAAGCGCCAGCATCGCGATCGACAACAGGGCGATGCACTGGAAGTACGCAACGCGGTGCGCCCGATACGGACTCGGCGTATTCAGCTCGCCGGCGTTGAAGCCGAAGCGCTGGATGACGGTCAGACCGAGCATGAGCGCCGCAGGCAGCCACGCCAGGCGCCAGAGAGCATATGACCAGACGCTGAGGGCCGCGCCGGCCACGATGACCGACCACACCGCAGTCGGCCAGGAGCTCCGCTGAAAGGTCAGCAGAACCGCTACGACCGCGCAGCCGGTCAGCAGGGCTGTCGCCGAGGAGTGATCCGCAAGCCGCGTGATCGGTGCCAGCAAAGCGGCAACAGCCCCGACGCGTATCAGGAACCAGATCACTGGGAAGGCACCCCTGACGTCCTTGCTGAACCCCTGGATCAGCATGCCGATCAGCAAGAATGCGGCAAGGACGAGGCAGGCGACCCAGACGACGTAATCCACATGGCCGTAAAGTCCCGCGGCCGTGACCGATGGCACACCGATGACGTTGAAGCTCCGCCAGTACATGTAGAACCCGGAGAGGTCCGACGGTAGCCACAGCGCCGCCTGCGCGCCGCTGCCGATGTCTCGCGCGAGCAACCCCGCGGCGGGAGCGAGTAGCACTGCGAGTATCAGCGAAAAGCGCCCTATGTCCCGCCAGCCCTCAGGCAACTGCCAGCGGCGGACCTCGCGTTCGAAGCCTTTGGACAGCCGGACTACCCGGCCGAACTTCCCGGTGAACGACAACGAGACGATCGTCAGCAGGGCGATAGCAGCGATCCCCGCCGGAATACTATGCCGCACAACCGCGAGGAGGCCGGCACAAGCCACGGCGACCACCGCAGCGCCGCGCGCGTCGACCCGGCGCAGCGCCTTCAGCAGCCTGGTATCACCGCCATCGTGCGTTCGCACCAGACGCTGGCAGGTCCGGGCCGATTCGATGCCCTCCCACATCAGGACGACCAGTGGCAGCGCGAACAAGATCTGCAGCGAGGTCCACGCATAGGGGCCAAGGTCGCGGAGCGAGGACGTGATCACCGTGCCAGACGGGGCCAGGTACCGATAGCCCATCGCCGAGGCGAGCGGCGCGGGAAGCACCCACTGGGTCACGATCACAACAGTCGCGAGCGCCGCGAACGGCCACAGCAGGCACGACCGGCGCCGCGCGAGCCAGCGTACCGGCGGGACGTAGCGCTCAAGCCTTCCCGGTACCAGGTTCGCCAGCGCGACCGCAGCGGGCGCCAGGAATCCAGCCAGCAGGACCACGATGAGTAGCAAGCCCCAGCCGACTGCCGCCGCCCTGGCCTGTCCGGAGAAAAAGAGTGCGGGGCGATAGAAGTCGCGGAGGAGCGCAAGCTGCATCATGCTCCGCAGGCACTCGCCAGTGAGCGAGGCCACGAGCGCCCCAAGGCCGAAGATGATGAGCCGTTCCGGTGGCCGGTTCTGCGTGGCCGCCACCGCACGCCACACCCCTGCGGCGAGGCACAGATCTCATATGAAGCGGCCTGTCAAGCCTTTGCAGCTACTTGTACCGGTGATTCTCTGACGTTGCCCTAGCTTGGCATGATGTGCGCTGGTTCAGCGCGCCGGGCTGAGGGCGTGCCTGTCTGGGCCCTTGCCCTGATGGCCA
>DAHVAR010000120.1 GCA_027314515.1 Actinomycetota bacterium
TGGATGATCTCGGTGTCGTGACAGAAGTGGACTCGGTCCGGCGCCGCTTCGCGGATCCTGGTCAGCGACGCCCGCCAGGCGGTCACGTCGCTGGCCTGACCGTCGGGCAGGTCATCGCTGGCCGGATCCAGGTACTGCCGCGGCTTGTAAGCGGCATCGCCGACCAGCACATCGGACAGGCCGTCAGCCGAGTCGACGATCACCGACTGATGACCCACGGTGTGGCCGGGCGTCGCGATCACCCGCAGGCCGGGCAGCACCTCGGCATCGCCGTCGAGCAACTCGAACCTGGCGTTCATGAAGTCGAACCAGTCGGCCAGCTTCGGCGCCTCGCGCCGGGCCCGGTCCAGTTCGGCCCGCTGAACGTAGAAGGCGGCATGCTTGAAGACCGCGTTCTGCCCGCAGTGGTCGAAATGCAGGTGCGTGTTGATCACCAGGCTGATATCGCCGGGCGTCATGCCGAGTTCGTCAAGCGCGTCAGCAATCGACCGGTTGACAACCCGCCAGTCGTCGAGCCACCGCTGCGGGCCACCGACACCGGTGTCGACGAGCACCGCCCCGCCCGGAAACCGCACCACGAAGCCGTGCACTGGCCACTCGTTCCCGTCGACGCCCCGGAGGCTGGCCAGCGCCAGCCGGGTGATCTCCAGTGCCACCGGCCACCGTCCTCCCGGTCCTGACGAGCCCGGCGGATCATGCTACTCGGCGGACCTGGCTGGCACTCCGGCGGGCCGGGCCGCCGGCCGGCTGGAATGCTCCCGGTGCACGCCCCAGGCGCGCGAGACGGCGAGCAGCACTACCAGGACTGCGACGGCCAGCAGTACGGTAGGCGCGAACCCCTGCACCAGGTACCTGTCGAACGACGCCAGCGACCGGACCGGGACTCCCGCAACATCCCCCGGCATGTTCGCGATCGTGGCCGCGCACAATCGCACTAGCACCAGCCAGTCGAGCCGGGTGGCCGGATAGAGGACCAGCACGCAGATGATCATTGCGTCGTACCAGGGCAGCTGGTAAGGCCAGACGATGAGCCAGGCAAGGCTCATCGCGACCGCCGGCCGTACTGCCGGGCGCGTCCCGTCACCCGGCGGAAGCCGCCACAGCAGCAGCGCGGCCATCCCGATGAACAGCCCGACCGCGAGTATGACCAGGTACTTCCAGCCGGTTAGTTGCACGGTCCGGAAGAAGCTGTCCTGGGTCGTCTGGTCGGTGCGGGCAAACAAGCCCAGGATGGCGGGTTTGCCGAGCCATGCGTAGGTCGGGCCGACCACTGCCAGCGCTCCGGCGGTGGCCGCGGCCAGCGCGGGAAGCGACCGGCGCAGCGCCCACGCCAGGGCAATGCCGAACAGCGCGTAGTCGATCTTGACGGCGGCGGCCAGGCCGACCAGCGCACCCGCAGCGACTGCCCGCCACAGTTGCGGCCGAAGTCCCGCCCCGGCTGGCAGGCCACCGAGGGCGAGCAGGCCGAGAATGCCGGCGGCAGCCGCCGCCGCGTCCAGGTGCCCGGCCGCGACCAGATCCCAGAGCAGCAGCGGGTTGACGGTCCACAGCAGGTGCGCGCGCAGCCGGGCGGCGGGCCTGAAGCGCAGCACGCGGTCGAGCGCCAGCGCCACCACGCCGAACGCCGCCGCATTCCAGAGCTTCAGCCAGAACACGACCCGTGCCATCGAGTTGCCGCCGAGCTTGGCGGCCAGGTACTGCTCGATCGTGGCTGCCGGACCGTAGAGGCTGACCTGGTGCTGCCAGAGGGCAGGGATGGAGATGCCGAAAGCCGGATCGGTCAAGCGCACCAAAAGCGGGGTGGCCACGTACGGGTTATCGCCAGCCAGCACCAGGCGGCCATATGCGGCGTAATCGAGCGCATCGGTAGAGCCAGCCGGCGGCAGCACGGCGAGCACCAGCACTGCCACCGCGGCCGCTACCAGGATGAGACGGATCGGACCGTGGGCGCCCCGGCGGGCGGCTACCAGTCCCGCGGCCACGCCGCCGAGCGCCAGCACCGCGGCGAGCCACAGCGCCTCGGAAGCGAGCCGGCCGGATACGTGGGCGTGCAACTCGAACGGCGGGCCGGTAGCTGGCATCGCGATCCGGGGTGTCATCCAGTCCTCGCGGACCAGCGCGGCCCCGACCATGATCAGGATCGCACCGCCGATGCCGAGTCCCGAGAGCCATCCGAGCAGCCGGACAGGGCGGCCCTGGGCCGCTGTGCTGGCGGAGATCTGGACCTGCTGCGTCAACCGGACTGAGTCGGTCATTGGTCCTTATCGAGGAGGGATTAGTGGCGATGCCACCGCGCCGCGGGGCGCTGGCCTTCGTCTGCACTCAGACGAAGGCCTTACCCGGCCCGGCCGGCCGGCCAAACGCAGGCAGCCAGCCGACTCCGTCCGCTCACGGAGAATCCGTGACGGCCCGCCAGGCTAGCCCTGGTAGTAGCGGTCCGCGACGGCGAGCGCCTCGTCGAGGATCGCGAGCCCTTCCTTGGCCTGCTCCGCCGAGATCGTGCACGGCGGTACCACGTGCAGCCGGTTGTAGTTGGTGAACGGGACCAGGCCGCGAGCCCGGCACTCCGCGACCAGCGCCGTCATCGCCGCCGAGCTGCCGCCGTAGGGGGCCAGCATCGCCCGGGTCTCGCGATCGGACACCAGCTCGAGGGCCCAGAACACCGCGGTCCCTCGTACCTCGCCGATCACCGGATGCCGGTCTGCCAGCTCACGCAGGCCCGGCCCGAGCACCTGCGAGCCGATCGTGCGCGCGTTCCCTATGATGTCCTCGTCTTTCATCGCATCGATCGTCGCGACAATGGACGCGCACGCCAGCGGATGCCCGGAATAGGTAAGCCCGCCGGGGAAGACCCGCTCGTCAAAGGTCGCCGCGATCGGGTCAGAGATGATCACACCGCCTGCCGGGACATAGCCGGAGTTAGACCCCTTGGCGAAGACGATGAGGTCCGGCACCACGTCGTGGTCCTCAAACGCGAACCAGCGGCCGGCCCGCCCGAAGCCGCACATCACCTCGTCAGCGATGTACACGATGCCGTACCGGTCGCACAGCCTGCGCACGCCGGCCAGGTAGCCCGGCGGCGGGATCAGCACGCCCGCCGTGCCGACGATCGATTCCAGCAGGACCGCGGCGATCGTTTCCGGGCCCTCCATCTGGATGACCTGCTCCAGGTGGACCAGCGCCCGCTCGCACTCCTGCTCCGGCGTGGCCGCCCAGAACGCCGACCGGTACAGGTGCGGCCCGAAGAAGTGCACGTGGCCGACGGCGAACTCGTTCGGCCAGCGGCGCGGGTCGCCGGTCGAGTTGATCGCCGCCCCGGTGTTCCCGTGGTAGGAGCGGTAGAAGCTGAGCACCTTGCTGCGCCCGGTGTGCAGCCGGGCCATCCGGATCGCGTTCTCGTTCGCGTCCGCGCCGCCGTTGGTGAAGAACACCTTCTGCAAGCCGGCTGGCGCCAGCTCGGCGAGCCGCCTGGCGGCCTCGCCGCGCGCCTCGTTCGCATGCTGGGGCGCGATGGTCGACAGCTTGGCCGCCTGCGCCGCGATCGCCGCCGTCACTCTCGGGTGCTGGTGACCGATGTTGGTGTTGACGAGCTGGCTGGAGAAGTCCAGGTACCGGTTGCCGTCGTAGTCCGAGAAGTAGCAGCCTTCGGCGCCGGCCACGGCTATCGGTGTCAGCGCCTTCTGCGCGGACCAGGAGTGAAACACGTGCGCCCGGTCCGTCGCGTAGACCTCGGCCCCGCGCTGCGGGTCGACGGCATAGTCGGTCATGGCGCTCAGCTTCCTCGTCCGGGGGCTTACGGCCAGCTCATCGGCTGGCTGCTCAGCAGCCTAGCAGCGCCCGGCCGGCGACAGCCCTGACAGAACGCCGGCCGCTGCCCGCCGCGCCTTACAGTCCGTATCCGCGCTCGCGGAACAGTGAGGCCACCTGGTCCCGCGGCAGCCCCGGACTGCGATGGCCGTTCCTGCCGGTCATGTCTTCACCGGCCGCGAGCGCATTCGCGACCGCCTCCTCGGTAGCCTGCACGACCGCGGCGTAAAACGGGTTGAGCGCGCCCCACGGAACGAACCTGAGCATGTCGTAGCCGGCCATGCCGCCACCAGCGCGCCGGCCGGCTCCCGGCGTGATCGCGCCGGGATTGCCGGTGGAGAAGGCCAGGAACAGGTCCCCGGAGAAGTGCGAGCCCGTCGTTCCCGTCCGGGCAAGCCCGAGCGTCACCCGGCGGGCAAGCGCCTTGCACTGGCCGGGAAGCAAGGGGGCGTTCGTGCCCATGACCGCGATCACCGAGCCCGAGCCCTCGGGGGCGAGGCTGAAGGTGGCCATCGGGTCGTCCGCCGTCACCAGCCGGCCGACCGGCAGGCCGGCCAGCGTCAGCTCGCCTCGGCTGCCGAAGTTCGCCTGCACGAACACGCCCACGGCGTAGTCCGTGCCCGCGTGGCTGACCAGCCGCGATGAGGTTCCAGAGCCACCCTTGAAGTGGTAGCAGCTCATCCCGGTACCGCCGCCGACCGAGCCCTCGGCCACCGGCCCGGCTGCCGCTGCCTCCAGGGCGGCGATCGCCGTCTCCTGCGTGACGTGCTGGCCGTTGATGTCGTTGAGGTAGCCGTCCCAGGTCTCGGCAACAACCGGGAGCAGCCATACCTGCGCGAGGTGCGGATGATGACGCACGGTCCACGCCACGATCCCGGCATGCACGACGCCGACGGCGTGGGTATTGGTGATCCCGACTGGCCCGCTGAACGTGCCGGATTCCTCGATCCAGGACAGGCCCGTCATCTCGCCGTTGCCGTTCTGGGCGAAGACGCCGGCCGTGACCGGATCGCCGGCCCCGGCAGCGCCACGCGGGTGGATTGCCGTCACGCCGGTGCGCACCGCATCGCCGCGGATCAGCGTCTGGTAGCCGACCTCCACGCCCGGCACGTCGGTAATCGCGTTCCACCGGCCGGGCCTGCCGTCGAACGGGATCCCCAGATCGCGCGCGCGAACCGGGCTGGCAGGGAGTGGGCCGTTCATTCCGGATGCTCCTCGTCGATCACTCTCGCCAAGCCGGATGAGCGTCCCCGCTGTGCCAGGCGCATGATCTCCTCGAACGCCTCCACGTTCCCCATCGCATCGTTGACAGGATTGTGGTCGTGGGCTGTTCTCCTGAACCGCTTCCAGCTCTGCGTGTCGCTCCAGTTCCGGTTCAGGCCAGCCCAGAAGTCGCTGATGCGGCGGCCTGAGTGCCCGAATGGGTTGTCCATGCCAGCCCGGTCGAACATTCCCGCGATCCACTGCCAGTCATAGGCCGGGTTGTCGCTCACAAAGACCGGCCGGCTACTGGCTACGTGCTCGTGCAGCCAGGCCGCGAAGCGCTCAGCGACATCCTTGTCGGCCGCGACGCGCTCGCCGACGATGCTGATCGCCGGGTTTTCTGGGTCCGGCGTCGCATGGAACAGGCGCCCGTGGAACGTGTCGCGCGTGTCGTAGTGCACGGCCCCGAACTCAGTCAGCACACCGTGCACCGGGCTGATGCCGCGTGCCTCACAGTCGACGAACACCAAGGGTGTCTTCATGCTCATCCTCGCCGCAGAGGGCCGGGCTGGTGGCGTTGACGTCGAAGTGCAGCCGGAGCTTCCCGGTCCGCGGTTCGCAGCTGGGACTGATAGCCGAGGACGTTGCGCCAGAATGCGGCGAGCTTGTCGGGGTCGGCGAGCTTGTCGGGGTCGGCGCTGTCGATAACCAGCTCACTGATGCGGCATGCCATGCCCGTCAGTGTAGGCAGGCAAGCCGAGAGCAGGTCGCCGGCCGCACCGAAGGATCGGTCGACCGTCAGCTGCCGCGGAAAGCGGAACGCGTCGCCACGACCATAGTCGAACGACTCCGGGCGACGCTGTTGCCGGGCGCAGTACGCGTGCCAGCGAACTCATCTCCGCGTCTCCGGGCGACTCGCCGACCTCGGCGGATGCTGAACTTGGCATCGTGCGCGAGGTCACGGGGCCCGTTCCCGGCGGCGGGCGTGACCCGGCGGCCGGCGCGAGGCGGGTTCCATCATGTCTTCAGGTGTCATCATGGCGTAGGGCCTGTGCGGCCGCAGGGGCGGAGGATGAAAGATATGGGCGAGAGCGAGTCGCTGCTGTTGCGCAATGCCTCGGTGCTGGACCCCGAACGGGGTGAGATCATCCCTGACCGAGCGGTTCTGGTGCGCGGCGCCGAGATCGCGGAGATCGGTGATGCCGGCCTGCAGGCGCCCGGTGCCCGCGCTATCGACGTCCGGGGACAGATTCTCATGCCGGGGCTGATCGACGCGCATGTGCACGTGACTTCCTACACCGCCGATCTTGCTGCCGCCGCGGAGTACTCTCCGTTTTACGTCGCCGCCAGGGCCGGACAGATCCTGCGGGGCATGCTGGATCGCGGGTTCACCACGGTACGGGACGCGGCCGGCGCGGACTACGGGCTAGCGCAGGCGACGCAAGAGGGTTACCTGACCGGGCCGCGGCTGCTGTTCGGGGGCAAGGCGCTGACTCAGACAGGCGGGCATGGTGATGGCAGGCCGCGCGGCCGTGACGCCTACGACGACGCCTACTGCCGCCCCTCTCATGGCCGGATCGTGGACGGAGTCGCCGAGGTGCGGCGGGCGGTGCGGGATGAGATCCGTCGCGGCGCCGACCACATCAAGGTCATGCTGAGCGGCGGCGTCGCATCGCCGACCGACCGGGTGGACAGCACGCAGTTCTCGATGGAGGAGATCCGGGCGGCCGTGGAAGAAGCGCACGCTGCCAACCGCTATGTCCTGGGCCACGCCTATACCGCCGCGGCGGTCAACCGCGGCCTGCGGGCCGGGGTCCGCTCGATCGAGCACGGCAACCTGATGGATGAGACCAGCGCGGCACTGTTCCGGGAGACCGGCGCGTTCTACGTGCCCACCCTGGTCACCTACCAGGCACTGGCCGAGGAAGGCCTGGCGGCGGGGCTGCCGCCTGCCAGCCACCGCAAGGTCTTCGACGTGCTGGAGTCCGGACTGCACGCTCTGGAGCTAGCGCACCGCAGCGGAGTGCCGATCGCCTATGGCACCGACCTGCTCGGCGACATGCACCGTCACCAGCTGCGGGAGTTCACCATCCGCGCCCAGGTGCAGCCTGCTGCCGACATCATCCGCTCCGCCACTACCGTGGCAGCGGACCTGGTGAATCTGGCCGGCCGGGCCGGGGTGATCCGCGAGCACGCCTTCGCCGACCTGCTCGTCCTGGATGCCAGCCCGCTCGATGACATCGGCGTGCTGACCCAGCCGCACAAGCACCTGAAACTGATCATGCACGCGGGCCGCATCCACCACAACACCCTGCAATGACCCAACGGCGGAGGGCCGGGATTAAAGGGCGCGCAGAAGTACGCATCTGGCGCTCCGCGCGCTACCCCAGCACGCCGAGCGCAGTCGCGATCACTGGGCAGCGCGGGCAGCGCTGCGGGCATCCCCGCCGAGGCCAGTGACGGCCCGTATCGACATCGAGTCAAGCATGCGCTGCATGCCCGGGCCGACGTGGCTGACG
>DAHVAR010000124.1 GCA_027314515.1 Actinomycetota bacterium
CGTCAGCCACGTCGGCCCGGGCATGCAGCGCATGCTTGACTCGATGTCGATACGGGCCGTCACTGGCCTCGGCGGGGATGCCCGCAGCGCTGCCCGCGCTGCCCAGTGATCGCGACTGCGCTCGGCGTGCTGGGGTAGCGCACGGAGCGCCAGATGCGTGCCCGCGGCACTACCGTGTCCTGCCCGTTGGGCGCGGTCAAGGGAAGCGGCCCAGTTGAGCGGGTTGACGCGGAGCATTAGCCTCGATGAAAGCGCAAGTCTCTCGCAGGGCGCGCCAGCAGAGGCAGGCTCTGAAGAACTTGAACTTACACTAGAGATTCTTCTTGTAGAATCTACACTGTAGGTTCAGGTTTGGAGTCAGAGTGGCCGAGTCAACGCGTCTAGTGCGTATAGCTGACGTAGCTAGAGAACTTGGATTGTCTCCGAGCCGCATCCGGCAGCTGGCCGACTCCGGTTTCATCCCATCCAGCAGGACACCCGGCGGCCACCGCCTATTCGATCTTGGCGCGGTGCGGGCGGAGGTGGCAAGGCGAACCTTGCCGGCGGATCCGCTCACCGCAGGTCAAGAAGCCGAGCCTTCCTGGGCCCAGGAACTGACATTGCTGGGCCTGTCCGAAGACATCGTCTGGCGCCGTATAAGGGAAGACCTTCGCATAGACCCCGATACGCCAGCCGGGCGGATCACGGGCTACGCATTCACCGAGATGCTGAACAATGCAATCGACCATTCCGACAGCGACGCGGCATCCATTACGTGGTGGACGAGTAGTGATCAGTGGATTTTCGAGATAAGGGATTACGGGGTCGGCGCTTATCCGAAGCTTCGTACCGGACTCGGGCTTGCTAGTGACTTTGAGGCTGTGCAAGAACTGTCCAAAGGCAAGAGAACTACGGATCGAGCGCATCATACGGGTGAAGGCATCTTCTTCACTTCCAAGGCAGTTGATGTCTTCCGCCTTACTTCGTCCGGAGTTCGCTGGACCGTCGATAACCTGCGCCATGACGTGGCGCTCGGCATCGTCGACCACGCCATCGGGACCTCAGTCGTCTGTCAGATAGATCCCCAAACCGAAAGAGATCTGGCAGCTATATTTCATGAGTTCACCGATAATTTCGCCTTCACCAGGACAAGGCCTGTGGTCAAGCTTTTTGGGATTGGAACATCCTTCGTTTCTAGAAGTGAAGCGCGAAGACTACTGGACGGCCTTGACGTTGACTTTGAAACCGTAGAAGTCGACTTCACGGGAGTGTCGGACGTCGGTCAGGGATTCGTGGATGAGTTGCTGCGCGTCTGGCCGCAGAGTCACCCTGAAAAGGCCGTCATCCCGACGAATATGAATCCAGCTGTTGAATTCATGGTCGAACGTGGCCTCACCCGAGTGGACCCACGCGAGGCGCGATGACCTTTCCGGCGCGTGCTTGTGGCCATCCGCAGCTTCCGCAGGCCAGGCTGTGGATAACGGTGATCAGCTGGCGGACCTGCCGCGCGCGGTCCGGCGCGTTGGCCCGTAGCGTTTGCGGTCGTCGTCGCCGGGCAGCAGCCGCCCGATAAGTCCGGGTCCGCGAACTGGGCGGCGAGCCGAAATGTCGGAGGCCGGCGATACAACGTGTGGGTAAGCCCACTACAGCTGCCGGCCAGGGGGTCGGCGCGCTTCTGGAAAGACCCGGGGAGTAGCGATGACTGACAGCATTGCCGACACGGTCGAGGCTGAGCTCGTGGCCCTGTCGGACGTGTTAACCGAGCCGGCCGAGCGGGAGTGCCTGCGCTGCTTCCTGCTCCGGATGCTGAACGAGTTCGGCTGCGATGGCACGCACCGGTGGTCGATCAGGTGGCGCGACCTGCGGGCGCCCAAGGCTTCCCGGCTGACCCGCAGGCTGACCGAGCTCGGCGGCTGCTGCGACTGCGAGGTGCTGCTGAACGTGTTCCCGTACTACCCAGAGGGGAACGGCGTCCTGCCATGTGCCGGGCAGCCGCAGCCGGGGTCGGCGGCTCCCTGCGACTTGCGCGCCCTGCGGCGGACAGCGTGAGCGGTCACTCCGAGTCCTTTTCGAGGATGCGCAGCAGCGCACGGGCGATCGGGACCGCCGTGAGCTCGACCTGCCAGGGCCGTGCGCCGTAGCCGGCCAGGTCAGTGCCGACCGATGCCGGGCTGAGCTGGTCCGGCGGCTGCCAGGACAGCCGCCGCACCGCATCGGGCGGCACCAGGTTCTCGGCGGGCAGATTATGCGAGTCGGCAAGCGCGGCGACGACCGCCCTGACGGCCGTCAGGCGCTTCGCGGCCTCCGGATCCCGCTCCTGCCAGCGGTGCGCGGGCGGCGGTCCGTCGCCCGCGGGAGCCGAAGCCGCCGGCAGCGCGCGGTCGGGCTGGGCCCTGGCGTGCGCGATGGCTCGCAGCCAGTCGGCTTGGTGACGGCGTGCGTTGCGCCCCGAGAAGCCCGCGATCGCGCCGAGCTCGTCCGGCCCGCCGGGCATGGCCCTGGCCGCCTCGATGATGGCCGCGTCGGGCAGGACCTTGGTCGGGGAGAGGTCCCGGCGGCGCGCGATCCTGTCCCGCTCCAGCCACAGCCCCCTGACGACCGCGAGCGCCCGCCGGGTGCGAACGCGGTGGATTCCTGACGTCCGCCGCCAGGGGTCCGCGCGGGGCGGCGGCGGCTCGGCGGCCAGTTCGGCGGCGAACTCCTGCCGTGCCCATTCGATCTTGCCCTGCTCGGTCAGCTGGCTGGCCAGCACGTCCCGCAGCTCGACCAGAACCTCGACGTCGAGCGCCGCGTAGCGCAACCACTCGACTGGCAGTGGCCTGGTCGACCAGTCGGCCGCCGAATGAGTCTTTTCCAGGCCGAGACCGAGCATGGACTCGACCATCGTGGCAAGGCCCACCCGCGGGCAGCCCAGCAGCCGGCCGGCGGTCTCGGTATCGAACAGCGCGCGCGGCCGGTAACCGAGCTCGGCGAGGCACGGCAGGTCCTGGGATGCCGCATGCAGCACCGCCTCGGTGTCCGCTAGCGCGGCGTCGACCGCGGACAGGTCCGGGCAGGCGACCGGATCGATCAGGAATGTCCCCGCCCCAGCCCGGCGGAACTGGACCAGGAACGCGCGGTGACCGTACCTGAAGCCGGAAGCCCGCTCGGCGTCGACCGCGACCGGGCCGGTGCCGCCAGCCAGGAACCTGATCGCGGCCTCGAGCGCCGCCGGGCTGGCGACCAGCGGCGGCAGCCCGTCTCGCGGCTCTAGCAGTGGCACTACCGGTCGCTGCGGAGCCTGTTCGGCCGGGGACTGCGTGGCGATTGTCCCGGTATCGGCTAGGTCGCCAGCCGAGTCACCCCGGTGCTGCCCGTTCCCCGCGATTCCCGGCTTGTCTCGATCCGGCCCGCGGCCCGCCTGCTCGCCGGCGGCACCGCTGCTCACTGGCGTGGCCTGCGGCGCTGCGGTCGCAGCGCGGCGACTCCAGGGGCCAGCGGCGGCAGGCCGGAGGCAGTGCAGAGCAGGTCGCACCAGGCGGCGGCGTGCCCGTCCAGCTCGGCGGACCCGCTGTCGGCGAGCACCGGGGACCACGACGCGCGCAGCTCGAACTCGGTCGCGGTCGCCTCGTCCTGCTTGCCGCCGAAGCCCTGCGTCACGACGATCGTCACAGTGCCGCTGATCTTCCTGTAGCCGGAGCAATGGACGTCAAGGGCCTCGGTGAGCCAGGTCCAGCCGACCGCATTGATGAGCGGGTCAGCGGCCATTTCTGGCTCAAGCTCAGCCCTGACGTAGCCAATTATCCGGTACCTTCCATCCCAGCCTGGCTGCCCGGCGGGGTCAAACAGCAGCACGAGCTTGCCGGCGCCGATCTCCGCATCGCCGTCGGCGTCAGCGGCTACCGTCGCGGCGACCGCGTGCGCGAACGGTGCCAGCCGCCGGGGCGGGGGCTCGGGATCGAAGGCCAGCTCGGGCCGCAGCGCCCGCTGCGCGGCCAGCCCGGATTCCAGCTGCTCGGCTGCCTGCCGGAACTCCTCTTCGCCGGGGCGATGTGTCACTGGCTGCCCAGCGGGCCTCAGGACCTGAGCGCGCGGCACGGGGCAGGGACTGTCATGCCACTCGGCCGCGGACGGCTGCCGCCCCGGCCGGGACATCGCCGATCAGCAGGGCAGCCCCGCACAGCTGGCAATACCATTCGGGGCAGTAAAGGCCGGCCGTGCCGGGGCACCAGCCGGCGATGCCATGATGCTGCCCGAGAGCGTGGC
This sequence comes from Actinomycetota bacterium, assembly GCA_027314515.1. GTDB lineage: Bacteria > Actinomycetota > Actinomycetes > Streptosporangiales > Streptosporangiaceae > JAJYUU01. Next base: position 4,225 of record DAHVAR010000124.1, read on the forward strand.
CGCTGCTGCAGTCGGGACAGCGCCGGGTGATGTCCGTCATCGGGTCCCTCCTTCGCTCGCGGCTCACTAGCGATGCTGGCACGGCATCGACCGCTAGCTGCGGACCTGAGACGGCGTGTCTGTCCTGTCTTTTGCCTGCTGTCGCGCCGGCGCTCGCCAGCGCCGCACCACAGATCCGGTGCCGGGCGGCGGATATGCGATCATCCTGCTGTGACACTGCCAGCGCAGACATCCCCGTTCCTGCTCGCATGCCGTCGGCAGCCCGTCCCCTATACACCGGTCTGGTACATGCGCCAGGCCGGGCGGGCACTACCGGAGTACCGCGCCCTGCGCGCCGGCACGGCCATGCTCGACGCGCTCTCGACCCCGGACCTGGTGACCGAGATCACCCTGCAGCCGGTCCGCCGCTATGGCGTCGATGCGGCGATCTTCTTCAGCGACATCGTGGTTCCGCTGCGCGCCATCGGCGTCGGGGTCGACATCAAGCCTGGCGTGGGGCCGGTGGTGGACCACCCGATCAGGTCGGCTGCGGACCTGGCGGCACTACGGCCGCTGGTCCCCGAGGACGTGCCGTATATCACCGAGGCGATCGCCAACCTGGTCGGCGAACTCGGCAGCACGCCCCTGATCGGTTTCGCGGGCGGCCCGTTCACCCTGGCCAGCTACCTGGTGGACGGCGGCCCGTCGAAGAACTTCGAGATCACCAAGGCCCTGATGTACGGCCAGCCGGAGATGTGGGCAGATCTGATGGGCAGGCTGGCTGACATCACCATCGCCTTCCTGCAGGTACAGGTGGCCGCCGGGGCCAGCGCCATCCAGCTGTTCGACTCCTGGGCCGGGGCGCTGTCCGCCGACGACTACCGCAGCTGCGTGCTGCCCTACAGCCAGCGCGTCTTCAGCGCGCAGGCGGCCAGCGGCGTGCCCCGGATCCACTTCGGGGTGAACACCGGGGAGCTGCTCGGGCTGATGGGCGAAGCCGGCGCCGACGTGGTCGGGGTCGACTGGCGGGTGCCGCTGGACGAGGCCGTCAGCCGGGTCGAGCCCGGCAAGGCGCTGCAGGGCAATCTCGACCCGGCCATCCTGATGGCGCCGTGGGAGGTGGTCGAGGAGCGGGCACTGCAGGTGCTTGACCGGGGCCGGACCGCCGAGGGCCATATCTTCAACCTCGGGCACGGTGTGCTGCCGCAGACCGACCCGGACATGCTGGCGAGGCTCACCGAGCTGGTTCAGGCCGCGTCCGCCCGGCCGGCTGCCGCGGAAACGCGGTGACCGAAACGGGCTCTGACCGGCCGACGGTCGCGGTCATCGGCGCAGGCGTCTCGGGCCTGTCGGCGGCGTTCCTGCTCAGAAATGCCGGGCTCGACGTGACCGTCCTGGAAGGCTCACCGCAGCTCGGCGGCAAGCTCGCCGTGTCGGAGGTCGGCGGGATCGCGGTCGACTCCGGTGCCGAGGCGCTGCTCGCGCGCCGCCCGGAAGGCACCGGCCTGATCGGCGAGCTCGGCCTGTCCGGCCAGCTCGAGGTACCTGGCACGACCGCGGCGGGCATCTGGACCCGCGGCCGGATCCGGTCGCTGCCCCGACGCCAGTTCATGGGCGTGCCGGCCGACATTGCCGAGCTGGCCGGCACCGGGATCCTGTCCGAGGCGGGCCTGGCCAGGGCAGCGCAGGAGCCGACGCTGCCTGACGGCGAACCAGCCACGGACGTGTCAGTGACCAGCAGGGTAGGCGGCCGGTTCGGCGCCGAACTGGTGGACCGGCTGGTGGAACCGCTGCTCGGCGGCGTGTACGCGGGGCGGTGCGACGACCTGTCGTTCGACGCCACGCTGCCGGCGCTGGCGCAGGCCGCCCGGCGGCATCATTCGCTCACCGACGCGGCTGCGTCGCTCGTGCCGGCGTCGCACGGCCCGGCGTCGCCGGGCAGGGGCGCGGCGCCGGATCAGCCTGCGCCGGCGCCCGTGTTTGCCACCCTGGCCGGCGGGCTGGGAACGCTGCCCGGTGCGCTCGCGGCGGCGTCGGGCGCGCGCGTCCGCACTAGCGCGATGGTGCGCGAGCTGGCACGTACCCCGGCGGGCTGGCGGCTGACCGTCGGCTCGGCGCACGCGCCCGAGGTGCTGGAGGCCGACGCGGTGATCATCGCGGTCCCGGCCGTCGCCGCGGGCCGGCTGCTGGCCGGGGTGGCCGAGCCGGCAGCCAGCGCGCTGCGCGAGATCCGCTACGCCAGCATGGCCGTCGTCACGCTGGCGTACCCGGTGGCGGCGTTTCCCGGGCCGGTGACCGGCAGCGGCTTCCTGGTGCCGGCCGTCGATGAGCGGACGATCAAGGCAGTAACGTTCAGCACGGTCAAGTGGCCGCACCTGCGCGCGACTCGGCCGGATCTGCATATCGTGCGGTGCTCAGTCGGCCGGCTGGGGGAAGACGCGGTCCTGCAGCGCGATGACGCGGAACTCGCCGCGCTGGCGGCCGCCGACCTGGCGGAGGCGACCGGCGTGCGCGGCCGGCCGGCGGACGCGCGGGTCAGCCGATGGGGCGGCGGGCTGCCGCAGTACAGCGTGGGCCACCTGGGCCGGGTCGCGAGGATCAGGGCCGGGATCGCGAGCCAGCCAGGGCTCGCCGTCTGCGGGGCGGCATACGACGGGGTCGGCATCCCGGCCTGCATCGCGACGGCACGGCTGGCGGCGGAGCAGGTACTGGCCTACCATGGCAGCCGGGCGAGGCCTGCCTGACCGATGGGAGAGCGCTGTGATCGACCTGGACCGCGATGGCGATGTCTTCGTGCTCCGGATGCGCAGCGGCGAGAACCGGTTCGGACCGGACTGGCTGGACGAAGTCAGCGCAGCGCTGGACCGGGTCGAGGCAACGCAGGGCGCGTGCGCGCTCGTCACGACCGGTGAGGGCAAGTTCTACAGCAACGGGATGGACCTTGACTGGCTGGCGACGGTGCCGGAGCGGGCTGGTGATTTTCTGCGCGCGATCTACCGCCTGCTCGGCCGGGTACTCAGCTTCCCGGCGATCACGGTCGCGGCGGTCAATGGCCACGCATTCGGCGCCGGCGCGCTGCTGACCGTCGCTCACGACTTCGCGGTCATGCGCGCCGATCGCGGCTACTGGTGCATGCCGGAGGCCGACCTAGGGCTTCCACTCACTGCCGAGTACGTGAGCCTGCTCAAGGCGAAGCTGCCAGGCCGGACTAGCCACGAGGCACTTGTCACCGGGCGACGGTACGGGGGTACCGAGGCCCTGGCCGCCGGGATCGTTCAGCGCGCGGCCGCTGAGGCTGACGTCCTGGCGGACGCCGTCAAGATCGCCGCTGACCTCGCCGCGAAGCATCGCGGGACACTGACCGAGCACAAGCGCCTGCTCTACGCTGACGCGATCGCGGCGCTCACTGGCTGATGTCTGCGCAGCGGCCGATGTCTGCGAGGCGCCTGGCCGTTGCCTGTGCCGCTGCGCCCGCTGCCGCGCTTGCCTGGGCGAGCCCTGCCGATCGAGCGCACGAGCCGCCCTTGCCGTGAGTTGCCAAAGATGACTCTTATCGACTACGATGTAGTCGTGACGAAGCGCGCACCGACGCCCGTCCGGTTCGACCCGCCAGTTGCCGACAGGCTCGTGTCTTTCGTTGCGGCGAACCCCGGCATGTCGCTGTCGTCTGCCGCAAATCGGCTGGTTGACGAGGTGCTGCGGATGAGCGAGCACCCTGGAGTCATTTTCAGGGCCGGCCCTGCCGGGCGCCGCGCGGCCTTGGCAGGCGGGCCCGACATCTGGGAGGTTATCCGCGCCATCAGATCCGCCCACGAGGCCGAGCCCGACCTGGAGCGCAACAGCCTGCTGAGCCTCGTCAGCGACAACACTGGCGTAGCGCTGCGCCTGCTGACCACGGCCGTCCGCTACTGGGCCGCGTACCCCGATGAGGTGGACGCCGAGATAGCCAGCGCCGACGCAGCGGAGGAAGGCGCTGAGCAAGCCTACGAGCGTGAGCGCCGGCTCCTCGCCGGGTAGCGAGATGAGCCGGCCGCTGCTGCTGGATGAGATGTCTTCCGACAGCATCGCCAGGCAGCTTCGCGAGAGCGGCCACGACGTGATTTCGGTCGTGGCTGATGCCGCTCTTGCGGGACTGCCTGATGAGCAGATCCTCGCCTACGCGACGGCCGAGCGCCGGGCGCTGGTCACGGCGAACATCAAGGACTTCGTGCCTCTCGACGGGCGCTACCGCGCAGCCGGGCAGCACCACGCCGGCCTGGTCCTGGTGTCGACCAAGACCTTCCCCCAGAATCGCGACTTCACCGCCGCCATCACGACCGCCTTGGCCGCCCTGCTCCGCGACGCTGCCAGTGTCCAGCCCGGTCAGGTGCAGTTTCTCAGCCGGGGCTGAAACCCTGGCCGCAGATTGCCCACGCCATCGAGCTGACGGCTTCGGTCGCCCAGATCACGGCGCGGAGCGCGCGGTTCCGGCTGCCGGGCGACCATGCTGGATCAGCGAAGGATTAGCCCTGCCGGGCTCCGGCGAGGATCTGCAGTGCGCGCACGAACTGGCGGCCAAGCTCGTCGCCGAGCGGCGCGAGGAATTCGCGCTCGACCTCGTCGCGCGCTCTGCCCGCCCCGTCCAGGCAGCGCTGGCCCGCCTCGGTGAGCCGCACGATGTTCTTGCGCCGGTCTTCGGTATCGCGGTGGCGCTCGACGAGTCCTTTCGCCTCGAGTTCGTCGATCAGCGTGACCATCGTGGTCCGGTCGACGCCGAGCCGGCCGGCGGCATCGTGCTGTGCTAGCGGATGCTCCGCGGCCAGCACGGTCAGGACCGCGAGCTGGCGGCCGTCGATCCCGTACGGCGCCATGGCCGGCCCGGCGGCCGCGGCGAGTTGCTGCTGCACGTGCTTGAGCAGGTACCCGAGGCGAGAGGCGAGCGCCTCCGATTGTCCGGCAATCATGAGCCTACTGTACGAGCCGACGATCGTCAGCTAGACTGATGATCTATGTGACTGACGATATGGCAGGAGGCTGGCAAGCATGACCGGCGAACGGGCAGCAGTGAGTTTCGGCCTGAAGACGTCGCCCATGCATACGACCTATCAGGCCATCCTCCGGACGTGGCAGCAGGCCGACGAGATACCGGAGATCGAGCACGCCTGGCTGTGGGACCACATGCTGCCGCTGAGCGGGCCGAAGGACGGACCATGTTACGAGGGCTGGACGCTGCTGACCGCGCTGGCGGCCCAGACCCGGCGCTTGCGCCTTGGCCTGCTGGTGACGAACAACCAGGTCCGCCAGCCTGCGGTGCTTGGCAAGATGGCCAGCACCCTCGACGTCGTTTCCGGCGGACGCCTGGTACTCGGCCTCGGTGCGGGCGGAACGATGCCGGCCGGAACCCGCCCGGCGCCGGAGGAGCACCCGGGACTCGCGGAATACCTGGCTTACGGTCTTCCGGTCACCACCCCGGCTGAGGGCCTGGGCAAGCTCGCGGAAACCGTCGCGATCGTCCGCCGGATGTTCACCGAGGAGGTATTCGATTTCGACGGCCGGTATCACACCCTGAAATCCGTCCGGAACGCGCCCAAGCCCCTTCAGCGCTGCGGACCGCCAGTGCTTATCGGCGGAACCGGGACCAGGATGCTGCGCCTGGTTGCCGAGCATGCCGATATCTGGAACGTGCCGGGACCGCCGCACGGCAGCCTTGACTTCATTGCCGGGCGCAGCCAGGTGCTGGACCAGCAGTGCGCGGTCATCGGCCGGGACCCGGCCGGGCTGATCCGGTCGGTTCAGCTGATCCTGCAGGCCGACGATCCGGCGGCGGCGCGGCAGACCGTCGCCGCCGTCATCGCGGCAGGCTTCAGCCACGTGGTCATGGCGGTCCGCCCGCCGTCACCCGACAACGTCGCGCGCTGGCTCGTCCGCGAGGTCATCACGCCGGTTCGCGAGGGACTGGCGTTGGCTTGACGGCCGCTGGCCGACGTAAACCGGATGGTGCGGCCCGCGTGACAGCGTTGCCCGCGTGACAGCATTGCCCGCGTGGCAGGTTGCCCGCGTGAAAGGTAACCGCGTGCTGGGTGCTGACGCCTGCCGCGCGGGCTGGGTCGGCATCGTGCTCTCCGGTGAGGACATCCTGGCCTGCGTGCACGCTGAGATCGGCGGGCTCGTGGCGCTCGCAACGGCAGCCGGCCCGCTGGCAGTGATCGGCATTGACATCCCGATCGGCCTTGCCGACACGGGACTGCGGCAGGCGGACGTGCTGGCCAGGAAGGCGGCCGGCCCGCGGTGGGCGTCGGTGTTCAGCACGCCGGTTCGCGCCGCGGTCGAGACGGCGGACTACCGCGAGGCTAGTGCGGTGAACCGGCGGCTGGCGGGCTGCGGCATCTCGCGGCAGGCGTTCAACCTGCGCGAGAAGGTCCTGCAGGTGGATCGCTGGCGGCGGCAGGCGCCGTGCCCGGTCGTGGAGGTCCATCCTGAGCTGTGTTTCGGCGAGCTGGCCGGCGCTCCGCTGGCCGACAGCAAGTCGACCTGGGCCGGCGCGGCCCGGCGGCGGCAGTTGCTGGCTGAGGCGGGGATAGTGCTGGCCGGTGATCTCGGCCTCGCCGGGCAGCAGGCCGGCGTGGACGACGTGCTCGACGCCGCAGCGGTGGCCTGGACAGCCCGGCGGGTAGCCAGTGGCATCGCCCGGTGCCTGCCCGCCGAGCCGGAGCGGTTCAGCGATGAGGTCGACTGCGCGATCTGGACCTGACGCTGCCGGCCCCGATGCTGCCCGCCCCGACGCTGCCCGCCCTGACGCTGCCCCTCCTGACGATGCTGGCCCCGATGCTGGCCCCGATGCTGGCAGGCCGGCCGCCGAAACCGGTTTGCCGGGCCGGCCTCGCCGCTGAGAAGATCCAGCGCATGCCCGCTCACCTGGTCCGCAGCGACACCCTCTACGCCGCCGCTCCCTACGCGTACGCCTCCGTAGCTCCGCCGGGGAGCCTGATCTTCACTGCGGGAGCGTGCCCGATCGACGAGAACGGGCGCGTTACCGCCGAGGGCGACTACGTTCGCCAGGCAGCGGATGCGATGGCGAACTTGGTCACGGCGCTGGCCGCGGCCGGCGCTGGCCTGTCCGACGTGCTGAAAAGCACGGTCTACGTCGCCTCCGCTGACCAGCGCGATCTGCATGCGGTCTGGCAGGTCGTTCGCTCGCAGTTCGGCGCGCACGATGCGCCGAGCACGCTGCTCGGCGTGACCGTACTCGGCTACGCCGGCCAGCTCGTAGAGGTCGAGGCCGTCGCGACGGCCGGCGCCCCCGCCAGATCGCCGGAGCCGCGAAGATCCTGATCCTCAGCAATTGCTCATCTCGTACGTATCTGCGACCCTTGACACGACAGTTAGCGACTAGTCAAGGTTCGGCTTGACTGGCGACAAGGATTGGTCTTGGCAGCACGCTCCAGGTGTCTGTTCGTTCTGCGGGACGGGGGTGGCGTGGTGGACCGGGGTGGCTGGCGGCGGCTGGCTGTGGTTGCGGTGCTGGGGGCGGGCCTGTTGGGCGCGGGCGCGCCGGCGGAGGCGGCCGTGGTGATGCACGGGCCGGGGGGCGCGTGGCGGTCTCCGGCGCGAGCCGGGGTCTCGTCGAATGGGCTGACGGTGCTGGGCGGGGGTGCGGGCGGCGGCGGCCAGTCGGGGGTGGCGTGGGCGGCGGGCCGGGCGGCGGCGACGGGTCGCGCGGTGGTGGCGTCGGCGCTGACGACGGCGACTGAGCTGACATCGGTTGCGCCGGACGGGGTGGTGACGGCGACGTCGTATGTGCTGCCGGTGCGGGTGCGGGTGCGGGTGCGGCGGGGCCGGGGGTGGGTGCCGGTGTCGACGTCGCTGCGGCCGGCTGGCGGCCGCCTGGCGCCGGCCGCGTTGCCGGGCGACGGGGTGTCGTTCTCGGCGGGCGGGTCCGGGCCGATGGCGGTGATCTGGCGCGGGTCGGGGCGGTCGCGGGCGGAGCTCTTGCTGTGGTGGCCGGGCCGGCTGCCAGTGCCGGCGGTGTCGGGTGCTTCGGCGACGTACCGGGGCGTGCTGCCCGGGGTGGATCTTGTGCTGACGGCGACGAGTCAGGCGGCTGGAGGGTTTTCTGAGGTTCTGGTGGCTCGGTCGGCTGCGGCGGTGCGGCGGGCGGCGGCGGTGCGGCTGCGGGTGACGGGCCTGCGGCTGGCTGCGGCCCCGGGCGGGGGGCTGACAGCGGTGTTCGCGGGCGGGGCGTTCACCGCGCCGGCGCCCCGGATGTGGGATTCCTCGGGGCCGGCGAGCCCGGCGGCGGGGCGGCTTGCGGCGGTGTCGTCGCCGTCGGCGGCGCCGGGGAGCGGGTCGCGGGTCGCGCGGCTGCGCGCTGTGCTGTCAGATGGCGGCCGGGCGCTGTCGCTGGCGCCGGATGCGGGGATGCTGGCTGCGGGCGCGGCCCGGTACCCGGTGTTCTTGGACCCGGACTTCACGGTCACGGGCAGGGAGCAGGACTATGACCCGGTGCAGTCAGGGTCGGGCTGCACCGGGTCCCATTACAACTCCAGCTCCTATCCGTACTCGCCAGTCGGTTACGACAACTTCCAGGCTGGGAGCTGCGAGTACGGTGATACCGATTACGCCCTGTATCAGGTCGCGGTGCCGACTCAGGGGTACGGGCCGGATTCGGGCAAGAGCCTGGCGTCAGCGAATGTGAACGTGCTCTCCGCGCAGTTCCAGGTGACAGAGGTGTACTCCTCGGACTGTTCCTCCAAGCCCACCGTGAACCTGGCGTGGGTCGGCGCGATCAACTCGGGTACCGGCTGGCCGGGCCCGGCCCTGGTGAAGGATGCGGGGAATCCGGCTTCGGCAGTCATCGGCTATGACTCCGGGAGCTGCGACACGGTGTTCGACCCGAACTACAAGGTTTCGAAGTCGTTCGACGTGTTGCCGATCATCGATTTGAAGGCGTCGAACATGACGTACCGGCTGTATTACGCCAGCGGCAATGCGGCGGCCGGCAACGAGGGCGACCACAAGCAGTTCAGCGACAACCCGGACCTGCAGGTCACCTACATCGACACCCCGGACACGCCGTCGGACTTGAACGCGTCCACCGGGACGAGCGAGCGCCAGGGCCAGGTGACGTGCGACACCACCGACCCGCATGGCATCCCGACCGCGGCGGGGCTGCCGCGGATGGGCGCGTTCTCCTCGGGCGGCCCCTACCTTTGGGCGGACTTCACCACGGGCGACTTGAACGCCACGACCGACCAGTTCAGGTACTGGATTGAGACTGATGCCGGGACAACCAACTCCACGCTGGGCAGCGCGCCGAACGGGCCTGGTACCGAGGACGCCCAGGTCGTGCCGGCGTTCCGGGGATTGATGACCGATGGGGTGGTGGTCGGCTACCAGGCGCAGGCGTCGGTCACCTACAGCGGCACGACGTATGATTCGGCGTGGTCCCCGGCGTGCTATTTCGCGGCGTACCCGTCGTCGATAGCGAGCCCGTCGATCACTGAGAACTTCTCCGGGACTCCCTCCGCGGGCTCGGCGGTGTCGTTCACGATCAGCGAGCTGATGCCGTCGACCGACCCGATCAGCGAGTTGGTGTGGGGCGTGGACCAGCCTCCGCCGGCGCCCAGCCCGCCGGCCGCCCAGACGTGCACGCCGTCGTCCCAGTCATGCCCGCTGACCAGCTCGGCCAGCGGCGGGAACACGACGTGGACGGCGACGGTCACTGTGACGGTCCCCTCGCCGGGCCCGCACGCCTTCTACGTTTTTGCGGTCGACTCGGCGGCGCACTCCTCCGGGACCGTTGACGAGGAGTTCACCGGGAGCGGCGACCCCGCCTATTACCAGACGTCTCAGTCCTCGCTGGGGCAGAACTTCCTCGCGGCGCTCGCCGCGGGCAAGGGGTTCGATAACCAGATGGTCTCGAGCGCAGCCGGGTCGCCGGGCACGGCGAACGCGGACGGTTCCGGCGACGCGTTCGACATCGGCCAGCTGGAGAGCGCGGGCTGGAGCCCGGGCGGCACGGTCATGGTCGACGGGGCGGCGTTCACCCTGCCGCAGTTCGGGTCCGGCCCGGACAATCTCCTGGCTGCGGGGCAGGTACTCGGCGCGGGCAGCAGCGGCGCGCAGGGCAGCGCGGTGGTGTTCCTGGCGACCTCGACCGGCGCGAATGCGCTGGTGCCCGGGCAGGTGACAGGGCAGCCCGGCGGTGTGGTCTCCGCCGACGCCACCGTGCCGGGAGTGCCCGGGCAGGGCAGCGGCGTGACTGTGCCGGTGACCGGGAATGGCTGCACGACGCTGGTCCAGGGCGACCAGACCCTGGCTGCGGTGAACTGCATCCCGGCGACCGGCACGGTCGATTACGCGCCGGGCTGCCCGGTGACCCAGACCGCGTACACGCTGACGGTGCCGGACTGGGTGTCCGGCCCGGCGGACCTCGCTGCCGTGTACACCGCCGACACCGACACCCCGTCCGGGCAGCAGCCGGACAGCCCGAAGATCTACGCGTTCGCCGTCCCCGCCGACCCGCAGTGCACCATTACCGAGGTGCAGCTGCCGGATGTAGGCGCGTCGGTCGCTGCTCCGGCGGGCAGTTCTGAGCCGCTGCCGGGCCTGCACATCTTCGCGATCGCGGTCCGCGACAACAGCGCCGCGACCGCCGAGGCATCCGCTGCCCCGGGCTCGGACGCTGCTTTGGCGGCGGCTCCGTCGGGGCAGGCGTGGACCGGGGCGGCGGAATCCCCTGTGGAGGGCGCGTTCGCGCCGCCGTCTGGGGTGACCTGGGGTGATCAGACGTTCCGGGTCGAGGTGACCCCGCAGGTGACCGAGGCTGCCGGCGGGCAGGCGCGGATCCGGCTGTCCTACCCGGGGTTCCTGGCCGGCACGGGGGTGGGGCCGCTGCACGTCACCGCGGCCACGATCGCCGACGGGACCGCGGCAGGCGGCCCGGGCACGGCCGCGGCGCCGGTGCCGCTGGCCTTCGGGGCCTCGCCGGGGTCGGCGTCGGCGACGATCCCGGTCGGCGGGGACGTGTACTCCGACCCGGTGCCGGCGTCGCAGCTGGCGGTCACGGCGGGAACGCCGCTGCTGGTCAGCTTCAACGTGTCCAACACGGCCCTGGCGTACCTGCCGGAGGGAACCTGGGCTAGCGGTGCCCGCACCTGGTGGGCGGCGCCGGGCAGCGACCACGCCGGCGACCAGGCCGGGGCGGCGTTCACCGCCGGGATGGACGCCTCGGCGCTGCTGGCCGGTGTCGATGTCACGACGCCCGCGGAGTCGTTCACAGGCCTGGGCCTGACCAGTCCGGGGGACCCGACCGTGGTCGTCGCCGGCGACGGCGTGATAGCCCAGGCCGGCGGCGTGCCGTTCGATGATGCGGCCAACTCGCCGAGCCAGCGGCTGGCCGGGCAGCTGTATTCGCGGGGCCTGGCGCCCGGCTTCGGGGTGGTCGACGCCGGGATCGAGTCGAACCAGGTCCTGTCCGACGGGGCACCGTCGGGCGGGGTGAGCCTGATGGCGCGGTTCGGCCGGGACGTGCTCGCCGAACCCGACGTCGGCACGGTCGTACTGGATGAGGGCCTGGCCGACCTGCTGATCAATCCCGGGGCGGCCGGCAACCCCGCGGCTTTCAGCGCGGCGCTGGAGGCTGATTACGGGGCGCTGCTGACTCAGGCGAACGGGTTCGGCGCTCTGGTGATCATCGGCACCCTCACCCCGTGTTACGGCACCGCGGGGGCGGCGTGCAGCAGCGCCGTGGACACGACGAGGACCGCGGTCAACACCAGTATTGACCAGGTTCCCGCTCCGGACTGCGTGGTGGGCCTGGACGCCGCGGTGAGCGGCGGCGGTTCCCCTGAGGTGCTGGCAGCCGGAGACGCGGCAGGCACGGCAGACAATTTCAACCTCAGCCCGGCCGGCTACGGCCAGCTTGCCCAGAAGGTCTGGGATCTTGCCAGCACGCCCGGGGGCTGCCCGCTGGCTCCTTACCAGCTCGGCGGATGAGGCGGCCGCCGGCGATGGACATCAGGACGATACCGGGGCCCGCAGGCGGCGGGGTGACTGCGCGGAGGTCACGAGTGATGACTGAGCTGACCGGGCGAGGCACGGCGGCGCGGGTGGTAGCAGTGACGGCGGCTTTGGCAGTGCTGGCGGTGCTGGCGCTGCCCGGAATGGCGCTGGCTCAGATCCCGGCGCCCGGGGCGGGGGCCGGGGTGGCGGCCCGGCCGAACGCGCTTCGGCCGCTTCCCCCGCAACGGCCGGTGCCGGTATATGCCGCCCGGTTCCGCCGCCCGCACGTGGCGCGGGCGGTGTCGTGGCTCCCGCCAGCGGTGCGCTGGCCCGTGCCCGGCGCCGCGACCGCGGCGGTGCCAGCCCTGACCGCCGCGACGCGGGCCGGGCTCGCCAGGGCCGCGCGGGTGCGGGGCGGGCGGGCGAACGCGATCCTGGCCGCCGCCACGCCAGGGTCGGCGCGGGCGGGGTCTGAGCCAGTGTGGGTGGGCCCTGCGCTGCGCGGCGCGGGCACGGGCGCGCAGCGGGTGCGGGTGGCGATTGAAACCCGCGGGCTCGCCGCCAAGCTGGGCGTCGCCGGGGTGGTGCTCGCGGTGTCGCGGGCGGGCGCCGGGCCTGGCGGGTTGCACCTCAGCCTGGCCTACGGCTCGTTCGCCTACGCTGACATGGGCGGGTACGCGGCCAGGCTGCACCTGGTGGAGCTGCCCGCCTGCGCGCTGACCACCCCGAGCCGCGGCAGATGCGAGCGGCAGGTCGCCCTGGCCAGCGGGAACAACCTCGCAACGGACAGGCTCGGCGCGGACTTCGCGATGGACCCGGCACCCGGCGGTAGCGGCGCGATGGTGGTCCTGGCAGCGACGACGGCCACGTCCGGGTCGGCCGGGAACTTCGGCGCGACGCCGCTGTCGGACGAGGGGACGTGGACCGCGGGCGGGTCGTCGGGGGCATTCACCTACTCCTACCCGATCCCGGTGCCCCCCGTTCCCGGCGGCCTGGAACCGCAGGTCGACCTGGGTTATGACTCCCAGGCGGTGGACGGCCTGACGTCGTCGACCAACGATCAGGCGTCGTGGATCGGCGACGGGTGGAGCTATGACCCCGGCTACATCGAGCGCGATTACGGGTCCTGCGAGCAGACCTCCGCCAAGACCGGTGACCTGTGCTGGAGCTCGCACAACGTGACCACCCTGGATCTGGGCGGCCACGTCACGACTCTTGTCCAGGATTCCTCCACCGGGACATGGCGGGCCCAGGACGACCAGGGCGACACCGTCACCTACAAGAGCGGCACCGGGTCCAACGGCACGTCTGGCGACAGCTACTGGGTGGTCACCACCCCGGACGGGACCAGCTACTACTTCGGGCTGAACGAGCTGCCCGGCTACGCCGCAGGCGACGCCGCTACCAACAGCGCCTGGACGGTGCCGGTGTACTGCCCGGCGTCGGCCGGCGCCCCGTCCGGCTGCTACAACTCCACGTTCTCCAAGGCGCACCAGCCGATGGCGTGGCGCTGGAACCTGGACTACGTCACCGACGCGGGCGGTAACGCGATCGCCTACTTCTACCACAGCGAGACCAACTACTACGCCGCTGACAATGGCACTACCGCGACCGCCGGGTACACCCAGGCCGGGGCGCTGGCGACCATCGAGTACGGGCTGCGGTCCGGCGCCGTCTACGGTGCCACCCCCGCCGGGGAGGTGCAGTTCACCGCGCCGCAGACCCGCACCGACATCCCGACCGGCAGCTCCGATGACCTGGCCTGCTCCTCCGGCAAGGCGTGCGACGTGCAGTCCCCCACGTTCTGGGGCAAGTACCAGCTCACCAAAATCGAAACCCTGGGCCTGCACGGCTCGGCGCTGCAGCCCGCGAACTCCTGGGCGCTCGGTCAGGACTACCCGGCCACTCACGACACCACCACCGCGCCGTCGCTGTGGCTGGACTCCATCACCCGGACCGGGCTGGACGGCGGCAGCAAGGCACTGAACCCGGTCACCTTCAACCCCGACCCGATGGCGAACCGTGCCGAGACTCCGACAGACCTGTCCGACGGGTACTCGCTGATCACCCGGATGCGGATCGGTTCAGTGATCAGCGAGATGGGCGGCACCACCCAGGTCACCTACGACAGCGTGCCCGCCGGCTGCACGTCGGGGAACTTCCCGCCGCCCAACGCGAACTCCACGCTGTGCTACCCCGACTACTGGACCCCGCCGGGCGCCAGCAAGCCGGTGGAAGACTGGTTCAACAAGTACGTGGTAATGGCCGTCACCAGCACCTCCACCCAGGTCAGCGACCAGGCCGTGCAGACCAGTTACTGCTACGGCACCTCCCCGCAGTGCATGAACGGCGCCGCCTGGCACTACAACGACGACCCGCTGCAGAAGACCTCGCAGCGGACCTGGGACCAATGGCGCGGGTTCGCCCGGGTCACTACCTCTACCGGCATCGCCCCCGACCCGGTCACCGACACCGTCGACACCTACTTCCAGGGCATGAACGGCGACTTTCAGCCCAGCGGCACCACGTCGGCGTCGCTGTCGGCCACGATCGCCGGCGACACCGTCACCGTGCCCGACGACAACCAGTGGGCCGGGATCGACTTCGACCAGCAGGTCTACAACGGACCCGCCGCGACCGCGAACCTGGTGTCGCAGACCGTCACCACCCCGTGGTCCTCGGCGGCGACCGCCACCCAGACCGGCATGCCCTCCCCCCTGCCAGACCTGCAGGCGTTCATGACCGGCACCGCCAAGACCCAGGCGTTCACCGCGCTGGCCGCCGGCGGCTACCGGGAAGCCGACACCACCTACAGTCACGACTCCCTGGGGCGGGTCACCTCGGTCGCGTCCGTCCCCGACGCCTACGACAACGGCGTCGCGGGAGACGCATCCGAGGACACCTGCGCCCAGACCAGCTACGCCGGGACCACGGACCTGCCCGCCGAGGTCATCGAGACCGCCGGGCCGCCGGGCTCGTGCCCGGTGCCGGGCACCCCTGCCCAGTCCGTCCTGATCTCCGACAGCCGTTACTACTACGACGGGTCGTCCACCCTCGGCGCGCAGCCCACCCAGGGCCAGCTCACCGAAGTCACCCAGGCGGCCTCCTACTCCGGATCGTCGCCGTCGTTCACCACCCAGGCCCGGTACGGCTACGACACCTACGGCCGCCTCACTTCCAGTACCGACGCCAACGGCAACATCACCAAGACGGCCTACCAGCCGTCCGGCGACGCCGAGGCCACCACCGTGACCGTCACCAGCCCGCCCACCCCGAACGCGGCGGCCGGGCTGGTGACTACGACCACCTACGATCCGCTTCTGGGCTTGCCGCTCACCGTCACCGACCCCTCTGGCGGGGTCGCCACCGAGACCTACGACCCGCTCGGCCGGCTCACCGCCGTGTGGACTCCCGGTCACGCCACCAGCGGGCCGGCGGACGAAACGTTCAGCTACACCGTCTCCGACACCGGCCCGTCGGCGGTCGAGACCAGCGCGATTACCCCGTCGGGGGGTACGTCACCTCCTACGCCCTGTATGACTCCCTCGGCCGCCAGGTCGAGACCCAGGCCCCGACCCTGGACGGCGGGCGGGATGTCACCGACTACGCCTACAACTCCGACGGGTGGCAGGCCACGGTGTCCGGCCCGTACTACGCACCCGGCGTCCCATCCGCGACCCTCGTCCAGGCCGCGCCGGGCAGCGTGCCGGACATGACCGGGTACTTCTACGACGCCGCCGGCCGGCTCACCCGCCAGGTCCTCTACAAAGACGGCAACGAGCTGTGGGAGACCGACACCGCCTACGGCGGGAACTACACCACCACCACCCCGCCCGCCGGCGGCACCCCTTCCACCACCTACATCAACGGGATCGGCAGGCCAAGCTACATCTACCAGTACGATTCCGCGGCACCGCCGACCACGCCGCCTGCCCCCGGCTCGGGCGGCGTCGCCGGCCCCGGCGGCTGGACCCAGACCGCCTACGCCTACACCCCCGCCGGGCGGCTCGCCGGGATCACCGATAATGCCGGCAACGCCTGGACGTACACCTACAACCTGCTCGGCGAGAAGGTCACCCAGACCACCCCGGACACCGGGGCCACCAGCTACAGCTACGACAGCAACGGGAACCTGACCTCTGTCACCGACGCCCGGCACGACACCACATCCTGGACCTACGATTCCCTTAACCGCCAGACCGCCGAGTACGACACCACCGGCGGCGCAGCGCAGACCAGCGCCGACCAGATTGCCGCCTGGACCTACGACACCCTCGCCCCGGGCAAGCTCACCTCATCGACGGCCTACCCCGGCGGTGACACCGGCACCACCGCCACCTCCTACACCCAGGCGGTCCTGGGCTACAACAGCTACGAACTGCCCACCGGCACATCCACCATCATCTCCGGCGCGCCGCTCGCCGGCACCTACAAGCAGGCCCTCACCTACACCCCCTACGCCAACCAGCTCTCCTCCTACTACGACTACGCCGCCGGGGGCCTGCCCGGCGAGACCGTCGACATCGGCTACAACGCCCTCGGCCAGCCCGATGGCCTGACCTCCACCCTGGCCGACTACGTCTCGGGGCTGTCCTACGACGAGTTCGGCCAACCCAGCGAATACGCACTCGGCACCACCAGCGAACCCGCCTGGATCTACAACACCTACAGCCAGTCCACCTTCCGCCTCAAGAACAGCTGGGTCCAAGCCGGGACCACCCCCGCGACCGCCGCCGACACCACCTACAGCTACGACAACGCCGGCCTGCTCACCTCCGAATCCGACGCCGCCGCCGGCGTCCCCACCCAGGTCCAGTGCTTCACCTACAACCCCCTCGGCCAGCTCTCCGCCGCATGGGCCCAGGGCACCACCGGCTGCGCCTCCGCCGGCTCCCAGGCCGCCGAGCAAGGCGCCGCCGCGCCCTACTGGAACCAGTACACCTACAACGACCAGGGCAACCTCACCAGCGTCACCTCCACACCCCCGGCCGGCGCCGCCACCACCACCGCCAACTGCTACCCCGCCGCCGGCAGCGCCCAGCCGCACGCCGTCACCACCCAGACCACCGCCACCTGCAGCACCGCCACCACCGCCAACTCCAGCCGCTGGACCTACTACCCCAGCGGCCAGCTCGCCACCGCCACCGCCCCCGGCGGCACCGTCAGCAACTTCAACTGGACCCACTCCGGCCAGCTGCAATCCATCACCCCGGCCGGCACCACCACCCCCACCGCCAGCTACGGATACGACGCCGCCGGCACCCTCCTCCTCCAGACAGACGGCACCACCACCACCCTCTACCTCCCCGACGAGCAGATCACCGACAC
>DAHVAR010000019.1 GCA_027314515.1 Actinomycetota bacterium
GGAGCAGACGCTGACCGGAGTGCATTTCCCGACTCTCCGAACAGTCACCACCTTCTCGTGGCTGTCTGCCGATGAGCGCGGCCGCGGGCTCGGGCACGAGATGCGGGCCGCGATCTTGCACCTGGCGTTCGACGGCCTCGGCGCCAAGGAGGCAACCAGCGACGCCTTCACCGACAACCACGGCTCCAACGCGATCTCGCAAGGCCTCGGATACGAGCCCAACGGCTCCGACTGGGCGACACGGCAAGGCCAGCCCGCCCTGCTCAACCGGTGGCGACTCACCAAAGACAACTGGGAACGGCGACGCAGAAACGACATCCAGCTCCACAACATCGAGGCCTGTCACGCCCTCCTGCCGCTGTCCTGACTCGATCAAGCGACGAGGCGTGCCTCCCCGCACTCTCACGGCTCCGCGCAGTGCCTTGGTGCGTTCTTTTCACCGTGGATGTTTAGCGAAGGTGAGGTTGCTGATCACGACGTCGTATGAGTTCGACAGGAGCGGCAGATCCCGAGCGTCGGCCTCGACGAACTCGACTTGGTCACTGACTCCCTCGATGCGCGCGTTGCGCTCGGCGGTGGCCCGGCTGTTCCCGGTCTGATCACGCAGCCGCCCCATGTCGGCGCCGGTCGCACGACCGTGTGACACGCGATATTGGGCATGCCACAAGACGAGTTAGGTAACAGCAAGATCTGCCGATGTGCAAACGGGCGCAGCCGCCGCGCTCGCGTCGGCATGAGCGGAAGGGCTGACTGGTCGCTCGTGCCGTAGGTATGGGGCATGCCGAGAGCATTGGTCGTGTCGGCCCTGTGTCCGGGCGGATGCCGGTTTGGGAAGGCTGCATACGTCACGGCAGATGCCAGGCAAGGGCGGCGCTGACAAGGTCAGGGCTGGTCAATCTGAATCTGCTGGCCGGCGGCGGAGGCGATCGACCGCAGGTCGTCCGGGTCAGAGGTCACGACCAGGTCCCCGCGGCGCGCGGCTCCTTCGACCACGCACGCATCGACGATGTCGGAAGTGGCGGCCCGCGCAGCTATGGCACCGACTGAGCGCGCTTGCCCGTCGTCAAGCGGCTCGACCTCACACCCGGCCAGCAGCCGGACAAGCTGGACCTGCCTGGCTGATCCGCGCCAGGACTGAGCCACCACTGGCGCGGGCACCGTCGGTACCTCGCGGCGGCCGAGCAGGGCCCGGTGCCGCGCCCACATACGCCGCTCGCCGCGGTCGGCGGCGAGCAGTGCCCCGGTGTCGTAGGTGACGCCCATTCAGGCGCTCTGCCGCCGGGCGCTGGCGCGTGCCCGGCCGGACCGCTCGATGGCCTGGTGAACTCCTTCCGCGCCGTGTCGGCCAGCCATGCGCTGCAGCTGAGGCCCGCTTCGGCTGCGGCGGCGGCGATCTCGGCGTCCAGTTCGGGCGGCATCGAGATGGAACGCTTCTTGCGGACTGCCATAAAGCCGCGGTAGCACAACCTGCGCGTGGCGGATGAGTGGCTGCCACAGTCAGCCCACCAGCCGCAGCGGCCTCTGCTGTCGGCTTCACGCGGAGCAACATTGGAAAGCCAGAAGTCTCGGCAAAGATTGATCCCTCTGTTCGAGCAGACTCTCGCCGACAGGATCGGGGGCCTTGGCACTGTGTCTCGCGTCGTCACATCTTCTGGCTAGGCCGCGACAAGGAAACCCACTCGTGCAATGAGCACGTCAGTTCTGCGCGCATGCTGGTCGCCGACGGCAAAGGCTCCTCCGGAAAGTCGGCACTCAACACCTCGAGACCTGATCAGTTGAGCCCGAGTGCGGCGGAGATCTCGTCACACAACGCAGTGAGCAAGAGTGGCCGGGCCATGGATCAGTGGCGCCGCATGATCGCAGCTCAGGGGGGCGACGCTCGCGCGCAGCTACCTGCCACCCGTGAGGTGCACACAGTTACCGCTGACCGAAGTGGCGTAGCGGACCGGCTCGACGCGTACAAGGTTGGAGTTGCAGCCTGGCGGCTGGGCGCCGGGCGGGCACGGAAGGAAGATGCCGTCTCTCCCGGTGCGGGAGTTGTCTGGCACGCCCGCCCCGGTGATCGCATTCAGGCAGGCGAGGCGCTGTTCGACCTCCACAGCGATGATGTGGCTCGATTCCCCTCGGCCATGGAAGCGCTTGAGGGCTGCGTTGAGATTGGTGACGGAGTACCCCAGCCAGCGATTGTCCTCGAACGTGTGGCCGGGGACGAGGCAGCTCGGCGATCTGGCTGGCCCGCCACGGGAGGCAGCGTAGCTTAGCCAGGATGCCCGAGGTCTTGAGCTGAGCGCTGGCTCGCTCGGCCGGGAGCTCGCAGTTTCGCGTGGACAGAGTTCGCCGCCTTGTGCGAGGCGCGCTTGTCCCATCCCCAGTAAAGTCAGGATCTGCCCACCGGCGCCGATGTAACCCGTGCCGGCCAGCCGCCACTCCCCCGAACGCGTTCAGCCCTCACTCTTGCTGCCGATCCGGCAGGTCAAGGCCCGCGCTGAGTATCGCCTTCCATATCCCGTCAGCCTCCAGCGCGTTCAGGCGCTCCGCCGGCGGCCGCTGATGCCTGTCTGGCCGGACCGCTCGATGGCACGGGCCGCTCAGGCAGAGGACGGGATCGCAACAGGGACGACAGTCAGATCGTCGACCTTGACGAAATCGCCTGGGTTGCAGGTATAGACCGGCAGTTGCTGCGACAGCGCGGTCGCGGCAATCATGGCGTCATATGCGCGGGCGGAAGGCTTACGGCCCGCGCGGCGCATCGAAGCAGCCACCCGGCCGAACGCGCGCGCAGCCGCGGCGTCGAAGGGAAGCGGATCGAAGTCGGCCTCGGCCTGCTGAACATGCGCCTGCCGCGCAGCCCGCTCCGCGTCGGTCGTCGCCACCAGCGGGCCGACCGTCAGCTCAGCGAGCGTGACCGCGGTGATCAGCGGCTCCACCGGAAGCGCCGCGGGATCGGTGATACGCGACAGCAGAATTACTGTGCTTGTATCCAGGACCCCGCGCAAGTGCCGATGCGGATTCGGTGACGCGGGCTCCACGGTCACAGCGCCGCATCCAGCAGCTCATCTATGTCAGCACGAAGTTTCGCCGGATCGACTACCGGCAGTGCGCGCCATCGCTCAAGCAGGCGTTCCGCCTGCAGCGGGCGCTTCGGCAGCGGCCGCAACTCCGCCACCGGATCGCCATCGCGCGTCACAGTGAGCGTCTCACCGCCGGCCACCCGGCTCAGTATCTCCCCGCCGCGATTCCGGAGATCCCGCACCGCTACCTCTGCCATAGATTTAGTGTATCACGCGTGAGACATGCCGCCTGGGGCGAGTCGTGGAGGCCTTCCTCGCATCCCGCGGTCCACCGCGGTGCTCAGTTCTCAGGAAGCGGCGCAGCGCGATGCTCATGCGTCTTGGTACTCAGCGAGATCGGCCAGAAGCTCGTCGCCGACCATCTCCTCATAGACCGCGTGACCACTACTCCGCATCGCTTCCCGCAGTTCCGGATCCCAGGGCGTCTCGACCGGATCGCCCGTCAGCAGCACTCCCGACACACCTGCTTGCCGGTAGTCGGACGCGCCCATCCGCCAGGGCCGTCCCGCGTAGCGAGCCATGACGTCCGCCGCGATGGCCACGCCAGGCCAGTCGAAATCGCCGTGGTACCACAGCTCAGCACCTCCCGCTGACACTGCCAGACTCAGCAGCCGGTGAAAGGCGGTGGACGGCCGCCCCTCGGTGCACACGACAGGCGGGCAGGCCGGACCAAGCTCGGCGCACGCCCGGCGCAGGATCGCCGGGTTCTCGCACACGTAAACCCGCGGGCAGGACACCTGCACCGGGTGGACGGTTAGCTGATGCAGGGTCGCCTGAAACGGCGTTCCGTATTGCGCCGCGCCGGTAAGCCAGGTACCCAGGCCCGCACCCTTGGCAGCCACGTTCAGGACCAGCACGCGGCTGCTCAGGTCGTCGACGACCACGCCGCTCCGGTCCCACAACTCCCGCCGCTCAGCGGCTGAGGCCGGACGCGCTGTCCCCGCCCGCAAGGCCAGGCCACGCAGCACGACCGTGGCCAGGGCCGTCCCGTGGTTGAGTGCCTTGGTGTCACCGGTGACCCGGGCGGCCAGGGCTGGCAGGGCGATAGGTGCCGCGGCGCTGGTGACCCGACCGGACAGGTACTCCAGCACATGGACGGCCTGGCGCATGACCTGCGGTTGCGTAGCCAGACGGGTCAGCGTGCCGTCGCGGCGGATCTCGGCAAGCCAGTCCCGGACCCAGGCATGGCTCTCATGCAGCGGACTCGCTGCCACCAGCGACTCCAGGCCGGCGCGCGCCGCCCTGATCGAAGCAGTCTCGGCCGGCCGGTCCCGCAATGGCCCGCCGAGTGCGGTCAGCAACTCGGCGAGCCCGCAGCCAGCGCCTCGTCGCACCGCTGCGTCCAGCCCGGTGAGCGTGACCGTCGCCCGCCTGGTGCCAGCGCTGATGTGCACGCCGGTGATGCCGATGACGGCCTTCCGCTCGGCGTCGTCGGGGTCCGGGATGCTGATCCTTCCGGCCAGTGCGCCACCGGTGCGCTCGAGCGACCGGCGTGCGGCCGCCAGCAGGCGCCGGTACTCGGGGCCCGCGTACCGCTGTGCCTCGCGCGGCGGACCGCTCAATCCTCGTCGTCCTCACTCTCGGCGTCGTCGGCGCCATCCGCGGAGGCTGTGAGCGCCATGGCGTCCCCGGCGCCGGCCGGCATGTACCGGGTGGGCCGGAAGCCGAGCAGCGCCTCGGCGAGCTCCTCGTTTCCGGCGAACCCGGCGGCGGCGTCGACTAGCTGTTCTCCATCCCACAGCACCAGCAATGTCGACAGGGCGTGCGCCAGCTTGTCGTGATGCATGTCATAGTGCGCGGCGGCGGGCACGGTCGGGTACCTGACCCACAGGTCGTGCCCGGTCATGAACAGGTCCAGGTCGAACTTGACAGTCAGGCCGAGCAGCTCCGGCTTGAAGATGTCGTCAATGCCGGCGAACGCCTCGTCCAGCGCGATCAGGCGCGGGCAGCCTGACCGGGCCGAGGAGTAGAGCGCGTTGGCCGCGGCGAACAGCGGCAGGTGGATGGCGGCGGACTTCTCGCCGCCGGACATTTCTGAGTGCTTCTTGCGGGTCAGCCGTTCTGGCGGGCTGCCCGGCTGCAGCATCCGCAGCTCGAAGGCGTGCCAGGACCGGTAGTCGAGCACCGCGGCCAGTACCTCGCGGTAAGTGTCCCGGCGATTTGCGGCCCGGTGGTCGTGGATCATGGCCCGGAGCAGGCCTCTCAGCTCGGCCAGGCCCTCCGGTCCGAGGCTGGCAGCGTCCCGGTCCAGCAGCCGCGAGACCTGGGCCTGCTGGTCGGACAGCTTGTCGGAGCGGATCCACCGGATCCCGATGGCCATGCCCGACGACATCGGCTTGGACCGGGTATCGGCGTCCATCTGGTCCACCAGGTCCTTGGCCGCAAGCACCCGGGAGTGGATCTGCTGGGCCAGCGCGGTGAGCAGTGCGTCCTCCAGCACCGCCCGTTCCCGCTGCTCCAGCAGTATGCCCTGGTTCTCTACCTCCTCCGCGATCTTCCGGGCGAAGCTGGCAGCGGGCATACGCCCCTCGCTGGTGACCACGTCGATCACGAACACGGCGTCGCCGCCCAGGTCGGCCTGGTACCCGTCCTCGCCGGCCTTCAGAGAGGACTCGAACTCACGGTAAGCGGTCCACATCCGCTCCACGGTGTTTTTCAGCACGCCGTCGGTCACGGCGCGACCGCCCAGGGCCGCGGTCGTGTAGGCATCGAGAACGGTCATCGCCGACTCGGGCAGCAGGCCCCTGACCGCCTGGTGGTAATCGTCAGGCGCGTCGTCACCGGCGTCCAGCCGGGCGACCAGCTGGTCAGCAGCATTGCCCGGAGCGGGCCACTGCGTGGCTGGCGGCCACGGTATGGCGGCGCTGACTTGCAGCAGCGGCCTCAGGTCCAGATGCGCATAGGGCTCGAAGCCGGTGGCTTGCGCGACCAGCTCGCCGAGCGCCGTCGCCAGCGCGGTGCGCCCGTGCGACAGATCCCTGTCGGCCTGGACGAGCCTGTCGTGTGCGCCCGACTGGCGCTCCCCGGCTGCCTTCCGCTCGCTCCTGGCCGCGCGCAGCCCCTCCTCAGCTTCGTTGATCTCGTGGCGGATGGACTCATACTCCTCGCCGCTGACCCGCTCGTCGACGCTCAGCTTCTCCGCCGCCGCGGCATACGCTGCCTGGTTCTCCGCGAGCGTCTCGGCCGCCTCGCCGTTCTCGCCGGTGAGCCTGCCGATCCGGTCCAGCCGGGTACGCAGGTCCTCATCCAGCCCGGCCGCGTCCGTGCGAGTTCTGACCAGTTCCTCCGCCAGCCGGGCGAACTCATCGACGGCCCGTTCGACAGCGTTCACCGCATCGGCACTGGCGGGCAGGCAGCGGTCGGCGGCCGTGTTGCGCAGCCGCCGCGTACACGCATCGAGTTCGGCGATCGCGGCGTCCAGGGTTTCCTGCGCCGCAGCGAGCCGCTTCCGCGCCTCGGCACGCTGCCCCTCGACGCTCGTGACCTTGCTCAGCGCCGCGGTGATCGGCGCGGTCCTGGGCAGCTCACGCTGCGCGCGCCCCAGGTCGCCGAGCAGGTCCACGACCGCCTGGCGCCGGGCCGCGACGTCCGCGCTCTGGCGCTCCAGTTCCGCGATCTGCGCATCGAGCTCGGTCAGCCGGGAGCGGCGGCGGCTCGCCCGGTTGGTCGCGCCGATGAACTCGGGCGCATCCTTGGGCCGGGCACCGAGCTGCACGCCGTAGCTGTACTGCGCGCCGAGCGTGACCACCGGAGCGCCCGCCGCCGCTCTCGCCGCCGTGCCGCCGGCCGCGCCCACCTCGTCGACGACCAGGATCGACCGCAGCACAGCTTGGACCAGGCCAGCGGGGACCAGGTCCTGCTCTTCGGGAACGAGCACGTCGGCCAGCGTCCGCCCGTGCGCACCCGCGCTCGCGGTCTCTGCCACCAGGTAGCCGTCGGCCTCGGCGCCGGCCACCGCGCCATAGGTCAGCGCGGGGTCCGGATGAATCCAGGCGGTGAGCATGCCCGCGCCGTAGAGTGCTCCTTCGATCCCGGCCGCGGCCGACGCCGGCAGTTCGTCAGCGAACCGGACCAGCTGCCACAGCGGCGCGCCGGGCCGGCCAGTCCGCTCGGCTGGCCGCAGGTCCGAGGCAGGCGGCGCGTCGTCCTTCTCGTCGGCAATCAGCTTCCGTTCGGCCTTGCGCTCGTCAAGCTGTGCGGCGAGACTCGCTACCCGCGCGCCGAGCTGCTCCCCCTCCCTGATCAGCTCGCTGGCGCGTTCCTGCGTCATCGCGGTGAAAGTCTCGGGCAGCGAAGCAGCGTCCGGCTCGCCGATACGATCCAGCGCCGCGGTCAGCATCTCCGCCTGATGGACGGGAACGAGCGCCCCCGGCTGCTCGCCGGCCCAACTGCGAGTCCAGGCCGCCAGCTGCCCGGCTACTTCCGCGCGGGCGCCGGCCAGCGCCGTCTGCGCGGCCGCGCAGTCTGCGTCCCGGTCATCGAGCGTCTTGCGTGCCTTGCCCAGCTCGGTCTCGGCGTGCCGACGGCTGCGCTCGGCCACGGACACCTTGTCCAGGCAGCCCCGGACCTGGGCGATGTCGTCGCGCCGGGCCGCGACGCGGGCACGGGTCGCTACCAGAAGATCGGGGCCGGTGTCGGCTGGCTCGCCGTCGCTGAGCAGGCCGCCGTCGGATGCCGCGACTGCCAGGGCCTGAGCCTGCCGTTCGCTAGCCCGGCCGAGCCCGTCCCGGCGGGCGGAGACGCTGTCGGCTTCCCGCTGCAACTCGGCGACGTTCTCCGTTGCCCGCTCCAGCTGGCTGCGGTCTGCCGCAAGCCGCCGCGACTCCTTTTCAAGCTGCTCGCGGCGGAGGGCGAGCTTCTCGTGATCTTTGTAGGCGTCGCGGTTCTTGAGCGCGAAGAGCCGCGCATCGAAGGTCCGGACCGCGATCTCGGCCAGCTCAGTGGCCTCGGCTGCCTCTCCCCCGGCCTGCCGGGCGGAAGCGGCCGCGCGGGCCGCGGTCGCGATCGCTGCGGCGTGCCCGGCGGCGGTGTCGATCCGGGCAGCGAGGAGATCGAGGTGGTAGCGGATGTGCGCCCTCAGGTAGGCGGTGTACTCGGTGAGGAAGGCGCGCACGGCGGCGTCGGCGGCCGCCAGGTCGTCGTACTGCTTCTGCACGGCGGCCAGGTTCTCGAAGTCGCGGGCCGCCTGCTCGACGAGATCTTCGTCCACCGGGCTGAGGCCGGCGGTGCGCGTGTCGGAGACTTTGACCGGGTCCAGGTCCTTAGCCAGCAGCGGCCGGCGCAGCGCGATCAGCAGGTCGAGCAGCTGGGTGTAGCGCTCCGGCCCGAGGCCGAACAGCCGGGCGTCGACCGCTTCCTGGTAGGCGCGGCGCCGGTCGCCGTAGGCGGCGTCGCGGCCGAGGATGGCGGTGAGCTGCCTGGCCGTCAGCGGCCGCGAGTCTGACGAGAGCAGGCCGAAGTCGATTCCCAGCCGCATGCCGGTGATGAAGAAGGCCGGGCGGGCGCGTTCCCAGTTCTTATGCGCGGTCAGCCCGATGATCAGGGTCACGGTGTCGCCCCGCTCCTGCGATGGCTGGGGCGGGCGGCCGAACTCGAGCCACACGTACCCGTGCTCGGCGTCCTGGCCCCGGTACAGCAGGTTCGCCTTCATAGTGCGGTTCTCGCCGCTGAACGGGTCCAGGCGCCTGGCGTCGAGCCCGCCGTCCAGGACGAACGGGAACAGGACCTCCAGCGCCTTGGTCTTGCCTGAGCCGTTGTGGCCGCGCAGCGCCAGCCGGCCGTCCGCGAAGACAAATTCCTCGTCGAAGTAGTCCCACAGGTTGATGATCCCGGCCCGGGTCGGCTTGAACCGGCCGGGAGCCTGCTCGCGTACGGTCACGGGGTTCCCTCCGGTGAGCTGGAAAAGTCGAAGGCCGCCTGCCCGTCGCGGCGTGCGCTCGCGGGCAGCGCGGCGGTGATGTTCCGGTAACGGGCAGCGGCCGGGAGGATCAGCGCGCCGCCGGGCTGGCGGCGGATCAGCGCGAGGTCATCCAGGAGCTGGAGTGCCGCGCGGAGCAGCCCGTCAGGATCGTGTTCCCACTGAGCCGTGAACGAGCTCGCGCCGAAGTCGGTGTAGAGGCCCGCGAGCATCGCCGCCAGGCGAGTCTGCTCGACGAACGGTGCCATCAGCAGCGCGGTCGCCGGCTCCAGGTCAGGGTCGCTGTGCTGGCCCGGCCGCCGAGCGTGGATCGAGCCTGGCCAGTCGGTGTCCGGCCGGTCCCCGGCCGGCCGGTCCCCGGCCGGGCCGTCCGCGGCCAGGTCGGTCGGCCGGCCCGCGTCGATGCGGCCCAGCAGGGCGCGCTGGTCCTCGCCGGTCATTGGCACCGGGAGCCGGGTAACGGCCGGGCCGTCGTCCGGGTCTTCCAGCAGGTCGGCGACCTTGGCCAGCAGCAACCCTGCGGTGCGGTTGACCGCGCCGCCCCGGCCGGGAAAGGGCTGGTCGGTGAACCGGCCGGTGGGGTCGGCCAGCATGACTCCCTCGGCGCGCCGCTCCACGACCAGGCCGGTCAGCCGGGCCAGATTGTCGGCGAGCTCGGCGGCCACCGGGTGCTCCACCAGCAGCCGCCGGGCTCGCCGGGCGGCCGCGTTGCGCTGGGCGGAGCGCTTGCTATTGATCTCGGGCAGGTCGAGCAGCCGGGCCGCGCCGCGCAGGTGCTGGATCGGCCGGGCCGGGCGGAAGAGCGAGGCGCAGATGTCGTGATCGATGTCGTAGAGGGCATCCCCGCTCTCGGCGTCTCGCGCCCAGTTCTCGGCCGAGCCGTCGGAGAGCCTGAGCGCACCGTGATCTGCCAGCCAGTCGAGCACGTCTACGACGGCACGCTTATGTTCGGTGATGGTGGCGTCGAAGCCGAGGCCGTCAATCGCGTTGGCCGTCGGCGTGAAGGCACGGACCAGGTCGGCCAGGCTGATCTCGATCCGTGACCGCTGGAAGACGGCCAGGACGAGGCACAAGTAGGCGAGCCTGCGCCGGTCAAAAGGCCGCCCGCTGCGGGCGGCGAACACCGACCGCTGGCTGGCGTCAACGGCGTCGAGTCGCCGCACCAGCCGCACCTGGTGCGCGGTGGCAATCAGGGTGTAGCCGAGCATCTCGGCGAAGTCCCTGGACATGAGGTCTGCCCAGCGCAGCACTGCTGCCAGTGCGCCGGCCCGGGGCCGGGAGGCAGTGATGAGATCGTTGGTCAGGACCAGGCGCACTGCGTGCTGGTAAGAGCCGAGGTCACTGGGCGCCACGCCCCTGGCGGCAATGAGCTCAGCCATCGCCGCGCCTCAGCAGGCCGGCACGAGCCGAGCCGAGTTCCAGGCAGAGCCCCGGCAGGTGCAGGACACCGTGCTCGGTCCGGATCACGCTGCCGTGCGGGGACGGCACCAGCCGGATTGTCATGACGTCGTTGCCGTCCGAACCTCCGGTGATCCGACCGGCCACGACCGATCTGGCCTCAAGCGCCCGGGTCAGGAGCGCGAGCAGCACCTGAGTCTGGCCTTCGTCGAGGACCCGGTCGCCCAGTCCGGCACTGAGCAGCTCGCGCGCAGCCGCCTGCTCGGCCGCACGCCGCGCCGCCTGCCGCCGGCGTAGCTCAGCCCGGATCCCGTCGGCAGCCTGGAGTCGCTGCGGAACGCCGGACGTCGGTGCCTTACCTCGCCGGAACAGCGTGACCGAGATCTCTATGCCGGGTGCGTCCGCCCAGGGCAGCCGCGGCGAGATCAGCTCGCTGTCCTCGTGCACGCCGCCCAGATGCCGTGCGCTCCGCAGCCCGAAAGCGGCGCCCATCAGGGCATGCGCGGCATCCTCGCCGGCGGTGCTGACCGTCCAGGCCGCGAGGTACCGGAGCTGGGTGGCCCGGTTGACCCCGCTCCGCTGCGCCTCGGTGATCTGGCGCAGCAGCGCGATCACGCTGGACACCCCGGCGCGGGTGGCAGCGGCCAGCTCGGCGGCCCGGGATTCCCCGCTGCCGGCGGAGAACCAGGCCCGGACGGCTGCCCACCGGCGCTGCCAGTCATCCAGCACCTCGTCGTGACGCATCAAGGGACGCTCGTCGACTTCCGCCGCGCGGTTCAGCAAGGTGCTGATCCCGGTTGACTCGACGCGAGCCACCGCGGCGGCCAGCCGCGGCAGATAGCGGTCCAGCTCGACCATGAAGTCACTCATGTGCGCCAGCAGGGCGTGCTTATAGCGCAGGAACGTCTCCGGCGAGGCGTCAGTCGACCTGGTGATGTCGCCGAGCGTGAGGTGGAACCGGGCCGACCGGCGGGCCATGTCATCCATCACCCGGTCCAGGCTCGTCAGCCTCCGCGCGATCTCCTCGCCGTCGGCAGCCAGGTTAGCCTCGGCCAGGCCGTGCAGGTCACGCAGGATGTCCGAGAAAACCAGCCGGGACAGATTGGCGTCCTCGACCCTGGCGGCGAGCACGCCCTCGACGGCCGTGTACGCGCGGTGCCCCAGTTCGCTGAACTGGTACACAGACTGCCGGTTCCGGTACCTGGCCAGGCTGCCTGCCCGCGAGGCGTCCTCCAGGCGGTGCAGTACCCCGTCGTCGGCGAGACTGTCCAGCCGCCCGCGTAGGCTGGTCAGATTGCCGGGCACGGTATCGTACGCGACCGCGAGCTCAGCCAGGACCCCAGCCACGTCGTCGGTGTGCGCCTGCGCAACGTGCGCGGCACGGAGCCAGTCCAGGGCGCGCAGCACCCACAGGTAGGCGACGTAGTCGTCCCGCCGGGTGAACCCGAACAAGCGGAACCGGTCACTGACCGCGAGCGCGTCCAGATCGAACGCACCGGCCTGGCTATTGATCATCGCCATTGCGGCGAGTTGTCCCCCTTCGCGTCGCCGTGAAAGATGCCGTACTCATGATGGCATCCCGCGGCGGCGCCCGGACTGGCCCGGAAAGCCGGGTCAGCCCTCTGGCCAACTCTGAGCACAAGCGAATGCAACTCGCCGCCGGGTGTCCATCTGGGGGCTGCTGCCGCGTCGTGTGAGTGACTACAGCTGACGCAGCCAGACAGGCCGAGGTCGTCCAGTTGCCGGTGCAGGTCAGCGCGCGGCCCGGAGTAGCTGCCGGTGTTGCGCTGCGTCGTGCTGGCATCGCACAACGGGAGCAGCGCATGAGGTACTTGATGATCCACTGTGTCGACGAGTCCGCCGTTGGCTGGTGGGATGACGACGCTGACGCGGACGGCGATGAGGAGACTCGGGCGGTTGAAGCCTGGGATGCGGAGATGAAAGCCCGCGGCATCCTCGTCGGCGGCGGCTACCTGCGGCCGACCACTTCGGCCACGACGGTCAAAGTACGCGACGGCGAGGTGCTGGTGAGCGACGGGCCGTTCGCTGAGACCAAGGAGCAGATCGCCGGATTCGCCGTGCTGGAGTGCACGGACCTCGACGAGGCCTATCGAGGTGGCCGCCCGGCACCCGACCGCCCTGGTCGGCACGTTGGAGCTGCGGCCCAACGCTGACTAGCAGGGATAGCGCTGCCAGGCCAGGAGCACCAGCCAGCGAACCCGTATCCCAATCTGGTACCATGTTGGTATGAGCACACAGATCGCGGTTCGGCTGCCCGACGACATGGTGAAGTTCGTCGACCACCTCGTTGAGGCCGGCCGCGGCTCCAGCCGGGCCACGGTCATCACCCGGGCACTGGAACGGGAGCGCCGTCACGAGATGGCCGTCCAGGACGCCGCCATCTACGCCGCATCGGGCGAGGACAGTGGCATGGTCGATCTCGTGCAATACCTCTCCGGGCATCCCGTGGACCCGGATCAGTGAGACCCATCCACATCGCGCACCTGGATAAGCCACGCCCGGTCCTGATACTCACCCGCGAACTGGTCATCCTGCAACGAACGCAGATAACCGTCGCGCCAGTAACGTCGACAGCGCGCGGCCTGTCCGTCGAGATCCCGGTCGGGCAAGCCAACGGCCTCGGCCATGACTCGGTGGTCAACTGCGACAACATAGCCACCATCCCGAGGACGGGGGGTATCTGGACCAAGTGATCCGGATGGGCCGGCGCCGAGTGGGCGCCATACCACGGATCGACAACCCGCTGGAGCCGCCAGTAGCGAGATCTGCCCTTCCGTTCACGGGCCGCAGGATCCTAAGCTGGTCCCTGCCGGGAGGGCCCGCCTAGCGCCCTGATCGCTGGCGACGGCCCGGAGCCGGTCGCCGAGTGGCGCCTGTGCTCCGTGCTGTTCTGCGACTTCGTCGGATTCACGCCGTTGTCGGAGATTCGCGATCCGGAGGCGGTCCGGGAACTCCTGTCCCGCTATTTCGAGGTCGCGCGGACGGTGGTCGGCCGGTACGGCGGCGTGGTCGAGAAGTTCATCGGCGATGCGGTCATGGCGGTGTGGGGTACGCCGGTCGCCGGCGAGGGCGATGCAGAGCGCGCGGTGCGCGCCGCACTCGACCTCGTGGCCGCCGTCGCCGAGCTCGGCCTTGCCCTTGAGCAGGTGGCCCTGTGGCGGGCCACGAGAGTGCTGTCGTCGGTCGGCGGGGTGCAGCGGGTCGACGGCCTCGAAGCGCCGATGGTCGGCCGCGACGCCGAGCTGCGGACGGTACGAGAGCTCTTCCACGCCGCCGCTGAGCGCCGGATGCCGCGCCTGGTCCTGGTATCCGGCCCGGCCGGTGTCGGCAAGTCCCGCTTCGGCTGGGAGTTCGAGAAGTACCTCGACGGACTCGCCGGGACGGTGTGGTGGCACCGGGGCCGCTGCTTTTCCTACGGCGACGCCGTCGCGTTCTGGGCGCTGGCGGAGATAGTCCGCCAGCGACTGGGCATCGCTGAAGAGGAGTCCGCGAGCAGCGGCGCTACCAAGCTCGCGGCCGGGCTGGACCGCTTCATCCGCGACCCGGCCGAGCGGGCGTACATCGGACTGCGGCTGGGCCGGCTGCTCGGCGTGCCCGTCGCCGATGACAGCGGCGCACAGCTGTCCAGGGAAGAGCTGTTCGCCGGCTGGCGGCTGTTCTTCGAGCGGCTTGCGGCGGACGCCCCGGTGGTACTGGTTGTCGAGGATGGCCAGCACGCCGACGCGGGACTGCTCGACTTCCTCGACCACCTCGTCGACTGGGCCCGGGACCTGCCGATCTACGTGCTCGTGCTGGCCCGGCCGGAACTCGATCTGGCCCGGCCAGGGTTCGGCACCGGGCGGAACCGCACGACCTTGACCTTGGACCCGCTCGACGCGACGTCCATGGATGCTCTGGTGGACGCCCTGGCGCCCGGCATGCCGCCGGCCGCCCGTGCGGCGGTGACCAGCCAGGCGCAGGGCATCCCGCTGTTCGCCGTCGAGACAGTCCGGTCGCTGATCGACCGCGACATCGTCCAGCCATCCGGCGGCGTCTACCGGCTAGTCGGCGACGTCGGCGAGCTCGCCGTGCCCGACAGCCTGCACGCGCTGCTGGCCGCGCGGCTGGACGCGCTGGATCCGGCGGCGCGCCGGCTGGTGACCGAAGCCGCCTTCCTCGGCACGTCGTTCTCCGCCGAGGCGCTGATCGCAGTGTCGGCCCATGACCAGCAGGCCGTTCGCTCGGCGCTTGCCGAGCTCGTCCGCCGCGAGGTGCTGTCGGTGTCGGCCGACCCGCTGTCACCTGAACGGGGTAGCTACCGCTTCGCCCAGCAGATGCTCCGTCAGGTCGCCTACGACACGCTGTCCCGGCGTGACCGCAAGACCAGCCACCTTGCCGTCGCCGCCCACCTGCGGTCGGCGTTCGCCGGCGACGGCGAGGAAGTCACCGACGTGATCGCCCGGCACTACCTGGACGCCCTCGATGCTGTCCCCGGCGACCCGGACACCGGTCAGATCCGCGCCCTGGCCGCTGCCACGCTCGTCCGGGCCGCTCAGCGGGCCACTCGCACCGGTGCGCCCGGACTGGCCGCCGCGAACTACGCCGCCGCCGCTGGGCTGCACAGTGACAAGGCCTGCGGCGAGGTCCGCGACACCGTGCCGGAGGCCGGGACGCTGTGGGAATGCGCGGCTGAGGCGGCGAGCGATGGCGGCGATTACGCCGCTGCGATTGACCATGCCCGGCAGGCCGGGGACTGGTTCGCCCGGCACGGTCAGGCCCGGGAAGCGGCCGGCGCCAGGCTGGTAACCGGGAATAGCCTGTACCGGCTGGGCCGCCACGCCGAGGCGCGTGAGGAACTCACCGCCGCGCTCGAGGTACTGCGCGCCGAGCCCGACGTCCGCACCGCGAGGGCGCTGGCCGAGCTAGCCCTGCTGGCGGTCTTCTCGGGCTCGCCGGACGCCGACCGGCTGTCGACCGAGGCGCTCGTCCTCGGCCAGGCACTCGATGTCGACGTCAGCACGCTCACAACGCTGTTCCTGACCAGGGCTATCTGCCTGGCAACCCAGGACCGGCGTGCTCAGCAGGTCGCCTACCTGCGGGAGACCGTCCGGCTGGCTACGAAGGCCGGGGACAATGTGACACTCGGCCGGGCGCTGCTCAACCTGGCCGATGCAGAGATGCCGACAGACCCAGCGGCCGCGGCCGAGGACGCCCGTGCGGCCGCCGACCACC
>DAHVAR010000130.1 GCA_027314515.1 Actinomycetota bacterium
GCGTGATCCCAGAACATCTCGGCACCGAGGTAGGTTTCGACCCCGGTCCAGCGATCCGCGCCGGTGATCGCGAGCAGGTAGCCGCCATCGCGGAGCCAGGAACGGATGCGGGGAAACAGGGCCCGCTGCTCCCCCAGCGGCACGTGGATCAGGGCATAGAACGACACCACCGCGTCCAGGCTGCCTGGCTGCAGGTGCAACGCGGTCATGTCGGCCTGCACGAAGCTCGCGGCCGGCACCAGGCGCCGCGCCCGGCTCAGCTGGACAGCGGAGAAATCAGCTCCGAGCACCCGCAAGCCGCAGTCGGTCAGCTCGCGGGTGGCGGGCAGTCCCGCGCCGCAGCCCAGGTCGGCCACAATGGCCCTGTCAGGCAGCAGGCTGGCCAGTTCCTGAACCCAGCCGGCGTAACGGCTGACATCCTCGGCTGAGGGACTGGCCGCCAACCCGTCGTCGCTGCGGTAAGCGACGGAGATCGCGTCGTAACCACGGCGGACCAGATCGCGCTGCGCGGCCGGACCCGCCGGCCACGATCGCCCGTTCCCTGCTGGCTGCGCGACGTTCCATAGCCGCGCGTACAGATCCGGCCGCCGGTCGGTGAACAGGTCGTTCAGCTCACTGATCCGCTTGTCCCGCGCCTGCCGGAGGTCGATGGTGGCCGTGAGCACGGCCGCCCGGTTCTCGCAGACCGCCCCGGCGGCCGGGTAGCCGCCACGCCGCACGATGACTGAGCCGCCGAGCCAGTCCACGCCCCGCTCGGTCCCGCACCGGTCCGCGACAGCGATGAACACGCCGTTGGACGAGGCTGCGGCCTGCGCCGCGACCACCTCACCGGATCGCTCGCCAGGCGGCGCGGGCGGACCTGACGCCGCCCAGTTCACCGGGACCGCGATGAGGTCAGCGCCGCGCAGCGCGGCGAGTCGCACCCATTCCGGGAACTCAAGGTCATAGCAGATCATCAGCCCGACATTGCCGAATGGAAGCTCCACCACCGGCGGCGCGTCATCGCCCGGCGTGAAGATCTCCTTCTCCGCGTCCCACAGGTGCGCTTTGCGGTACACCGCCCGGGTGCCAGCCGCGTCGACGATCGCCGCGCTGTTGTAGAGCTTGCCGTCCAGCCCCAGCTCGCAGAACCCGCCGGCGATGGTCAGGTCGTGAGTGGCGGCCAGCGACCGCCACTCACGTAGCGTCCTGCCTGATGCCGCCGGTGACGCGAGTGAGCGCGCCTCGCCCGCGTCCGACAACAGGTATCCCGAGTCTGACAGTTCCGGCAGCACCACGAGTCGCGCACCCGCGATGGCCGCCTCCGCGACCGCCGCCCTCGCCGCCTCCCGGTTAGCGTCCAGGTCCCCCACGGTGAGCGCAATCTGTGCTACCGCGACGACAGTTCCGCCCTCGGTCATACCGGCTAATCTGTCACGCACGGTCACGCCTGGCACGCCATTATCAGCGCTCCCCGGGCCGCACTTTGACAAAGTCGAGTTTGTCAAAGCCAAGTTTACCGAGTTGTACATGCCCTGCGCCTGCGCGAGACTCACGTCCATGGCTGAAGCCGACGAGAAGCAGGCCCTGCACCGGTACCTGCAGAACGTACGAGAGGTTCTGCTCTGGAAGCTAGCCGGACTCTCTGACTATGACATCCGGCGGCCGATGACGCCGACCGGCACGAACCTGCTCGGCCTGGTCAAGCACTGCGCGGGAGTGGAGTCCGGGTATTTCGGCGAGGTGCTGGGCCGGCCGTTTCCCGGCGAAGACGATCTGGACTGGCACGATGGCGCTGACATGTACGCGACGGCGGCCGAGTCACGCGAGCAGATCGCGGAGTTCTACCGGCGAGCGTGGGCGCACTCCGATGCCGCCATCCGGGAGCTTCCGCTCGACAGCCGCGGGACCGTGCCCTGGTGGCCGCAGGAGCGCAGGAACCCGACCCTGCACGCGGTGCTCGTGCACGTGATCCAGGAAACCGCCCGGCACGCCGGGCACGCCGACATCATCAGGGAATCCATCGACGGCGCCGTCGGACTGCGCGAGGGCGTCAGCAACATGCCATCCGATGCCGACGCCGCCACCTGGCAACAGCACTACGACAAGCTCGCCCAGATCGCCCGGTCCACGGGCTAGGGCGCGGGCAGCACGGGGGTCAGGCGACGGGGGGCGGAACGGCGGGCGGGCGCCGCTCCAGCGCCTCCAGCGCCAGCCGGATCGCCGTGTCGAGCTGGGGATCGCGGCCCGCCGCCCAGTCATGCGGGGCGATTGCCACCTCGACGTCCGGATCCACGCCGTAGTTCTCCACTGCCCAGCCGGCGTCGGCGAACCAGAACGCGTACTTCGGCTGCGTGACCCCGGTCCCGTCGACGAGTTCGTACTTCATGTCGATGCCGATCACGCCGCCCCAGGTACGGGTGCCGACCACGGTCGCGATGCCGTAGGACTTCAGCGCCTGGGTCACGATGTCGCCGTCGGAACCTGCGTGCTCGTCCGCGATCGCCACGACCGGCCCGCGCGGCGCTTCGGCCGGGTAGCTGGACGGCTCCTCGTACCGGGACACGTCCCAGGCGATGATGCGCCGGGCGAGCTTCTCGACCACCAGCTGCGAGGTGTGGCCCCCGCCGTTCTCCCGCAGATCCACGATCAGGCCATCGCGCCGGAACTCGGTGTGCAGGTCCCGGTGGAACTCCGCCCAGCCCGGCGACATCATGTCCGGGATGTGCAGGTAGCCGAGCCGCCCGCCGGAGGCCTCGCTGACCGCGGCCCGCCGCCGGGCAACCAGGTCGTAGTAACGGGCCGCGTACTCGCTCGCCAGCGGGACCACGACAACCCGCCGGTCCGTTCCCTCCCGCCGCAAAGTCAGCTCCACCGGCTTGTCGGCCTTGCCGGCCAGCAGCGCGTTCGGGCCGAGGCCCGGGTCCACCGGCCGCCCGTCCACCGCGACGATGAGATCGCCCGGCGCCGCGGCGACGCCCGGGGCGGCCAGCGGGGAGCGCGCGCCGATCACCGACGACTCTCCGGGCAGGATCCGCGCGATCTGCCAGGCCCCGTCGCCGGTGCGGTCGAGGTCGGCGCCGAGCAGGCCCTGAGCCAGCGCCGGGTCACCGTTGCCATCGGGCGGCTGCACGTAGGCGTGCGAGCTGCCGAGCTCGCCGTGCAGTTCCCACAGCACGTCGTGCAGGTCGTCGGTGGAGCCGATGCGGTCGAGCAGCGGCCGGTAGCGGTCGGCCATCGCGGCCCAGTCCACCCCGCCCATGTCGGCGCGCCAGAAGTTGTCCCGCATCAGCCGCCACGCCTCGTGGTACATCTGGCGCCACTCGGCCGCCGGTTCAACCGTCATCCGGATCCGGTCCAGATCGACGCTGACAACCTCCCCGTCCGGCCCGCTGGCATCCTGCTTGGCGCCGGCTGGCTTGATCTGCAGCGAATCCGCGTTCCGGTAAGCCAGCCGGGCCCCGTCGGCGGAGACCGCATAGTCGTCCAAGGCTTCGACCTCGACCGAGCGCTTGCGCTTGGCCAGGTCATAGCGGACCAGCCGGGATTTCGGGTGCTCCTCGGCCGCGCCGATCACGGCCTCACCTAGCTCCCCGGCGCGCGGCAGCTCCAGCCACACCACGCCATCCTTCGCCGCGCGGAGCTTGTCGTAGCGACCGGCCTCCACCGGGAACGCCACGATCCGCTCGGCCAGCCCGTTGACGTCAAGACCGACCGCCGCGGGTTGCGGATCGCTGCTCTCCGTCACCGGGGCCTTCCCGGCACTTTCCGGCTCTACCGGACGGCCATTCAGCTCCGGAGCGAACGGCGACGGGGTCGTGGCCAGCAGCGGCACAAGGTACGGCCGGACGCCCGGCAGGAACCCGAGATCGAAAAGGTGCGCGTCATACACCGGATCGAAGGCGCGGTTCGACAGGAATGCCAGGTACTTGCCGTCCAGGGTGAACGCCGGCGAGCTGTCATCGAACCGGGGCGGCGTTACGTCCGCAACCGTGCCGTCAGCCAGCCGGGCCAGCCGGATCTGCCCGCCACCACTTTCCGGCCGCCACGGCTGCGACCAGGCCAGCAACGCCGAGTCAGGAGAGAACGCCAGGCCCGTTACCTCCGCGTTGGTGCTGCGCGCGATCTCGGTGATCATCGGCTCGCCGTCCAGCGCCACCGTCAGCAGCCGGCCGTCAGCGCAGGCCACTGCTGCGGTACGCCCGTCCGGCGCCACCGCCAGCTCCAGGATCCGGCCGAACTCGCCGTGCCCGATCCGCCTCGCCGCCGAGCCATCGGCGGGGATCAGCTCCAGACCGTCCTCGCCGCCCCTATCTGACGCGCAGACAACCGCGTCCGCGCCGGGGACCACCACCGCAAGCCGCCCGCGCACGCCCGGCTCGGCGAGCAGGGTGCGGGCCGGGCCGTCCCGGCCCGGCAGCCAGTGC
The DNA here is from genome assembly GCA_027314515.1 of Actinomycetota bacterium. GTDB lineage: Bacteria > Actinomycetota > Actinomycetes > Streptosporangiales > Streptosporangiaceae > JAJYUU01. Next base: position 4,407 of record DAHVAR010000130.1, read on the forward strand.
ACGCTGCCGCGCACCTCGGCGCCAAGCACCCGGCCGGTCGAGTCCAGCGTGAACGAGCCCAGCTGCGACTTCGCCGACACCGGATACGGGGTCCGTCCGGAGCGGGCTCCGCTGAGCCGGACGTCCAGCCGCACCGGCTCGGCGTCCAGCGACTCCAGCAGCCAGATCTCCCCGGCCCGCTGGTAGACCACCCGCTGGCCGTCCGTCGTCGCGTGCCGGGCGTAGTACTCGCCGAGGTCAGTGTGACGGCGCAGGTCGCTGCCGTCCGGGAGCGCGGAGTACAGCGCGCCGGTCCCCTCGTGGTCCGACAGGAACACCACCCGGGGCCCGGCGAACATCGGATTCACCAGGTGGTTGCCCACGCCGGCGAGGATCCGCGCGTACTGCGAGCCGTCCGGCGAGTACCAGATCTTGCCGCCGGTACCGCCCCCGTAGCGCTTCCACCGGGCCGGCTCGGCATACAGCGGGCTCCCTACCAGCACCGCGCCGTCGCGCACGGTCACATCGCTCGTCGGCCCGTACTCGAGCCGGCGAGCCGGCCCGCTCAGCGGCACGGCGAACGCCCAGGTCTTCATGCTGGCGTGCTGGCCAGCCCCGCTGAGCACCAGCACCTCGCTGTCGCTGACCCAGCCGCGGACCGCCGTGTACCGGTCGCCCCAGTAGGTGAGCCGCCTGACCGGGCCGCCGTCCACGGGTACCGCATACGCCTCGCGGGAGGCACCCCGCCCGAGCGACCGGGTGCCGTCGCGGGTCGAGATCCAGGCGACGTGCGTCGCGGCCGGGTTCAGCCGCGGATGCAGCACCGGGGCGCGGTCAGCGGTCAGCCGCCACGCCCGGCTGCCATGACCGCTCGCCGCCTCGCTCAGCGACGCGAGCCAGACATCGTCCTCAGCGGCGAACGTGATGAGATCGCCGGCCAGGTGGGGGTAGCGCAGGTAACAGGACTCAGCCACAGCCCGACCCTATCCATCCACCGCCAAAACCGTCATCCGCAATTTCACCCGCCGCCCGCCACTCCGGTCACCCCGCCACCCGGCTGGGCGCCCGCGGCTCAAGTGACGAGCCAGACCCTCCGCAGCGCCGCCGGGTCGGACAGCGGGTCGCCGTGCACGAAGACAAGATCGGCTGGGCCGCCCTCCCTGATGACGCCCGCGTCCGGCTCGCCGAGGAGCCGCCCGCCGTTGCGAGTAGCCGCCGCCAGCGCCTGCCAGGGCTCCAGTCCGGCGGTGACCAGGCATTCCACCTCCCAGGCGAGCTGCCCGGCGCGCAGCGACCCGCCGCCGAAGTCGGTGCCTGCCGCCACCAGGACGCCGGCGCGAGCAGCAAGCCGCACGCTCTCGTGGGCCCACTCCCGGCGGGCGGCTATCTCTGCCCTGCGGGGCGGGTCCACGAAGCGCGGCAGCATCGTCGTGCGGCTGAAGGTGCGCCACGACTCGAGCACCGCCAGGGTGGACACGAGCGCGACGTTGCCCGCGGCCATGAGCGCTGCCACGTCAGCGTCGAGCTGGAAGCCGTGCTCCAGGGCGTCGACCCCTGCCTCGGCGCCGACTCCCGCGCCGGGCAGCATCCCTGAGTGCGCCGTCACCCGGGCACCCCGGGCATGCGCCGCCGCCACGACGGCTCGCACCTCGCTCACCGTGAACGGTGAGCACTCCCGATCCGGCCCGTCGAGGTAGAGCTTGACCAAGTCAGCGCCGTCGTCGAGCTGCCCGATCGCCGCCGCCACAAGACCGTCCCCGTCCCCGGCCTCGACCGACAGCCCGCCGGGAAGCGATCCCGCGCGCGAGATCCAGCAGCCGGCCGCCCGCACATACGGGTAATCGCGCCGCCCGGACCAGCGGTCGCGCACTCCGAGCGCGAGCGCCCGGTGACGCCCGTCCACCGGATCGTCGCCGATGGGCGAGCCGACGTCCCGCGCCCAGCGGACGCCGGCGCTTCGCAGCAGCTTGGCGTTATGCTCGGCGACCTCCGCCAGACTGTGCGGCGGATCGAAACCGCGGTCGATCCAGTGAGCGCCGCCCGGCAACGTCAGATGGCTGTGGCTGTCTACCATCCCGGCGATGACAGTCGAGCCCGAGGCATCGACGATGACGGTGTCGTCAGCGACCTGCGGCTCGTCTCCGGCATCGCCGATCCATTCGATCCGATGGCCGGCGACGAGGATGCTCACGCCAGCGCGCAGCTCCGGCCCGGTCCCGTCGGCCAGGGCGGCATCGCGGTACAGAGTGCGCGCGGCGCCTTCCGCGCTGAGGGCAGCAGTCACGGGGCAACGGTATCTGCCTTCTGACTCACTGCGAAGAGGTCTATGTTCACATGAGGGCATATCTGAGCTCATGACCGGTGCTCGGTGTTCCAGCAGAGGCGAGAGGCGGCAGATGACAACGACAGGCACGCCAGCATTCATGGTTCCGGACGACATCGCCAGGCTTCGCCAGGTAGCGGACCCGCAGGTGTCGCCTGCCGGGTCGGCTGTCGCCTTCACGGTCAGCGACCCCGACATCGAGTCGAACACCTACCGGCGCCAGATCTGGCTCGCCCCGGCAGACCCGGCGGACGGTCCGCCGCACCCGTTCACCGGTCAGGGCCATGAGGTCCTGCCCCGCTGGTCCCCCGACGGCAGGCGGCTGGCCTTCGTCTCCGCCCCGCCAGGGAATGGCCCGTCGCAGATCTGCATCCTGCCGGTCGCCGCCGGAGGCGAGCGCATCGTCGTGTGCTCCTGGCACGGCCCGGTCACCGAGCTGGCCTGGTCGCCGGACGGCAGCCGGCTCGCCTTCGTGGCGCGCGACCCCGACGCCGGGCAGTACGGCAAGCCGGGGCAGCCGCGGGAGGGCAAGGACATGCCGCCGCGCCGGGTGACGCGCCTGATCTACCGGCTGAACGCGGCTGGCTGGACGCTCGACCGCCCGAACCGCATTTTCGTGGTGCCAGCCGACGGCTCCTCCGCTGCGCGGACCGTGACGCCGGGGCCATTCCAGGCAGACGGCGCGGCCTGGTCGCCCGATGGCAGCAAGATTGCCTTCACGTCCGCGCGCCACGACACCTGGGACCTCGACCTGGCCGACGATCTGTGGGTCGTAGCCGTCGACGGGCCGCCTGAGCCGGAGCGCCTGACTCAAACCGGATCGGTGTACGCGCGCCCGTCGTGGTCGCCGGACGGGGCGCAGCTGGCCTACTACGTCAACGCCACGCCGCTGGAGAACCCTCGCCATCGACAGGTCGGCGTGCTCGAGCTGAGCTCCCGGCGGCAACAGGTCCTGACCGAGGGCCTCGACCGGAACTGCCAGCTGCTTGGGCTGAGCGTCGCGCCGTCCTGGGCCGGGGATCACCTGATCTTCTCGGCCGAGGACAGCGGCAACGTTCACCTGTATCAGGCGAAGGCCGACGGGACCGGGAAGCCGGAGATCATCGCTGGCGGCGACCGCTGGGTGTCTGAGTGGGACTGGGCCGCCGGCACGCTGGCGTTCGTCTCCGCCACGCCCGCCAGCACGGGCGAGGTGTTCGTCAAGAGCCTCAGCGCGCAAAACCCGAAGGACGTGGGGAACGGGGAGCATGCGCTCACCAGCTTGACCCAGCCGTTCGCTCAAGCGGTCAGCCTGGGCACTCCGCAGCAGTTCATAGCCCGTTCCCGCGACGGAAGCGAGGTGGAGTGCTGGGCGATTCCGCCCGCCGGAGCACGTGCGGGCCAGCGGTACCCGACGCTGCTGAACGTGCACGGCGGGCCGTTCACTCAGTACGGTAACCGGTTCATGGATGAGTTCCAGCTCGAGGCCGCAGCCGGCTTCGGCGTGCTGTACGCCAACCCGCGCGGAAGCTCCGGGTACAGCGAGCAGTGGGGCCGGGCGGTGCGGTGGCCCGACTGTGCGAGCGACCCTGGCAGCGGATGGGGCGGGGTCGACTTCGAGGACGTGATGGCCTGCGTCGACACTGCCTGCGAGCGATTCGACTGGATCGACCCGGCACGGCTGGGCATCCTGGGTGGCTCCTACGGCGGGTACATGACCTCCTGGGCGGTCGGCCACACCGACCGGTTCAAGGCGGCATGCTCGGAGCGGGCCTGCAACAACCTGACCACGATGGAGCACAGCGCCGACATCGCCGGGTTCATGCGCAGCTACATCGGGCGCGATCATCTATCGGCTCCGGAGGCGTACGCCCGGCACTCGCCGGTCACCTACGTCAACGACATGACGGCTCCGCTGCTGATCCTTCATTCTGAGGATGACCTGCGCTGCCCGATCGCCCAGGCAGAGGAGCTCTTCGTCGCCCTGCGGCTGCTGGGCCGCGAACCGGTGATGGTCAGGTTCCCGGCCGAGAATCACGAGCTCAGCCGTGGCGGGTCACCCGGGCACAGGATCACCCGAGCCAGCCTGATCCTGGACTGGTTCCGCGAGCGGCTGTAAACCGTGTGGAGCGGCTCGGCTGGCTCATCGGCGGGGGCACCTTCACCGCCGTCGGCCTCCGGTCAGGCAGTGACCCGGGGACCGGCCGAGCTCTGATGGCTACGCAACCGATAACAAACCGTGACACCGCTTCCTCTAGGCCCTGGGGCTAGAAGAGTTCTACGCTTCGGTCAAGTTTTCTTAACTGCGCGAGTGCCACGCGTGGCGCTGCCAGGCAAGCGGAGCGGAACCCGCGGGCCCGACTTCGGCAGGCGCGGCACAGCGTCAGTCAGCCAGGAGGAACGGAATGAGACCATTTGCCCGCACGGGCGCCAAGGCGGCGATCCTCGCCGTCGTCGGCGCCACGGCGCTGGCCGCATGCGGCAGCAGCCCCAGCGGCGGCAACAGCGTTCAGCTGACCCCGAACGGCGCGTTCGGCAAGGTGCCCGCAGCGGCAGCCTTCGGGCATGCCGGCACCATCACCGTGGCCGAGCCACCCGGCGCGACGCCTACCTGGATCTTCCCGGTAACCCCGGGCGCGAACGGATCGGTGTTCACCGCCTACTCGTTCCAGTACCTGATGTGGCGCCCGCTGAACTTCTTCCCGAACGGCGCGTCGGTCAGCGAAGACAAGCCGATGAGCATCGCAAACGACCCGGTCTGGAGCAACGGCGACAAGACGGTGTCGATCACGCTGAAGAACTGGAAGTGGTCTGACGGCCAGCCGATCACTTCCGCGGACGCTGAGTTCTACATCGACATGCTGAAGGCCGCGGTCAAGGTCAGCCCCGCCGATTACAGCAACTACACCCCCGGCGTCGGCATCCCGGACCAGGTCGTCAGCATGTCCACGCCGAACAGCCACACGCTGGTCATCAACCTGAACAAGACGGTCAACCCGCTCTGGTTCTTCGAGAACGACCTGGCCGCGGTCCAGCCGCTTCCAGCGCACGCGTGGGCAAAGGCGTCGGCGAGCGGCCCGATCCTGGACTTCACCAACCCGGCGAATGCCCTGAAGATCTACAACTTCCTGGCTGCCCAGTCGAAGTCGACCGGAACCTACGCCAGCAACCCGCTGTGGCAGGTCGTCGACGGGCCGTACAAGCTGACCGCGTTCAACAACACCACCGGCGCCTACACGATGGCACCGAACACCAGCTACAGCGGCCCGCATGCGGCCAAGGTCTCGACGCTGCAGGCAGTGCCGTTCACCTCCGACACGGCGGAGTTCAACGCGGTCAAGTCCGGCAGCATCGACCAGGGCTACGTGCCGTTCACCGACCTGCCGCAGGTGAAGTCGATCGAGAGCACCTACAACGTGTTCGGGTTCCCGGACTTCGGCTTCGAGTACGTGACGTACAACTTCAAGGACACGACCGGCGACTTCAACAACATCATCAAGCAGTTGTACTTCCGCCAGGCATTCGCGCACCTGGAGGACGAGCCGGGCTACATCACGGCGTTCTTCCACGGCGCTGGCGGTCAAGGCTACGGCCCGGTACCGAGGATCCCCGTGTCGCCGTTCACCCCGGCCAACGCGACCACCGACCCTTACCCGTTCAGTGTGTCGACCGCGGCCAGCATCCTGAAGGCGCATGGCTGGACCGTCACTCCCGGCGGCACGGACGTGTGCAGCAAGCCGGGTACGGCCAGCACCGACTGCGGCGCCGGCATCCCGGCCGGCACCAGGCTGGCGTTCAACCTGATCTGGAACACCAGCCCGGCCATCATCGGCCAGCAGATCACTGACCTGGTGGACCAGGCGAAGAAGGTCGGCATCAACATCACGCTGAAGTCCGACAACTTCAACCACATGATCGCCACCTACTACGACGTGGCGCAGCCGAAGAACGACAACCTGTGGGCGATGGAGGACTTCGGCGGGTTCAGCAACTCGACGTACCCGACCACCAACGGCATCTTCAACACCACCGGCACCTACAACATCGGCGGGTACTCCAACCCGGAGGCCAACAAGCTGATCGCCGCCTCCACGACCAGCAGCAACCCGGCTGCGGTGAAGGCCGAGGCGTCGTACCTGACCCAGCAGCAGCCCAGTCTGTTCCAGCCGAACGTCGACTTGATCGAGGTCTGGAAGAAGGCGATCTCCGGGCCGCCCGCCGCATTCGAGAACCTTACCCAGTACCAGCTCAGCCCGGAGTTCTGGTACTTCACCAAGTAGTAACAAGGCAGTAACCGCCGGTCCGGTCGCTCCTGTTCTCCTGCTACCGCAGGAGAACAGGAGCGCCGGCCGGTTTACCCCGTCCGCGCGCCGCGCGCCGGGACAGGAGGACCTGTGACCGCTTACCTGATCCGCCGGGTGATCACGTCGATCGTCGTGCTACTCGGCGTCTCGATCGTGATCTTCTTCCTGCTGCACCTGATCTACCCCTCGCCGGCGCAGGACGTGCTCGGCGCGAAGGCGACGAATGCGGCTGTCAACGCCTGGAACAAGCAGAACGGCTTTGACCGGCCGTGGATCCTGCAGTACCTGAGCTATATCGGCAACGCGCTGCACGGCAACCTCGGCTACTCCTACAAGCTGAACCAGAGCGTGGCGGCGCTGTTCGGGGAGCGCTGGGCCAGGAGCCTCTACCTGTCCGGCATGTCGCTGCTGCTGTCGGTCCTGCTCGCCATCCCGCTCGGGATTTACCAGGCGGTGCGCAGGAACAGCCTGAGCGACAACACGATGACGACCGCGGCTTTCATCCTGTACGCGATGCCGGTGTTCTTCCTGGCGCTGATCTTGATCCAGGCCTTCGCGCTCTCGCTGCACATCTTCAGCTACGAGGCCAGCCAGTCCACCTCGGTCTGGGCGGTGATGGCCGACTGGCATGCGATGACACTGCCGATCGCGACCCTGACGCTGATCAGCGTGGCGGGTTACTCGCGCTACATGCGGTCGTCGGCCATGGACGCGCTGGCACAGGACTACATCAAGGCTGCCAGGGCGAAGGGGCTTCCGGAGCGACTCGTGCTGTTCCGCCACCTCGTGCGCAACGCCTGCCTGCCGATGGTGACGCTGATCGGCCTCTCGATCCCGGTGCTGCTGGCCGGCAACCTGATCACCGAGCAGGTGTTCAACTACCAGGGTCTCGGGCTGCTGTTCTACAACAGCCTGGGCAACGTGGATTACGACGTGCTGATCGCCTACACACTGATCGGCGCGACGCTGGTGATCGTTGGCAACCTGGTCGCCGACATCGCCCTGACCGTCGCCGACCCGCGCATCAGGCTCGCCTGATCGCCGGGAAAGGAGGCCACCATGAGCAACATAGACAGCCTGGTCCTTTCGCCGCTCGGCGGCGCGCGATTGCCCGAGGGCGGCGACGTCGGCCCGATCCAGAGCGGCTGGCGGCTCGCGGTACGTGAGTTCGCCAGCAACCGGCTGGCCGTGCTCGGCTCGGCCATCCTCGTGTTCTTCCTGGTGTTCTGCTTCGCCGGGCCGCTCTTTTATCACGGTCAGACGATCAACACCAACCTGCTGGCCACTAACCTGCCGCCCGGGGCTGGCCACCTGCTCGGCACTACCAGCGAGGGGTTCGACGAGCTGGCACTGCTGATGCGGGGCGGGCAGGCGTCACTGGAGGTGGCGTTCCTCGCTGCCGCGTTCGGCATCGTGCTGGGCTCGATCTGGGGCGCGGTGGCCGGCCTGGTCGGCGGCATTGTCGACTCGGTAATGATGCGGATCGTGGACGTGTTCCTGTCCATCCCGATCCTGTTCGTGGTGCTGATCATCGCGGTCAGGTACGGCCCGTCCGTGCTCAGCCTGGGCCTGATCATCGGTGGCTACTACTGGCTCGTCCCGGCCAGGCTGGTCCGCGGCGAGGTGCTCACGTTGCGGACCCGTGACTTCGTGTCCGCGGCGCGGATCGCCGGAGTCCGGCCCTGGCGGCTGATCGGCAGGCACCTCATCCCCAACGCGGTTGGCGTCATGATCGTCAATGTGACGTTCAACGTGGCGGACGCGATCCTCCTCGTGGCCGCGCTCGGCTACCTGGGCTTCGGGCTGCAGTATCCCACCGAGGACTGGGGCGACATGCTGTCTAATGGCATCGGCTACATGCAGGACGGCTACTGGTGGCTGGTCTACCCGGTCGGGGCCTGCATCGTCCTGGTGGTGATGGCCTGCAACCTCATCGGTGACGCGCTGCGCGACTCGTTCGACGTCCGGCTGCGCCGACGCTGACCACCCGGCGCCCGGACCCCACGCACACACCCAAGGAGCACTCCCGAGATGGCACCGGTACTCCAGCTCGACAATCTGTCCGCCGACATCCAGCTCAGCAGGTCGGTGGTGCATCCGGTCGCTAATGTCAGCCTGCACATCGAATCCGGGGAGACGCTCGGGCTCGTGGGTGAGTCGGGTTGCGGCAAGTCGATGACCGGGCTGTCCATCCTGGGCCTGCTGCCACCCGGCGGCCAGATCACCGAGGGCTCGATCAAGCTGGACGGCAGGGACCTTGTCGGGCTCTCGGAGGCGGACCTGCGGTCCGTCCGCGGGAACGAGATCGCGATGATCTTCCAGGATCCGCTGACGTCGCTGGACCCGACCAAGACCATCGGCTACCAGGTGTCCGAGCCGGTCCGGCTGCACCGGGGACTGACCAAGAAGGAAGCACTCGACCGTGCCGCCGAAGTGCTCGGCCTGGTCGGGCTGCCGAGGCCATCCGAACGGCTGGCCGACTACCCGCACCAGCTGTCGGGCGGCCTGCGGCAGCGCGTGATGATCGCGATGGCGCTGTCCTGCGAGCCAAAGGTGCTGGTCGCGGATGAGCCCACCACGGCGCTGGACGTCACTATCCAGGCGCAGATCCTGGCCCTGCTCGATGACCTCAAGGCCCGGCTGGGGATGGCAGTCCTGCTGGTCACGCACGACATGGGCGTAATCGCCGGGCACACCGACCGAGTCAACGTGATGTACGCGGGCCGGATCGTGGAGGAGGCAACAACCGAGCAGCTGTTCGCGCACATGCACCATCCGTACACTCAGGCGCTGCTCGGATCCATTCCGCGACTGAGCCAGTCGGGAACCGAGCGCCTGGCGAACATCCCCGGAGTGCCGCCGGACCTGTCCAACCCGCCGGTCGGCTGCCGGTTCGCGCCGCGCTGCGCGAGGATGACGGACAAGTGCACGACCGCCGAGCCTCCGCTGCTCAGCGAGGACGTGGCGCACAGGTTCGCGTGCTGGCACCCGGTGGACGGCCCGCTCGCGCTGGCCAAGATTACCGACAGTGCTCCCGCGAAGGCCGCGACCATCGGCCGGGAACAGCTGCCGAGTGCGGTGGCCGTGACCGAGCTGACCGCCCGCGACGCGGCGGAGGCGCCCGGCGGAGTGCTGCTTGAGGTGCGCGACCTGGTGAAGGAGTTTCCGGTGACGGCCGGCATGGTGCTGCAGCGCAAGGTCGGCAGCGTCAAGGCGGTGTCCGGAGTGTCCTTCACGATCGAGGCGGGCCAGACATTTGGCCTCGTCGGCGAATCCGGCTGCGGCAAGACCACGATCGGCAAGCTGGTCGTCGCGCTGGAGAAGGCAACCTCAGGCCAGGTGCTGCTGGGCGGCCGGGACCTCGCGTCCATGCACGGCAAGGCGCTGCGTCACCATCGGCGTAACCTGCAGCTCATGTTCCAGGATCCGTACTCCTCCCTTGACCCGCGCATGCGGGTGGGCGCGATCATCAGGGAGCCGCTCACGGCACAGGGCATCGGCAGCCACAAAGAGCAGCAGGACCGGGTCTTCGAGCTGCTGGATGAGGTCGGCCTGGCGCGTAACGCCGTCGAGCGGTACCCGCATGAGTTCTCCGGCGGCCAGCGCCAGCGGATCGGGCTAGCCAGGGCGCTGACCCTGAATCCGCAGCTGATCGTGGCAGACGAGCCGGTCAGCGCGCTGGACGTGTCGATTCAGGCGCAAGTGCTCAACTTGATGAAGCGGCTGCAGACCGACCACGGGCTGACCTACCTGGTGATCTCGCACGACCTTGCGGTGGTCAAGTACATGGCCAGCACAATCGGCGTCATGTACCTCGGCAAACTGGTGGAGGTCGGCTCCGGCGATGACATCTACCAGCGGCCGGCGCACCCGTACACCGCGGGCCTGATCAACACGATCCCGATCCCGGATCCGCAGGCCGCGAAGGCGCGCAGCGAGGTCGGCATCCAGGGTGAGCTGCCCAGCGCGCTCAACCCGCCGTCGGGCTGCCGGTTCCGCACCAGGTGCCCGTTCCTCCAGGAGCGCTGCGTGGAGGAAGAGCCGCAGCTACGCTCGTTTGGTCCCGGCCACATCGCCGCTTGCCACTTCCCGCTGCAGGGCTACGAGCCGCCGGCTGCGGCCACAGCGGCTGCCGCGGCGGGCACAGGTTCGGCCTTCGGCGGCGCGGTCACCGGCTGACCGCGCGGCTGACCGCGCGGGTGACCGGCTCGCCGAACGCGCCGGCGAGAAGCTGGTGTCCTCGGACTTGCTGCGGGTCACGCACGGCGCCAGGTCGATCGGGCTCGACCTGGCCCACAGGCTCGCAGCGGTGTGGGATCGCGGCTGCATCCGGGTCGGGGAACTGTGGGACGACTACTGTCGGCATCCGTACCTGCCGCGGCTGGTTGCGCGGGCCGTGCTGGACACAGGCATCGCAGCTATGGCCGCGCGGCACCGTCCGGTCCGGGGACGCGATGTACGTGGCGCTGGCCGAAGCCTTCTCCGCAACGTTGATCACCCTCGATGACCGGCTGGCGCGCGCCCGCGGGCCCCGCTGCCAGATCGAAGCCATCGGCGCTGACGGTCGCCGGTCATGACCTCGTCGTCGGCGTCTTCGGAGTGGCTGGGTTGCCGGTACCCAGCGCCAACGCGCAAGCCTGCTCCAGCCGCGATCCCGCGGCTCTCTGGCAAACCTGGCTGAGGAAGTCGGGGCACGCCCTGTTCCGCTTTGTCGTGTTGCACCGGGCTCCAGCACGGGCAACTCGCAAGGCCCCACGCGTCCGCGAGCGTGGGTGACATGCTTGACCGGGCGGTCTCGATGTCGGCGATGGCAGCGGTCAAGCGGGCAGCCGCGAAGCGACTGGCGTCGCGGCTGCCCGTTCCCGGAAACTAGATGCGCTGCGCCCACCGCAGCCCGCCGCTAGTCGCTGATCACCTCGGGCGTCGGCGTCGGCGTGGTGTTGCAGCGCGCCGTCCGGGGTTCCGTCGCCCGCCATGGCCGGGGCCAGGTCGGGCTCCTCCATCGGGTAGGCCACCTCGCCGTGGACCAGGATGTCGCCGGCTACCAGCTCGGCGTCCGGCATGCGCAGCGGCGTGAAGAACTTGATCACGCGCAGGATCACGTAGGTGACGATCGCATCCCAGACGATCACCGTGAGCGCGGCGCCTGCCTGGATCAGCAGTTGCTTCGGGTGACCGTAGAACAAGCCGGCCGTCGTCACGTCCGGGTTCTTGCCGAGGCCCAGGTACACGATCATCTTCGGATCGGCCAGCAAGCCGACGAGCAGGCCGCCGAACAGTCCGGCGAAGCCGTGCGTGTAGACCACGCCGAGTGCGTCATCCACCTTGTTAAACGGCCAGACTTTCCGCGGCAGGTACCCGAAGAGCCCCCACACCAGGCCCGACGTGACCGCGCCAATGACTATCGCGCCGACGCCGTTGACGTAGCCGGCGGCCGGCGTGATGCCGACCAGGCCACAGATCATGCCGTTGACGCCGCCAAGGAACGTGGGCTTCTTCTCCTTGCCGAAGCCCATGTCCATGACGATCCAGGTCATCATCGCGACGGCAGTCGCGAGGTTGGTGTTGAGCACGGCCGCCGTCGCGTCGGCGCCGGCGAAGTACGGGTCTCCGCCGTTGAAGCCGTTCCAGCCGAGCCACAGGATGCCGGCGCCGACGGCGATGAACAGCAGGTTGTTCGGGACCGCCTTCTCCCGGTCGCGGGCAAGCCGGGGCCCTACCATGGCCGCGGCGACGAACCCGGAGACGCCAGCCGCCAGGTGGATGACATAACCGCCGGAGAAGTCCAGCGCGCCCTTGCCGGCCCAGAAACCGCCGCCCCAGAGCAGGAACGCGTTGACCGCGTAAGCGAACGTGATCCAGAGCGGCACGAAGATCAGCCAGACCTTGAACTTGATCCGGCCGATGACGCTGCCGATGAACAAAATCGGCGTGATGGCGGCGAACACGAACTGGAAATAGACCAGCGAGCCCTCGGGGAACCTGAAGTTCGGCATCAGGCCCTTGAGCAGCGGGATGCTGGCTTGCGCTTGTTCCCCGCCGGCACCGACGACCGTGGCTGGCTTACCGACGAACGTCGATATCCACGGCGAGCCGAAGCCCATCTTGAAGGCCCACAGCACCCACACGATCAAGGTAAGCGCGAACGCGGCGAACACCATCATCATGGTGTTCACTGCCCACTTGCGCTGGACGATGCCGCCATACAAGACGGCCAGCGCGGGAATGCTCATCAAGCCGACGAGCGTGGCCGCTGTCATCTGCCAGGCGTTGTCGCCCGAGCTGAGCCAGCTTAGGTAGGGAGTCACTCTCCGCCTCCAGAGGCTGAAGCGAAGGGTTGCCGGGTGCCAGGCGTCGGCGACCAGCACGGTCCCAGCCGACCGCTTCGGTTTCGTCAGGTCGGTTCATGTCTCCCACGAGATCGTTTCCGCCAGATTTCGCGATCGTTACGCCGGCCGCACAAGCCGCCTGCGGGGCGCCAGCCTTGTTAAACCTCTGTTTCCGCGCGTTCCTCCGCGCCCGGATGCCGCGTAATCCGGCACCACGTAACCCGGCTGCCGGGACCGGAAATCGTGCCCCATCTGTCGGCAAGCGCATCGACTAACAGCAGGCCGTAGCCGTGCTCGGCACCACCGGTGCCGAGCTCAGCCAGGCATGGCCCGGTCAGGCACGGCTCGGACGGGCCGCCGTCGTCGCGAACCTGAACCAGCACCCCGGCGGGCACCGGGCAGAGCGTTACCGTGACCGTGCCGCCCGGCGCGCCCGACTGACTGTGCACGATCGCGTTGGTGACCAGTTCGCTCACGAGCAGCACCACGGTCTCCGCAGCAGGGTCTCCATCGCCGAGTAACTGGCGCGCCATCAGCCGCGCCGTGTGCACCGAATCCGGCGTTCCCGGCAGGACCCGCAGGATCGGCTGGCGGGCGTGGCCCCGAATCGTTCCAGGTACGGGTTGCGGAAGAGTCAACGCCCTGTCAGAGCCCCTCGCAGTCATGCCGCGCTCCGGCGGAAGGCCGGCTCGGGCAGCGCAGCACAGGTAGCAAGCGCCGGCACGCTAATGGTCATAGCTCTGCTCCGATTACTCATTTGGCCCGGATTGATGCACTTCGGCGACTTGGCTCACGACCATAACGAAGCGATCATTACCGAGCTGTTGCCTAGGTGTAACCGGGCTCGCGATTACATCGCACGCCCAGCTAGGTGACTAAGCGATCGGGCAGTTGCACGTTACGATTACGCCAATCCAGGACAGCGTAGGTGATCAGTGGAATATCGGATCCTCGGGCCGCTCTATGCGGATGCAGGCACCGGCCATGGCCCAGCGGCCATCTGCCAGCCGTTACTCCAGTCCGCTCTCGCAGTCCTGCTGCTGCGCGCCAACAGGACCTGCCCGCGAACGATGCTGATCGACGCCCTCTGGGGCGCTGAAGCGCCGAACGCCCCCGAGGCGGCCCTGCGGGTGTGCATCAGCCGACTGCGGCGGTGCCTCGGCGATTGCGCCGGGCGGCTGGCCACTGTCGGACCGCCCGGCGGTCGCTCGCCGGCCCACCGCCAGCAGCGTGGCTACGTCATGGTGGTACGCCCAGGCGAACTCGACGTCGACGAGTTCACCGATCTCGCAGCACAGGGACAGGCCGAGTTCGACTCAGGCAACGTCACCGCCGCGGCCGCGTCGTTCATCCAGGCACTCGCGCTTTGGGGCGACCCGCCACTGCCCGACGTGCCACGGAGCGGCGCGTTGGCCGACGACGTCGCCAGGCTGACCAACCACCGCCGGGCAGTGATGGACGCGCTCATTGACGCCCGGCTCGCCGCTGGCGAGCAGGAACAAGTACTCGGCCAACTGCGCGCCGCGGTCCTGGCCGATCCCAGCCGGGAACGGGCGTGCGAACAGCTGATGCGCGCCTGCCACGCGCTAGGGCTGCACAAAGAGGCGCTGGATGCCTATCAGCAAGCTCGTCGGGCAATGCTCGAGCAGCAGGGCGCCGAGCCAGGGCCGGCGCTGACCGTGCTCTACCGTCGCATCCTGGCCGAGGAGACGGCTACGGTGCGTTCCGCGGCCAAGATCACCGAACTGTCGGCTGGCCTGCCGAAGCCCGGCGCCTCGCAGGCTCCCGGTCCTCCCGCCGATTTCACTGGCAGGTCGGCGGAGATTGCAGCGATCATCAGCCACCTGAACGGCCCTGGAGTACCGGTCACAGTCGTCTGCGGCGCCCCCGGAGCGGGGAAGAGCACTGTCGCCGCCGCTGCCGCGATGCAGCTGAGGTCCCGCTTCGTCGAGATGTACGCCGAACTCGGCGGCGTCGAGCGGCCGGCGAGTCCGCAGGACGTACTGGCAGGGATGCTGCAGACGATGGGCATCCAGCCGCGGAGCATTCCGTCCCCCGGACCGGCGCGATCGGCGCTCTACCGGTCCCTGCTCGCGGGCCGCAACGTGCTGGTCATCGCCGATGATGCGGCCACCGCCGCGCAGGTACGCCCGCTGATCCCAGCCCCAGGCGGGGCGGCGGTTCTGGTGACCAGCCGGGGGCGCCTGACCGGGCTGGCCGGCGCCAGTTTCGTGGCCCTCGGCGGGCTTTCGGACAGCGAGGCACTGAGGCTGCTCGGATTGATTGCCGGCCCGGACCGTATCGCGGCCGAGCCTGCCGCTGCCGAGGCCGTCGTAGCCGCCTGCGCGGGGCTGCCACTCGCGCTTCGACTCGCCGGAGTCACCCTGGCAGCACGACCACGCTTGAGCGTGGCCAGACTAGCTCGGGAACTTGACGGCGGCCGGGTACTTGACGTGCTCGCTGCCGAGGACATCTCCGTCCGCGCGGCCATTAGCTCAAGCTTCCGCGCCGTGCCTCTCTCAGCCCGAGGTGTCCTGTCCACAGCAGCAGTCACGATTCCGGGGGACGTCGCGGCCGCAGAGCTAGCAATGCTCGCCGGGGATGACGGCGACGTCCTCAGGCAACTCGTCGCCGTCGGGCTGCTAGAGCCAGCGCAGGAAGCCGCAGCTGGCGATGAGCGATACACGGTGCACCCGCTGATCCGGGCTTTCGCCGTTGAGCACTCGCGGGCGCCCGCGGACCGCCGCAACAGCCCGGTACGGGGGCTACCCGGATACACACAGGTCAGCTGACATTGCGGTGCGCGAGAGTCGGCTCAGCGCCTACTCCCATTCCCAGCAGAAACCGACGACCGTCTTGTCAACCGAGCGAAGATAGCGGTGCACTGAGCACTCTCGGTCAAGCGTGACGGCCTCCCGCTGAATTACCTCGCCGTCCGCGCCATCCCAGTGAGCCCACCACACCTGCGCCGGCAGCCGCAGCGGATGGAACTCAACCCGCATGTCGATGTTCTCAGCATGCCGCATCACCGCCCGCCGGAACTCACGCTCTGAGGGATCCAACGGATCGCCAGGAAAGCGATAGGTAACCCAGTATTCGAGCGTGATGGTCTCGCCGAGCTCTAAGGTCCGCGCCAGCAGAATCTCCGCGTAAAACAGCTCATCGCTGATCTGCTCGACGTTGCCGCTCAGTTCCTTCCCGCCCTGGCCGACCTCGACGGTCAGTACGTTGGTGTCACACAGGAACGGGATCCGGTCGACCCCTTGCGCGATGGCCTCGATGACATGGAGCATCCGAACGCGATCGATCCGGCCGTCCCGGCCGACATAGACATGATCATGCAGTGACAGGGTCTGCTGTCGCGGGGGCCCGACCACTTCATCAACCTCACGCTGGGCTTGCCCAGAAACCGCATGGCTGCCCGACATCACGCCGATGCGCGCCGAGCCGTTCCACAGCCGCCACAGCCGTCCCGCCTCATCCGAAGAAAACTCAAACGCGTCGATGAACAGTTGCATCGTGTGCGCGCTGAACTGACGGCCGGACAAGGCAGCCGAGACCGTGTCCCGAAGCTGGTAGGGCATGATGTGGGAATCACCCAGATGACCGGGTGAAGTTCGTAACCGCCCGGCGATGACCTCAGCGACCGCCATCTGATTGATCACGCCATCTCGCGGCCTCGCGACATGCCGCTGCCAAGCCTCGCGGTAGCGTCCGGGCTTCAGCAGTAACTGCCGCAGGTATTCGGCAGCCGCACGGCGATTCTCTACCTGTGCGACATCGTTCACGGATAGCTCTCTCTAGGGAGCGATCACTCGCTCCAACTGGCTTGCACGTCTTTTCTTGCGTCTCATGAATCGCCGGGCTAGCGGCCTAGTCCCACTGCCAGAAAAATCCCGCGACCGTTTGGTCAACCGAACGAAGGTAGCGATGCGCGGAGCACTCACTGTCGAGCGTGACGGCCTCGCGCTGAAGAAGTTCACCGTCCGCCCCGTCCCAGTGAGCCCACCACACCTGCGCCGGCGGCCGCAGCGGATGGAATTCGACTCGCATGTCGACGTTCTCGGCATGCCGCATTACTGCCCGCCGGTGCTGACGCTCGTCAGGATTGGCCAGATCGCCTGGGTAACGGTAGGTGAGCCAATATTCGAGCGTAATCGTCTCGCCTAGACCCAATGCTCGCGCCAGTAGAATCTCCGCGAAGAACAATTCGTCGCCGATTTGCTGGACATTGCCGTTCAGTTCCTTCCCGCCCTGCCCGACCTCGACGGTCAGCACGTTGGTGTCACACAGGAACGGGATCCGGTCGACCCCCTGCGCTGTCGCCTCGATGACCTGCAGCATCCGAGCGTGATCGATCCGGCCATCCTCGCCGACATAGACATGGTCATGCAACGACAGTGTTTGATGTCGCGGCGGACCGAGCACATCGGCCAGCTCACGCTGAGTATGCACGGGCACAGCATGGCTGCCCGACATGACACCGATGCTTGCCGACCCGCTCCACAACCGCCACAACCGTCCGGCCTCGTGCTCAGAGAAGCCGAACGACTCGATGAACAGCGACAGCGCGGGCCGGCTAAGGAGCCGTCCGGTGAGTGCCCGAGAAACCGTGTCCTTCAATTGATGCGGGGTGACCGTAGCGTCCGCCGGACTGCGCGGCACGGACCAGAGGTGCCGGGCAATCACCTCGGCCACGGCGAGCTGGTTGATCGTGCCGCGCCGCTCCCGCGACACGTACCGCTCCCAGGACTGCCTGTACGCGCCCGGCTTCAGCAGCAACTGCTGCAGGTACTGCGAGGCAGCACGGCGGCTGTCCTGGCGCTTCTGTTCGGTACGGGGCATCAGTCCATCCTGGTAAGTCACGCATTGGCCCGACTGACCGATAGCAGGCTCGCAGCACGGAAGCCTGCACAGGAGTGAATTCGTGCAGACGCACCGCCTCGGGCTAGCTTAGGCAGTACTGGGTGGAGTGACGACCACCTCACCCCTGCGAGCAGTAGTCGATAATTGTGTCGTTCGGGCACGGCTGGTTTGCGGACTGGCTAGCGGTCAGTACCGGGGCCGCAGAACTGGCCGAGCTGGCGGCGAATGCAGTCAAGCCGAAACCACTTGCCAGGACCGCCGAGCTGGCGAGCGCGATAGCTATACGTGTGTGAACGACCTTCATGACGTAGCCCTTCCCGGCGCTCGCACGGCGCATGAGCCATTACTCACGCTACTCAACGTGGTCGCCGTCAATAGTATTTTACGGGCATAAAATGGACTCGTCAACGGCGGATGCAATGGACTGCCTAACTCTACGGCGCCGAGACTGCGCAGCAGGTGACCGGAGGTACGACGATCGGCTCACGTGTCCCATTCGGCTCCAACTCGTATCGCCGGCTCCCATCAGACCTCAAATGTACATGACTCACCCGACCTGACTGGCCGTCAACCGGGTCAAGTTTCTCAGTCAACAGCGGGCAACGATCGAGACGTACGGATCAGCCTGACGGAGCGCCAGTCTCTGCCGGGCGGATCGCCGGTCCCGCTTTGATGGCACAGCCAGATGGCACACGCCAGCGCGGGAGGCGCACTGCAGTTGCTCGCTATGAATCGTAATCAGCGACGAGTTCCGCCTCGAAGCCGTCAGAGTTCTCCAGGTACGCCGCGTAGTGCTGCGGGCCACCTGCGTACGGGTGCAGGTCCGAGAACATCAGCTGCCACCCGTGCAGCAGCGCCTCCGCGGTGAGCTGGTCGACCTGCGACCGGTTCGGCACGTGGAAGGCCAGATGATTCAAGCCGGGGCGGCACCGGTCGTGCCGGCTGGCAGTGCGGGCCGGGGACTGTTCGACGACGATGTAAGCGTGGCCGGACTGCCAGCTCCGCCCGCCCGGCCAGTCCTGGAACATCCGGTAGCCGAGTGCGGTAAGCAGCCAGCCCCAGCTGACGATAGCCCGGTCCAGGTTCGGCACCCAGAGCTCGACATGATGGATCGCACCCACGGGAGGCCGGTCGGCCGGGGCTGGCTCCGGGCCAGCTCCGTACTGGGCGCCAACCTGCCCCCCACCGGGCTCGCCGAGACTGTCTTGGTCGACACTGTGCTGGTCGACACTGGGCCAGCCGGTGCTGGCTTGCTGCTGGCCAGTCTCTGCCTGAGTCTCTGCCATAGCTGCGTCCCTGCAGATCTCCCTGGTCGCGAAGTCCGCTGCGGCCTCGCACGGCTGCAGCACCGGAGATGACCACGTTACGGCATCTAATCGAGACGTTCGCGGTTAACACTCCGAAATCGCCGAGATCCGGCTTACCGTCGCACATCAGGCAGCCAATACGACTTGCTGGGCTGGGGTGCCCAAAACCGCTGACGCGGCGCGCCCGGGCACGCCGCGTCGTCCGTGCCCGGGCGCGCAGCGCGCCGCGCCGCGAACCTGGCCCAGGCGCTTCACAGTCACAGGCAAGCGACCGGCGCTCACTCAGGGGCCGGCAGGTTAGCCAGCACGTCCAGGGATGCTCGGTGCGTGTCCGCCGTGCCCAGGCCGATCGAGTCTGCCTTGGCTCGCTTGAGATACAGGTGCGCAGGATGCTCCCAGGTGAACCCGATCCCGCCATGGAGCTGGATCATCTCCTGTGCCGCCTTCAGCGCAGTGTCCGAGCAGGCCGCCTTGGCCAGGGCGACGGCCAGCGTCGTCTCCGGGCCGAATCCGGCTGCCAGCGAATCGGCCGCGTACCGGGCCGCGGCCCTGGCCTGCGTGACCGAGACCCACAGGTCGGCCAGCCGGTGCTTGATCGCCTGGAAGCCGCCGACCGGCCGGGCGAACTGGCGCCGTTCCTTCACGTAGCCGACGGTCGTGTCCAGGCACTGCTCGGCCAGCCCGAACTGCTCGGAGGCCAGGATCCCCGCGCCGGCCAGCAGCGCGGTCATGACCGCCTGCTCAGCGGCCGCGCCGACGGCGACGCGGCGGGCGAGCACCTGCTCAAGCCGGATCTCGCAGAGCTGACGGGTCATGTCCAGGGAGACGAGCGGCCGCTTGCCGACGCCGGGTTCACTGACCCGCACCACGTAGAGGCCGTACGGCACGCTGTCCACCGGAACGATCAGCAGGCCGGCTGGCAGCGCGTCGGCAAGCCCGGTGACGGTACCGGTGAGCCGGTAATCGCCAGCCTCGTCGCCGCGCTGCGGTGCGTCCAGCCGCACGCTGGCATCCGGTCGGGTGCGCGTTCCGGTGGCGAACGGGATCGCCAGCGACGCGGTCACCGCACCGCTCGCCAGCTGCGGAAGGAACTCCGTGTCGCCGGCCGCCGACAGCGCGGTCGTCGCGATGACCGCGCTGCCCAGGAACGGAACCGGGGCGACCGCCCGGCCCAGCTCCTCCGCAACCACTGCGGCCTCGCGGTACGAGGCGCCGGCGCCGCCCAGGGACTCCGGGATCAGCAAGCCGGCACAGCCAACCTCGGCCGCGAGCGTATGCCACAAGCCATCGTCGTAGGTCTGGCCGGTCTGCGTCCTGGCCAGCACGTCGCGCCAGGGCGCCTTGTCCGCCAGCAGGCCCCGGACTGCGGCGCGCAGCTCGGTCTCGGTATCGCCGTACAGCAGGTTCGCGGTCCGGGCCCGCTCGCCGCGGCCGCTCGCGCCCGGCCCGTGTGCCGCACCATCCCCCGCCGCCGCACCGCCCGCCGCCGATGGCCCAGCCGCCGCACCGCCCGCCGCCGGCTGGCCTGAGGCTGTCGTGTTCATGGACGTCTCACTCACCGCGGCAAGTCCTTCCACGGCCCGGTGTCGACCCTGGCCTCCTTCGGCAGCCCGAGCACCCGCTCGGCGATGATGTTGCGCAGGATTTCCGACGTGCCGCCCTCGATCGAGTTGCCTTTGGCCCGCAGGAACCGGAAGCCGGGGTTACGACCGAAGAAGTTCGCGCCCTCGGGGCGCCGCATCGTCCAGTCGTCGTACAGCAGCCCATCTCCGGAGGCCAGCTCGACCTCGAACTCGGAGATCTCCTGGTTCAGCCGGGCGAACACCAGCTTGGCGGCCGAGCCCTCCGGACCGGGCTGCCCGGCCGCGAGCTGCTGCCGGAGCCGCGCGCCGGCCAGCCGGGCGACTTCGGCATCGGCCCACAATCGCAGCAGCCGGTCATGCAGCCCGGGCGTCCGCAGCCCGGGCTGCTCCCGCCAGGTACGGGCCGCCGAGGCGATCATGCCGCCCTCGCGGGGCATGGCATTGCCGCCGATCGACACCCGCTCGTTCATCAGGGTCGACATCGAGACGGTCCAGCCCTGCCCCACATCGCCGATCCGGTCGGCGTCCGGGATCTGCGCGTCGGTCAGGAACACCTCGTTGAACTCGGCCTCGCCGGTGATCTGCCGGAGCGGCCGCACCTCGACGCCGGGCTGCTTCATGTCGAGCGCGAAATAGGTAAGCCCCTCGTGCTTCGGCGCGTCCGGGTTAGTGCGCGCCACCAGCAGCGCCCGCTTGGCCATGTGCGCGGAGGAAGTCCAGACCTTCTGCCCGTTCACGGTCCAGTTGTCGCCGTCCGCCACCGCCCGGGTGGCAAGCCCGGCCAGGTCAGAACCGGCGCCCGGCTCGCTGAACAGCTGGCACCAGATCTCCTCCCCCGTCCACAGCGGCCGCAGCCAGCGCCCCTGCTGCTCGGGCGTGCCGTGCGCGAGGATGGTCGGAGCCGCCATGCCAAGCCCGATCCCGTTGCGCTCGGGATAGTTCGACGGCGCGCCGGCCGCCGCGAACTCCCGGTCAACCACTACCTGCAGGGAACGGGGTAGTCCCTGCCCGCCGAGTCCGGACGGGTAATGCACCCAGGCGAGACCCGCGTCGAAACGGGCGCGCAGGAACTCTAGCCGCTCGGTGCCGCCGGGGTCATGCGTGGCCAGGAACCCGGCAATCTGCGACCGGAGGTTATCGGCGTCCGGCAGCTGCGCGTTCCCGCCGTGGTCGGCCTTGTCGTTCAGCACGGTTCCTCCGTCAGCACGGTTCCTCCGTCAGCACAGGGGTCCGCCGGCGACGTAGATGACCTGGCCGGAGACGAACCCAGCGCCCTCGCTGACCAGGAATGAGATCACGTGCGCGACGTCGTCAGGGGTGCCTACCCGGCGGACCGGGATGCTGGCGGCGGCCGCCTTCTGGAAGTCCTCGAAGCCCATGCCGATCCGCGCCGCGGTCGCGGCGGTCATGTCGGTGGCGATGAAGCCGGGCGCGACCGCGTTGGCCGTGATGCCGAACTGACCGAGCTCGATCGCGAGGGTCTTGGTGAAGCCCTGCAACCCGGCCTTCGCCGCCGAGTAGTTGGCCTGGCCGCGGTTCCCGAGCGCGGAACTGGAGGAGAGGTTGACGACCCGGCCCCACTTGCTGTCGACCATGTACTTCTGGCAGGCCTTGGTCATCAGGAACGAGCCGCGCAGGTGAATGCCGAGCACGGTGTCCCAGTCGTCGACGGTCATCTTGAACAGCATGTTGTCCCGGATGACGCCAGCGTTGTTGACCAGGACCGCCGGAGCGCCGAGCGCGCTGGCGATCTTGTCGACACCCGCCTGGACCTGATCGGCGTCGCTGACGTCAGCACCCACGGCAAGCGCCCTGCCGCCGGCCTGCGTGATCGCCTCGACGGTCGCGGCGCAGTCGTCTTCCTTCAGGTCCAGCACCGCGACCGCGAAGCCGTCGCGAGCCAGGCGCTTAGCCGTCCCCGCGCCGATACCGCGCGCGGCGCCGGTAACGACGGCTACCCGCTCTGACGCCTCTGACATATGTGTTCCTCCTGACGCATCGGGGCCCGCGCCCCTGAGTATCTGTCCCTGGTCTCCCGCCCCGGCATATCCCCCGGACCGGGAGTTGTCTTACCGGTACTTCCTGAGCTCGCGGTGCGCGAGGGACCGCTTGTGCACCTCGTCCGGCCCGTCGGCGAACCGCAGTGTCCTGGTGTGCGCCCACATCATCGCCAGCGGGAAGTCCTGGCTGACGCCGCCGCCGCCATGTGCCTGGATCGCTTTGTCAATAATCCACTCGGTCGTCTGCGGCACCAGGATCTTGATCGACTGGATCTCGGTGTGCGCTCCCTTGTTGCCGACCGTGTCCATCAGCCAGGCGGTCTTGAGCACCAGCAGCCTTGCCGTCTCGATGCGCACCCGCGCCTCCGCGATCCAGCCCTGGATCACGCCCTGGTCAGCGAGCGGCTTGCCCCAGGCGACGCGCCCGGTCACGCGGCGGCACATCAGCTCGAGCGCACGCTCGGCCGCGCCGATCTGCCGCATGCAGTGGTGGATGCGGCCGGGCCCGAGCCTGGCCTGGGCGATCGCGAAGCCCTCCCCTTCCCCGGCGATCACGTTCGTCACCGGCACCCGGACGTCGGTGAACTCGATCTCTGCGTGGCCGCCGTGCGTCCCGTCGGTGTAGCCGAAGACGTGCATGCCGCGCCTGATGTTGACGCCAGGGGTATCTGCCGGCACGAGGACCTGGGACTGCTGGCGGTGCCGGTCGGCCTCCGGGTTGCTCTTGCCCATCACGATGAGGATCTTGCAGCGCGGGTCCATCGCCCCGCTTGACCACCACTTGCGGCCGTTGATCACGTAGACGTCACCGTCGCGGACGATGCTGGTCGAGATGTTGGTCGCGTCCGAGGAGGCGACGCCGGGCTCGGTCATGCAGAAAGCGGACCGGATCTCGCCGTCCAGCAGCGGCTGCAGCCACTGCTTCTGCTGCTCGGCCGTGCCGAACTCGGCCAGCACCTCCATGTTGCCGGTATCCGGCGCGGCGCAGTTGAGCGCCTCGGGCGCGATGAACGACCGGCCGGTGATCTCGGCCAGCGGCGCGTACTGCAAGTTGGTCAGACCGGCGCCCTGCGGGTGATGAGCCAGGAACAGGTTCCACAGGCCCTGCTTCTTCGCCGCGGCCTTCAGGTCCGCCATGACCGGCGGGCGCTCCCAGCCGCGGCCCTCAGCTGCCATCCCGGCCGCCTGCTCCCCGAACACCTTCTCGGCCGGGATGACGTGCTCGTCGAGGAATGCCTGAAGCTGGCCGCGGAGTTCCTCGGTGCGCGCGTCGAATGCGAAATCCATCTCTGCCTCCATAGGCCCTTCGCGACCACGACGAGACCGGACAATGGTACCTACCGGTCAGTACGGCTCCACGCTACGGTGCTGGTATGCCGATGGTCGAGACTGTCAGGGGCCCGGTCGACGCCGGGACGCTTGGGACGACGCTCATGCACGAGCACGTCTTCGTGCTGAACGAGGAGGTCCGCTCGAACTACCCGGCGGACTGGGACGAGGACGCCCGGGTCGACGACGCGATCATCAAGCTCAACGCGCTGGCCGACCGCGGCTGCCAGACAATCGTCGATCCGACCGTGGTGGGCCTCGGCCGCGACATCCGGCGGATCATCCGGGTCGCGGACGGCACCAGCCTCAACATCATCGCCGCGACCGGCCTGTACACCTACAACGACATCCCGTTCTACTTCCGGTACCGCTTTCCGCACGGCGACGGCCGCGACCCGATGACCGACATGTTCGTCTCCGACATCACCAGCGGGATCGCCGGGACGCCGGTCAAGGCGGCGTTCCTCAAGTGCGCGATCGACGAGCCGGGACTGACGCCGGGCGTCGAGCGAGTGCTGCGCGCCGTGTGCCGGGCTCATGCGCAGACCGGCGCGCCGATCACGGTGCACACTCATCCGCAGTCCGGCACCGGCCGCGACGTGCTGGCCGTGCTCCGCCAGGAGGGCGCCGACCTGACCAAGGTCGTTCTCGGGCACAGCGGCGACAGCACCGATCTTGATTACCTGTCCGAACTGGCCGACGCCGGCTGCCTGCTGGGCATGGACCGGTTCGGACTGGACCTGATCACGCCGTTCGAACAGCGGGTCGCCACGGTGGCCGCGATGTGCGAGCGCGGCTATGCCGACCGGATGGTGCTGTCGCACGACGCCTCGTGCCACATCGACTGGTTCCCGGCGGAGATGATCCCGCAGTTCGCGCCGGCCTGGCACTTCGAGCACCTGTTTGACGACGTGCTGCCGGCGCTGCGTGAGCAGGGCGTTACTCAGGCGCAGATCCAGGCGATGCTGACCGATAACCCGCGGCGGTACTTCTCCGGCGGCTGATGCCTCGGCAACTGCCCACTGGGCGAATAAGCAACACCCGGCGAAAGCGCTCGAGACTAGGCCAGACTCCAGGGCTGGTGCGTGTTCCTGATGGTGATGCACCACTTCCCCTGACGGCTTCATACGCCTACGGCGACATTGCTGACAGTCATCTCGCGCATCTCGCGCCTGCAATTGCTAAAGTTCCGGCTGTCCGCCACATCAGGCGGCCACATCAGGCCCACGGACCCGCACCCTGCCCCGGTCTCAGCAGGAGCCCGAGCATGTGGTTCCTGTTCCGCGAATGAGCAGGCTAACGCCCTGGTCCGACTGCTCGGTCCGATCCGAAATTGCGTGCTGATCGGCACTTCGTGGGGTCATGACGACGATGGCATCGGGGACGACTACCGCACCGGGCATCGAGATGTACCGGTGCGCGGGCCGTTACGGGCTGTGCACTGACGGCCTGACTGCCCATCCAGCAGCAGGCCGGGTGTCTTACCCGTCTCCATACCACGCCTCGGTGACACTTCTCGGCATCCTGGCCCCGGGAGTCTTGATCGTCGACTCGGCGGGCCGCCAGATAACGTCCGACAAACTCGCAGGTCAAAGGACTACAAGATCCACAATTCCATGATCGTGAGCCAAGTCAGGTACGCGCTGCTCGCCGACCGGTGGCACACCTGCTTCTTCGATCTGTCCGGAGACCAGGGCCTGCTGGGCCAGGTGGAGGGCCGGACCGCCGATGACGCCGCGTGGTGGCTGGCGCAAATGCCCGCCGCCTGGCGCGACACGGTGCAGGTGGCGGCGACCGGCACGTGCGCCATCTACGCCTCCGCCATACGCCGGATGCTCCCGCGGGCCACACTGGTGGCCGGCTTGTTCCACGTGGTCCAGCTCGCCGTCAAGACGACCGTGGACGTGCGCCGCCGCTACGGCCGCCGCGGCCGGGACGGCGACCCCGAGTACGGCATCAAAGGCCTGCTCGTGTCGCGACCTGGAGCACCTGACGCCCGCCCAGCTCGCCAAGATCATGAACAACCTCGGCGGTGACCCGCAGGGCCAGAAAATCCTGGCCGTGCGGAACGGCAAGGAGAAACTCCGCGACGTACTGAACCTGCGCGCATCCATCATCGGCTCCGTCCCGCCCGAGCGCGGCGTCCGCGGCCGGCCCTTCCGGTTCTGCGACTGGTGCGCGGCCAACGACGACATCCCCGAACTGGAAACCCTGGCCCGCACCATCGCCCGATGGGAGAACGAGATCGTGGCCGCGGTGCTGACCGGAGTCAGCAACGCCAGGTCCGAGGCGCTGAACCGGATCGCCAAACTCGAGGCACACCAGGCCTGCTCCTTCCGCAACCCCGCGAACCAGCGCCGCAGAGTCCGGAGCGCCTGCACGCGCGGCGCACGCAGACCCGCCGGACGGGCCACCCGACACTCCTCACCCTCGGTCACCGGGCGGAGACACGATCCCGGTTAACT
This sequence comes from Actinomycetota bacterium, assembly GCA_027314515.1. Classification (GTDB taxonomy): domain Bacteria; phylum Actinomycetota; class Actinomycetes; order Streptosporangiales; family Streptosporangiaceae; genus JAJYUU01. The sequence goes on from DAHVAR010000130.1 coordinate 30,871, forward strand.
TCGAAGGGTGCGGCTCTTCTGAGGTGAGCTGGTTACGCTGCGAGGATGAGGTCTTCGCGGTAGATGGCCCTGTGGATGCGCTTATGCTCCTGGCGGAGGTGGAAGCGCCAGTAGTCCTCGAAGTCGCCGGTGGCGATGAGGGCGCGGAGATTGAGGATGGCCTCGGCGCCTTCAAGGCCCCATCTCGCGCCTGTGATGTCCATTCTGTCTTTCACGATGTGCCTGCAGGCGCCCTCGATGATCCCGGTGGCGATGGGCCAGCCCTGCTCCAGCGCGGTGGCGTAGCCGAGGTAGTCCTGCTTGTTTTCCAGGTAGCGGGCGCATTCATCGGCGCCGGCGCGCTCGGGGCCGGAGTAGCCGTAGGCGGTGGCGCGGCGGCGGATCCCGGCCGCGACCTGGCGGGCGTTGCCGCGCAGGATCTTGCGGGCCTGGTCAGCGGCCCATTCCTCGGCGGCGGGCTCGCCCTTGTCGAAGAAGGACCAGGCGGCCTTCCAGCAGTATTCCAGGACGTGGATGAAGTCGATGACGATCGTCACGGTGACGCCGCGGCGCTTGGCCTCGGCGGTCACGGCCTCGATCTGGGTGTTGTTCCCGTCGATGAGGACCGCCCATTCCCGGCTGTGGCGGGGGTCGCGGCGTTCGGCCTCGTCGAACGCGGCGGCGATGACGGCGGGGATGTCGCCGGTGACCGAGGCGGTGAGCCACTTGCCCCGGGCCTGCGGCTCGCGTGGCTTCCCCTTCTTTCCCGGAGCCGTGGCCTGCGCTTTCTTCTTCCGCCGCTGCTGCGCCGGGGTGCTGATGACGTCCTGCGGCGTGCGAGGGACGGGGGCGGCGTCGTAGACGCAGGCCAGCTCGGCCATCCGCTTGCGGCCGTGCTTCTCCCCGGGCGACAGCCGCGTGGCGAGCTTGCCCTGCGCGGATGCCGCGGCTTTCGCGGTAGCCGGGCGCAGCGCCCCGGGCAGCATCACGATGCCCTTGCCGTCGAAGGTCAGGATCAGCGGCCAGCCCTCTGGCGCCGGCTCAATGACCCGCCGCAGGTAAAAGGCCTCCACATGCGCGGCGCAGCGGCGGGCCATGCCCTCCAGTTGCCGCTTTCCGATCGTGACGCCGGTCGCGCGGGTGACCGCGGCGCCCGCCGCCTCCATCGACCCGCGCGCGGCCTCGATCGCGGCGAGCTTGCGCAGCCCGTGGGAGTGCTTCTCCTCCGGCAGGTTCAAAGCCGCGTCCAGAACGTGCACGTTGCTCCTGCCCGGCGACCGGTAGGCGATCCGCGACACGCTGACCTCCCCGAACTTCGTCACCAGCGGCCGTGTCCGGCCCCGCTCCGCCCGCGTCCGCACGACGCCGTCCCCGCCGGCCACGTCATCGCGCCGGACCTCCCGGGCGGCCAGCAGGTCCAGGTGCCCCTGCAACAGCCTGCGCGTCAGCTCCCGCCCTCGCACCTCCAGCTGTTCTTCCAGCTCAGCGTGCTGCAGCCCGGCGGCCTCCCCGGCCAGCCACTCCTCCGTCTGAGCGAGCTGCTGCCTGGCTCCCGTGAACGCCTCATCGCGGCAGGCTGGCGCGTACCCTTGCATCGGGCTCCTTCTTGTGCGATCCGGTCCTCGATAACCAGGACCGTAACGAGAAGGAGCCCTTTAAACACGCACCGACACGGGCGAACCAGACACCGGGACACGCACCACGCGAAATTCCCCGCACAGCGTCACCCCAGAAGAGCCGCACCCATAACAGTTGGGCCGTGTCGACGAAGTTCCCGCCGCGTTCAAAGAACCGGTCGAGCAGGGCAAGCGAGCGTTCTTCGGTCACTGTCGAGCCGAAGAACATGGTGCCGAGGCACAGCACGGAACTACGACGATCGCCCATTATTCTGTACCGCACGACTGACTCCTTCGACCGAACTTGATCTATATCTAAACTCATCGCGCTCGCATACTCAACGCCGCGCGGCGAGTCTTAGACTGTCGCGTCAGGCTCGCATCCACGCGGTTCTGTATCGGCCGCAGATATGGTGTCCGGGAGGTCACGGCTGCTGGTGAGCGCGGATGTCAGCAGCACTGTTCCTGACAGGGTAAGGAATGCCAGTGCTGCCCACAGGGCATCGCGCAGGCCGAGCCAGGTGCCGAGCAGGCCTCCGG
>DAHVAR010000136.1 GCA_027314515.1 Actinomycetota bacterium
AGACTGGCATCGCAACGGAGGTCCTCTGACGGTTGGATCTTGGTCGATTCCCGTCTTACCGGACCTCCGTCTGCTATCCGGCTGCGACACGCCGACAGCGGTCCTTGACCCAGGCGCCCGGCCCTTAACTCCCCGGCATTGAGCCTATGCAGGCCTTCGGTCACGGTGGTCAGTTCGACTAGCTGGGACTCGACGGTATCGTCCGGCGAACTGGCCACTCGTGCGACCACGGAAGGCAGCGGGCCGAGACGGACGGTGGACTCCAGCCACGCCGCTACTCCCTCCAAGCCAATTGCGGTCAGAGGCAGCAGTATCCGCGGTGGCGGAATGATCTCCTCGGCGGCTGCCGTCATGCCCGCATGGTGCACTGTAAGCCATGGGTGGTCCGGGCCGATGGCCACCATCTCCGCCACGACCGCGCATTGCGCGCTGACGGTGAGGGCGAGCAGGTTCATCAGCGGCTTGACGATGGTTCGATCGATGTCTCGGTAGGGAACAGGCGGCATGTCCAGGACGTCCAGCCATAGCTGCCGTTCGAGATGGCCTCCACAAACGGTCGGCCCGTTCCAGCCAGTCACCTGTTCAATGGACACGCGGGCACCGTTGGCCAGCGGTGCCGGAGGAACCTCTGGTTTCTCGAAAGCCAGCGCGTACTTCCCGGTGGCCACGTCCGAAGTGAGCGTGAAACCTGGCAGGGCGGCCCACGCGTCCAGGTGGCACAGGCGCACACGGATGCGCGTGAACTGCGCGTCCGCCCCGTCCACGTGTCCACCCAGCAGGGCGTAGAAAGCCTGAAGCCGCTGACGCTGCGGGCCACCGCCAACCGTGAATGCTGATGGCAGCGTGACCGGCTCCCCAGTCTCGTCGAGGGTGCCGTGGACTGTCAGGGACTGGCTGATCAGTTCCAGAGGGGGGACCAGGGCAGACGTCCGTGCTTCCCCGCCGGCCGGCAGCTTCCGTCGGCTAGTTTCGCGTATCAGGGAAGTCAGCGCCTCGTCTAGGTCCAGCAGGGGATGAGCGCCAGGCTGCAAGAAGAGGCGTCCGGAGATTGCCTTGTCCTCGGGCTCTCCTTGCAGCCAGAACCGCCCGTGCGAACCCGTGCCTGCGTTGTTCCCTGTCGTCATCATGGCTAGATCTTCGCGTAACCGGCGATGCTCATGGGCCAGTCGTCATCGGCAGTGTTGTCCGACCTCAGGAAGCCGCCGAGTTCTACCGCGGCCTTGCCTCCGCCAGCCCCGAGCGGCACCGTGCCCACCTGGCCGCGTCCCTGGCCAACCTTGGCAACCGGTTCTTGCAGGTAGCCGTCCTGCGGACTCCTTGCGCCCGGCTAAGGACGCGCATCCCGTCAGGAAGGCCATGCATACATGGAGAAGGTCACTGCGGCGCGATCTTGGCGAAGCGCGCCCAACCGGTCTCCGGCGACCACCTGAAGCCGTCACCGCTGCTCCAGGTGCTCATCGTCCAGACTTGCGTGATCTCGGCGGGGAGGGTGGGCGCGACCGTGGGGAGTGGTGCGTTCGGTGCCATGAGCAGGTCGTTGACCGCGAAGGGGGCGGAATTAAAGCCAGGAAGTAGGACGAACAAGTGACGCTCGGACGCGCCCGAACGAGTGAGCTTGCGGAGGTTATCGGCGCGTGACGGGTCCGGTACCCACTCGCTGAGCCACATGGCGAGCGAGTCTCCGGTGATCGGGGAGTAACCGCCCATCTCCGACAGCCGCTCGGGTGGCATGACGTAGATACTGCCCGGATAATCGGTCGTCACCTGGAGGGCTTGCATGATGCTCAGCTGGCCGGCGAGCATGCTCGACTGATCCGTCCGCGCCTTATTACCTCGGACATCATGAAGGCCGTCGCGCTCGAGGCTGCGCAGGAGATCCGGCAGTTGCCGGAGCAGGTTCTTCGCCCGGGTGGACGGCAGTATCCGCACGATCCAGCCGCCGGCAATGCCTGGTTCGATCCAGCGCTTGCCCGGCCGCCGACTAGCTTCCAGAGCTCAAGTAGCTTAATAGCTATCGCGGAGGCGGCGCGCACTTCCGCACGTAGTCTCACCCGCACGAGTTGGAACAGCTCGAGTTCCGTCAGAGGGCTGGTTCGTCCACCTGCAGCGCGGTAACGGTCCGCGAACTCCAGGACGTCGCCGAGGTCGTCCGCCCACAGGCCATCGCCCCACTCCCATGCGGCCCATGCGAGCTCCATCTCCGGCGGGCCGACGAACGCCTCGTCCCAATCCAGCACCGCGACGACTTGCCGGTCCCTGACCAGGAGGTTGCCAGGCGTAGAAGTCGCCGTGGAGCGGCTGATGGTGCGGATGACTCTTGAGGAAGTCACCGAGCCACTTGTCGAGTTCGGGGTCCTCGAACTCTGGAACGAAGGTAGAAGGCGCCGACCGCACCGGCCGCGGGCCGACGGTCGCGCCTTCGAGCGCGCGATGGATGGCGGCCAGGAGCACAGGCGCCTGCGAGCACTGCTGCTCGTCGTCGTCGGCCCATTGGCCCTCGATGAACGGCCAGACGCTGACCGGCCGACCATCAACCAGACCAACCGTCTCGCCTCGGGTGTTGACACGAGGCGCGATCGCTTCGCGGACCGACGCGGCGGCCGCGGTCGCCACCGCATGACACCACTCGAGTTCTGCCAGCTGTCGCCACGCCGGCCCGATCCGGATGACGACGTCGCCGACGCGGAATGCCGCCGACTCCTCACCTCCGTAAAGACGAACAGCGGGACCGTTCAGGTTCGTCGACCAATCACGCTCGACGGCCTCACGCACATTCGATGTCAGCGGCGTGTCCACGAACGGCACCGGGACATGTTGGACCACGCAACGCGGTGGAGTCGGAACTCAGCCGAGAACTCCAGTCCCCGAGCGCGGCCGCCGGACTACGACGAGAGTTCAGCCCGGCGCGACCACCAGGCCTCGGCGGCGGTCATTGCGCTCTCGGCCTCGCGGATGCCGCCGCCCACGAGTCCCGCGGTGGCAGCCCAGTGCAGGGGTACAAGGGCCAGAGCCCCGGGGAGCCAACGGTGCTCGTCGCGAGTCAGCGGTTCCGGAGCCGTGCCTTCGTAGGCGTCGAGCAGTCGTCGCGGCTCGAGCAAGTCGACGGCGGGGAGCCCCACCAGGCCGCCTTGGAATGCGCCGCTCTGTGCGACGTGGTTCAGGCTGCCCGCGATGTCGTACAGCCGCTCCCTGACCCTCGCGAAATCCAGGTCGAAGGTGGCCCATGAGCCGTCTGGCAGTTCTCCCGCGTTGCCCAATTTGTAGTCCCCATGAATCGGAGTGCATGGCAGTTCGACCTCCTTCCGGAGCTTGGAGAGCTCGCCAGTCAGTTGGCGCATCCGATGCACGACCGGCTCGCTGCGGGGTCCGAGCCTGCGGCGTGTGAAGCCGGCCGAGTAACGCAGTTGGCCGAAGGTTCTGTGGTCGTCGAGGGGTTCGGGCGGACTGGGCTCCCAGACTGCTTTGAGCGCAGTGTGAAGGCGTCCGAGCTCCTCGAATAGGCGGACGTAGGAGTCCTCGTCCGCCCGTGGCTGGACGTGATCGATGAACTCCTCAATCTCAGCCCAGCGATCAGCGACCCTCAGGAGGTCGCAGCCGGAAATCCGAATCGGCCGAGGGACGCGGACTTGCGTCCGCTGGAGCCGCTCCCGCAGGCGCCGCAGTCCCGCTGCCCGGCCGCGGCGGACCCAGGGCCTATGAACCCGGAGGACAACCGGCGGCTCAGCGTCTATCCGCACGTTGAGGTTGAACCCACCGCCAATGTCTGCCCATCCGGCCCCTCGCGCGACGCGGGCGATCAGGGCCGAGACGGCCGGGTCATCTGGGCTGGCTCTCGGTCCGAACCAGCGCGGCAAGGGAGGGGGAGAGGTCGAAGCTTCGATTCCGGTCATGGCAATGGCCCACCAGCGCACCCGAGGAAGGGTCCGCCGGCGAGCATGGCGCAATCTTGCCGCGACGCTATGACGACCGGCACCCCCGCAGCCCTTTCCGCTCGCCTGATCACCATCGTGGAGACGAGTAGCTGGTCGGTCGAGCCACTGGGCACTAGCTTTGCTGCCTGTCCGCAGCAGCGGTGACTTCGACGGCGCCGATAGCGCCGTCTCGGTAGGTGATCGTGAGGTCGTACATGCCGGCCTCGGAGTTGTCGTCGTGCTGGTCGACCGCGCAGCCCGGGAGTGCCGCGCGCAGGCAGTCCCGTGCCCAAGCTTCCTCGTCAGGCAGGCCCACCATGGTTGCCTGCTTCTGGTGATGCTCCGTCTGCCGCAGCGGCGGGCATCTCGCCTTCCAGGAACTTGTTCCAGTCCGGGCCGCCATAGTCCCGGATCCATGTGAGCAGCTTTGGCTTGTCGGGATGCTGGTCGAGGAACTTGAGAAGCTTGCCCCTCCTGGAAAGGCCCTGCTGGCGCGCCAGGGCAAGGTAGTTACAGAGCGCGTCCCGGACAGCCCACTCAAATTGAGTTGCGGCATCTTTCGGGACATCCGGCACCTGGCCGCCGTGCACGGCCACCGACCTGATCTGATCGTAGTAGAAGAAGGTCGCATTAGGATGGCGGAACCCGCCCTCGACGATGTGGCTCAGCATCATCTCGCGGAACGCGAGGCCGTGAGCCTTCAATCCCTCGGACTTGTCACCGAGAAGGGCTTCGAGGGCGAAGAACCTGTACAGCATGGCGATCAGGTTGTCACCCGTCAGGCAGGCCCGCTCCATCCAGTCCATCGCGAGCGCAGCCTTCTCCTCGATGTCGCTGCGCCCTGACATCGGGAGTGACAAGGCGGGGTGGCCGAAGAGTTCCTTGACACCCTGCTCGGTCGGTGTCAGCTCGTAGGCGTCGTCGCTGCGCCGGTTCCAGCCCTGCAGACGGTCGTCGAAGGCGTATCCGATTCCAATGCGGAAGCGGAGTTGGAAGTGGTGCACGCGCCCCGACTCAGCGATGCGCACGGCCCGGAGGAGGAAGCGCACGCGGTCCCTGGCCCGCTCCGCCATCTTCGCGAGACTGGTGCCCTCCACTTCCACGGCTGCCACACAGCCGGTCGGCTTCTCCAGGCTGAACCCTGGGGTCGGCCGGGGCATCTGCGGATCATCAACGGGCAGCAAGCGCACACCAGGGAACTCGTTCACCGAAGTGACCGAAAGGAACTCGACCGGGATATAGCAGGTCGCCCTCCTCACTTCTGCGTTGTGGCTCGCCACGAACAGGGGGACATGGCTGCGCCGCGAGGCGCCCTGTTGTATTCCCGGTTCAGCCGGGAGGAATTTGGAGGATATTCCTGGGTCCGATGGCTTACTCAAGATCCGAAAGGTGAAGGGGACAATAGCATGCCAGGAAACCAGCGGCCGTGCCAA
>DAHVAR010000142.1 GCA_027314515.1 Actinomycetota bacterium
GCATCGAACGCGGCCAGCACCCTGCAGGCTGCGGCCAGCTGCACCGACTCGGCCGCCGCCAGGCCGCGCAGGCAGTCCGCCTGCTCGGCGCCGGTCAGCCCGGCCGGGTCCGCGGCGGCCAGGTAATCCAGCCCCGCCCGCACCGCGGCCAGCGCCTGCGCCACCCCGGCGAACCCGCCAGCCGCGCCGTCACTGCTGCCAGCGCCGGAAGTCCCGGAAGTGCCGCCAGCGGCCGAAGCGCGCCGGGCGGTGCCTGGCTGGTCCTGCTGGTCCACGACGGCTCACCTCCCCGGACCGGGTCGCGTCATCGAATCTGAGTTCGATGATACCGGCCCCCACCGACAATTCCCGGCCCGCGACCGCGCCGGCACGGCCGGGACAGGCAGTTCCGCCGGGCACACCCAACCTAGGACCTGGCAGCCGTCCTCGGGGTCAACGCCAATACCGTGTTCCGCGCGCTGAGGACACTGCGCGCTGAGGAAACACTGCGCGCTGAGGGCCTGGTCGAGTTCCGCTGCGGTCGCGGCGTCTCCGTCACTGGCATCGCGCCGCGCCGTAGCCAGGTCGTCGCCAAAGCGCGCGAACTAGTCGCGCTAGCCCGCCAGTACGGTTTCCGGCCGGACGAGCTTGCCGAGATCATCCAGCAGGCACAGCAACCGTGACGACGCTCCAGCCGCGCTCGCTGCCCGGCTGCCCGCCGGATCGCTCAGCATCGCCACTGGGTACGGCAACGTCTGAGTGACCGGGATCGGCGTCACCTAAGGGGTCAGCGAGCAGACCGGCCGGATAGTAACGCGGGTTGCCACTCCCGGCACGTTCCCTGCGGGATGTGGCAGCGGGATCGCCGTCGGCGCGGGTGAGGTGTGGGTCACCTACGGCTGCCGCGGCGTCTACCGTATCGATCCGCGCGGCGGCACTGTCACGGCGTCACTACGGGTCGCCCGCGCCGGGAATGCCATCGCGGTGGCTGGCGGGCTGGGCCGGTGACGCTACTGGCCGCTGACGCACTCCGGCATCGGCGGCCGGGCCGTGGCCGCCCTCCGGTAACGGTCGATGACAAGACCCGCCAGCGCCGGATGGCTGCCGAGCGGCTCGGTGACCCAGTCGGCGCCGCTGCGGCGGAGCTGATCCTGGAAGTGGCCGGGCGCGAGCAGGTAACTAGCCACCGCGACCGGCCCGCCGGTCCGATTCCGCAGCTCGGCGACCGCCGCGGGCACTGTCGGCTCGGCGCCTGTCGCGAACGCGCCGAGTACCGGCACGCCGAGCTCGGCGGCCAGCAGGTCGGCCTGCCGCCGCACCTGGCCGGCGGCTGCCGGGTCGGACGAGCCAGCCGCCGCGAGTACCACCGGCGTTCCCGCGGGAACGCCGGCTTCGGCCAGCCGGGCGGTGAGCACCGTCAGCAGCAGGTCGTCGGGGCCGAGCGGGCCGGCGACCAGGGCACCAGCCGAGGTAGCCGCGTACGCGATGCCGGCTGACAGGTGATAGCCGGAGGACAGCAGCAACGGCACGATCACCGCGTTCGGGCCAGCCGCGCCGAGCTCGTCCGGCAGCGACGGCTCGGCATGCCCGATGAACGCGACGCGGACATCGAGCATCGGCGCCAGCCGGCGTACCTGCCGGGCCAGCGCGCTGATCACCTCGGCCGCCGCCGGGTCCCGGCTGCCGTGCGCGACCGCGACCAGCGCCGGCCGGCTCACGCCGCCGCTCCGGGCATTGTCGGCCGCAGCAGCTCGCGCAGCCGGACGACCTCGCCGATGACCACGACCGCGGGCGGCCGCACCCCGGCGGCATGCGCATCAGCCGTTACCCGTTCCAGGGTCGAGGTCAGCACCTGCTGGTCCGCCGTCGTGCCGTCGCAGATCACCGCGACGGGCGTGGCTGCCGCCCGGCCGCGCTTGATCAGCTCGGCCGCCACCGGGCCGAGGTGCCCGACCGCCATCAGCACCACGAGCGTGCCGGTGCCGCGCGCCAGCGCTTCCCAGTCCACGGTCGCGCCCGGCTGCGACGGGTCGAGGTGCGCGGATACCACGGCGAAGTCCTGTGTCACGCCGCGATGGGTGACCGGGATCCCGGCGCAGGCCGGTACCGCGATCGCACTCGTTACACCGGGAACGACGTGCACGGGCACACCCGCTTGGACACAGGCCAGCGCTTCCTCGCCACCCCGGCCGAACACGAACGGGTCGCCGCCTTTGAGCCTGGCGACCCGTTGCCCGGCCTGCGCCCTGGCCACGATCAGCTCGTTGATCTGGGCTTGCGTCAGGTTGTGCGCGTGCGGTTGCTTGCCCGCGTCGATGATCTCCACGTCCGGGTCAAGTTCGGCCAGCAAGGAGCGCGGTGCCAGCTTGTCCGTGACAACGACGTCGGCCTCCGCCAGCAGCCGGCGCCCGCGTACGGTGATCAAGCCGGCATCACCCGGCCCGCCGCCGATCAGCGCGACGCTGCCGACGCCCCGCTGGCCGGCCAGGCCGGGGCCTGTCCGTCGCGGCCGGACCGGCAGTGTGCCCTCGGCCAGGGCGCTGGCGATAGCCGCGCGGAGCCGCTGTGACCGGCCAGGGTCGCCCCCGGCGGTGACCGCGACGGTGACCTCGCCGTGCCGTGTCAGGGCTGGCGTCCAGGCCGCCGACGCCGCGGCGTCGTCGGCTCGCACGCACCAGATCCGGCGGCGCTCGGCCTCGGCCGCCACCCGGGCGTTGACGGCCGGGTCGCTGGTGGCGGCGTGCGCGAGCCAGGCAGCCGACAGGTCACCGTCGCGGTACTCCCTGACCAGCACAGTGACCGGCAGCCCGGCAAGTTCCGGCAGCACGGCCGGGGCGACGACGATGACATTCGCGCCCGCCTCGAGCAGAGCGCGGGTACGACGCAGACCGACCGTGCCGCCGCCGACGACGACCGCGCGCCGCCCGGCTAGCGACAGCATCAGCGGATATCGAGCCTCGCCAGCCGCAGCTCGCGGAGCGGCTCGGCCCGGCTGGGCGCTGTCCCCAGCTAGGTTCGCGCCACTCTCGCGGCCGGCCTCGGAGCGCACCTGACCGACCGTCATGACGTGCTCCGCGCTGCCGGGTGGTGCCGCTGAGGCCGCGTCACGCCGACGAACGTGAGGCTGAAGCCGCGGGCGCAGGCGCGGCACTCCCAGGTGCCGGCCTCGGCGCTTGCGGGCCGGAGGTTCTCCTCGCCGCAGTACGGGCAGAAGAACGGCACCTGCCGCTCGCTGTTCATCGGAGTCCGCCTGCCTGCGCCGGTCCGCCTGCCTGCGCCGGTCCGCCTGCCCGCTCCGGTCCGCCCGCCCCGGCCAGCTCGGCCGGCCTGATCAGCAGCTGCGCATCAGCGCGCCGTACCCAGGCGGCGAACTGCTCGCCGTCACCGCGGTCGGACTGATAATTGCGCAGCAGGCCCTCGACGAAATCAGGCAGCGCGTCGGCGGTGACCTTCAGGCCGCGCAGCTTGCGGCCGAAGCCGGGGTCGGTACCGAGCGACCCGCCGAGGTGCACCTGGAAGCCTTCGACGCCGTCCACGATCGAGCCCTTCAGCCCGATGTCGGCAAGCTGGAAGCGGGCGCATGAGTTGGGGCAGCCGTTCACGTTGATCGTGATCGGGCTGTCGAAGCCGGGCAACCGTCGGCCTAGCTCGGCATACAGGTCACGGGCCCGGCCCTTGGTCTCGACGATGGCCAGCTTGCAGAATTCGATGCCGGTGCAGGCCATCGTGCCGCGCCGGAACACGTCCGGGCTGGCTTGCAGGTCGACCGACTCTAGTTCTGCGACCAGCTCCGTCACGGCGCGTTCCGGCACGTCGAGGATTAGCAGCTTCTGCTCGATCGTGGTAGCGACGCGGCCCGAGCCGTAGGCCTCCGCCAGGTCAGCCACCTGCCACAGCTGCGAACCGGACGTCCGGCCGGTGTGCGGGGCGACGCCCACGTAATACAGGCCGTCGCGCTGGCGGTGCACGCCTATGTGGTCGCGCGAACCCGGCGCGGGTGCGGGCGGCGCCGGCCCGTCTGCAAGCCCGTTCCCGCCGAGGTACTCGCGCTCCAGGACCTCGCGGAATCGGTCGGTACCCCAGTCGGCGACCAGGAACTTCAGCCGGGCGCGGCTGCGCAGCCTGCGGTAGCCATAGTCGCGGAACAGCCGCGCCACAGCCAGCCACACCTCGGCGACGCGGTCCGGCGGGACGAACGCGCGCAGGCGCTCAGCCAGCATCGGGTTAGTGGACAGCCCGCCGCCCACCCACAGGTCGAAACCGGGCCTGCCGTCCGGGCCGGTCACGCCGACGAAGGAGACGTCGTTGACCTCATGCGCGGTGCACTGCCTGGCGCACCCGGAGATCGCGGTCTTGAACTTGCGCGGCAGGTTGGTGAGATCAGGGCTGCTGGTCGCCGCATCTTCGGTCGCCCGCAGGGCGCCGCTGGCGTCCAGCACCTCGGCCGCGTCGATCCCGGCCACCGGGCAGCCGAGAATGTTGCGCGGCACGTCACCGCATGCCTGCTGGCTGGACAGGCCGACCTCGTCGAGGCGCGCCCAGATGGCCGGGACGTCCTCGATCGAGATCCAGTGGAACTGCACGTTCTGGCGGTCGGTGACATCGGCCAGGTCACGGCCGTATTCCTTGGCAACCCCGGCGATCGCGCGCAACTGGCTGGCAGTCAGCTGCCCGCCGGGTATCCGGACGCGCATCATGAAGTACGGGTCCTCGATGTCGGCGTCGTCGAGAGCGCCGGTCCTGCCGCCGCCGATGCCGGGCTTGCGCTGCGTGTACAGGCCCCACCAGCGGAACCGTCCGCGCAGGTCAGACGGGTCGATCGAGTCGAAGCCCAGATGGGCGTACCGGTTCAGGATGCGGTCGCGGACGTGCAGTCCGTCGTCATCCTTCTTGAATCTCTCGGCGGGATTGAGCGGCTCACAGTGGCCGAGGGCCCACTGACCCTGGCCGCGAAGCGGTTGAGATGGCATCGCGAAGGTCCTTCTGCTGGAATGTCGCGGGCAGGCGGCAGTTGCCGCCGCGGCGAGACACCGCGGCGAGACACCGCGGCGTTGCGGGCTGCCGGGGAATCCTTGGTCAGCAGAAGGCGGGACAGATCGCGCTGGATACGCGCAGCAGGTCGATGTGACGGCGGCAGACAAGCCACGGGCCGCGGCTGGCGGTCGGGCGGATCACAGCTGCCTCCTGGCGGGCTAGGCCTGGACTGAACTTGACCGTAACATCCGCCACTGGCGGTAGCGCAAGGGCAATTATTTCTGCGGCCGGGCGCGCGGCAGGTATTTCTGCGGCCGGGCGCGCGGCAGGCGAGTCGGGCTAAGTCTGACCGAGCAGCGGCTCGTCGGTCGAGCGAATGTCGCCGGTCGGCAGCCCGCCCGGGTACAGTTCCCTGACCTTAGCCACGACCGAGATGGCGATCTCAACATGCTGGCGCCGGGTATCCCGGTAGAACTGCTGTGCATCGGCGCTGAGTTTCGGGCGGGCATGCAGCGGCTTGTCGCTGACGGCGAGCAGCGTTGCCGTCGGTACCCGGTACCGGAACCCGTTGGCCGCTACAGTCGCCGACTCCATGTCCACAGCGAGAGCGCGGGACAGCCGCAGCCGGTCGGTGACCATGGATAGCTGCAGCTCCCAGTTCCTGTTGGCGGTGGTGAACACGATTCCCATCCTGCTTCGCAGGCCGCGTGCAGTCACCTCGTCGAGCAGCAGCCTGTTCAGCGTGTAGTTCGAGATGATCGGCACGCTCAGCGGGAGAACGTCATCGAGCACGCGATCATCGCGCATGAACCCGGTGGCCAGGACCAGGTCGCCGAGGTCCTGGTGATTGCGGAGCCCGCCGCAATGCCCGATCATCAGCACTAGGTCAGGGCGGAGTACCGCCAGGTGATCTGTGATCGTCTTGGCGTTGGACGGCCCGACGCCGATGTTGATCACGGTAAGGCCCGCCCGGCCGGGCAGCTGGTGGTGCCAGGCCGGCATCTGCCTGCCCGTCGAGTCAGGGCCGGTGCAATCCGGCAGCGCTGCCCGGAACTCATCGACATGCCAGGCGTAGTTGGTCAGCAGCACGTAGCGCTGGAAGCACTCGGCCGTGGTGCCGGTGTAATGCTGCAGGCGGTCGATGGACAGTGCCATCCGCTCCGGACCGAACAGGAAGAGCTTCTTGCGCCGCAGGTCTGACCGGGTTTCGTCGAGGGCTTGCGCGAACGCCGGGTCGTGCACGTCGAGCGCGGCGCGGCCGGGGCTGACCGCGATCCGCGCGCCTGCCGCCGCCAGCCGCCCGAGTTCGCGTTCCAGGTACCAGCGGATCGCGCCGGGGGAGGCGAAGTCACCGTCCAGCCTCGGGTTGTGCGCCGACCAGGGCCGCTCCACGGTCAGCCGGGCGTACCGGCCATCGGAGTCCGCCTGCTCCATGGCATCGCAAAGGCGCGTCACCTCCGCAGCGCGCCGCTCGGCCGGAACGCCGGAGAAGTCCAGCGACACGATCATCCCGCCATCATCGCAGCACCGGGTAGCCGCGACCGGCTAGGCCGCCCGCCCTCGGTTGGTCGGCGGCTGTGTGGCTCGGCGGCTCGGTGGCGAGCCGGGCGAGATAAGTCGGGCTGCGAGCATGAGGGCCGGCCGGCATCCTGAACTATGACCGCGGACCTGGAGCGTGCCGCTTTGCGCGCGTACCACGAGCGCGGTGAGGAAGCTGACCGGCTCACGCGCACTGGTGCGGGCCGGCTCGAGTTCGATCGGACTCAGGAAATAGTGCTGCGTCACCTGCCGCCACCGCCCGCGACCATCGCCGACGTCGGCGGCGGACCTGGCCGGTATGCCATCTGGCTGGCCGGGCTGGGCTACCGGGTCGTGCACCGGGACATCGTGCCGATGCACGTCGATCAGGCGCGAGCGGCCGCGGCCGCGGCCGGCGTGGCGGTGGAAGCCGCCGTCGGTGACGCGCGCAGCCTTGACCTGGATGACCAGACCGTGGACGCCGTGCTGCTGCTCGGCCCGCCGTACCACCTGCCGCTGCGGGCCGACCGGGTACGGGCGCTGCGCGAGGCCCGCCGGATCCTGCGGCCGGGCGGGCCGGTCTTCGGTGCGGTGATCTCGCGGTGGGCCGCGCGGCTCGATGAATTGTTGCGGAAGCGGATCTACGCCAGCAATCCGGCGGCTGTGCCGATGATCGACGAAGTCGAGCGCGGCCGGCTGCTGCCGGCGCTCGGGCCAGGCGGGTTCTTCGGCGTTGCGCACCGGCCGGCGCAGGTCCGGGGAGAGTTCACCGCGGCCGGGCTTACCGTCGCCGACCTGGTGTGCGTCGAAGGCGCCGGCTACCTGCTTGGCGATCTTGATGACCGGATGGCCGATCAGCGCGACTGGCGGGTGGTGCTTGATGCCGCCAGGGCGGTTGAGCGCGTCCCGGAGCTGCTGGGGATCGGCTCACACCTGATCGCGACCGGAATGCGGCGCTGAACAGTCGGCTTCGTGCCCGCCTGCCGATCGGCTATCTCGCCGCTCTGCGCTGAGCCGACCGGCAGGCTTCTCGTCAGACGGTTATGTGGTGCATGTTCTGGTAGAGCACGATCGCCCCGTAGCCGATCGCCGCGATGATCGCAGTGACTACCAGGATCAGGATTAGCCGGATCGCCGTCCGCCAGAACGCGACGATCGCGGTCGCGCCTAGCAGCACCAGGACCCGGATGCCTTCCGCATTCTGAGCCGCAGCCTGCATGCCCGCACCTCCCTCCGGCTGCTCCTGCGCGGAGGGCCTGGCCGGGCGGCGAACCGCATGGCCGGACGGGCATCTTGCATTCGGCTCTGGGCCGAGTAGCATCATCCCCATCACTAGACCCATCCTGCTGTGGACCCGGTCAGGTGACCTGGCACGGTCGATGCCCTAACATCGGCCGTGCTTTGTGTTTATCGCCCGTGCCTGTCGGCGTCCTCACGTCACCAGGTGAGGCGCCAGGCAATCGCCCCCTCTCCGCCGTTGGCGGTGGTCCCCCTGGGGCCGTCCCGCATCGGCTCCTGCTATCACGGTCTCACAGCAAATGGCATTTGCCAATGGCGTTCGCCACCAGGATGGGCCAGTAGGCGTGCGCTAGCATTCGCCGCAGCCCGCGAGGTCTCGGGTCATGCCCTGGTCATGCCCTAGCTTTCGGGTGACTGGCCAGGTCAAAGGATTGCAAATAATCTTGCTGGCGCTGCCGGTAACATCGCGTGTGCGTTATGAGGACTGGCCTGTTCGGTGTATCTTCTTCTGGTGGCAAGTGCCAGCGGCGATGGTGAGAGGCCATTTCGCGCACGGCCGGGACCTGAGCAGCGGTCCGGTCCCGCCGACGATGCCAACCCGACCGTGCGGCAACGCGAACTCGGGATCCGGCTGCGGGAACTGCGTATCGGACTCGGGCTGACGGTCGACCAGGTCGGTGCTGAACTGCTCTGCTCGGCGACCAAGATCAGCCGCATCGAGACTGGGGCCAGGCGGACTAGCCTGCGCGACGTCAGGGATCTTTGCCGGATTTACGGTGTCGATGACCCGGCACCGCTCATGGACCTGGCCCGGCAGGCCCGTGAGCCTGGCTGGTGGTCACGATTTGGCGATCTCGGCCTCAACCCGTACATCGGCCTCGAGCAAGAGGCGATCGCCATTACCTCCTACAGCATGTATTACGTGCCGCCGCTGCTGCAGACGGCAGACTATGCCCGCTCCGTTATCAGAGGCATTGGGCGAAAAATGGATTTGAGCGTACTCAACGACCGGGTTGAGGCTAGGCTGATGCGACAGCGGCGACTCGATGCTCCGAGCCGTCTCCGGTATCGCGCATTGGCCGACGAGGCAGTCTTCCGGCGGCAGGTGGGCGGTCTTGCGGTAATGAAAGCTCAGCTGGACAAGATTTTGACATGGGCAGCTCAGGACCGAGGTTCGATCCAGGTGGTTCCGTTCAGCGCTGGAGCGCACGCGAGCGCGGATAGCAATTTTGACCTGCTGGAATTCGGGGAGAACTCCAGGCAGGCGCCGATTGTGTACGTCGAGGGCTTGGTAACCAGGCAGATTCTTGAGCGCCCGGTAGAGGTCGCGCGCTACCGGGAGGCGATCGAGTACCTGCGGGACTCAGCCCTGAGCACGGCTCACTCTGCTGAGCTGATCGCGGCGATCCGCGATGAGTATCTGAACTAGCGAACCAAGACTTTCCCCGCACCGAGATCATCACATTAACGAAGAGGTCAAAGGAGGTAAGATGCTGCACATGCCCCAGAGCCTGGGCGAACTGTCCTGGCACGTGGCACGGAAGTGCAATGGCGGCGAATGTGTGAGAGTGGCCGCTCATGGCGACGAAGTAGTAATCGGATCGTCAAAGCATCTCGACGGTCCGGTTATTGTTTACAGCCGGGAAGAGTGGGCGGCGTTTGTCGAAGGAATCCGCCAGGGGGATTTTGACGGTCTCCTTTAGCGCAGCCGACCGCAGTGGGGGGCCTCTGCGCTCGATGCACGTCCCCCGGTCCGGCTCGAAGGGTAACGTTAACGACTCCACCGGCGCTCGCGGCACCGGCCGGGAGTGCCGGTGTCATCGGGTGTCATCGGGGGCACGAATTCGTGATACCCATGCCGGGTGGCCAGCGCGCGGCAGCTGACCACTCGCCTGCCCCGTGGGCGCGACGCGCTGGCGGCGCGCGGCCAGTGTTGGTGTGCGCGGCCCAGGTGCTGGCCTTGCCGCGCCTGTCGGCGGCCCGGCGCTGTCCGGTTGTGCCGCTCAGCCGGGCGGGCTAGCCTGGCGCGAATGCGGCTGACCGAGTTCTGGGAGCGAATGCGAGCGCACTTCGGTGACGTTTATGCCGAGAGCGTCGCCAAAGACTATGTCTTGTCTGCCCTGGGCAACCGGACGGTCAACCAGGCACTGGCCGACGGTGCGGACGCCAAGACCGTCTGGCAGGCCGTGTGCGATGCCTTCAAAGTGCCGGAGCGGCAACGTTGACCTGCGACCCGGCGATTATGCCGCAACTGCGCGCGCCCGGCTGTCCGGTATCGTGCGCGCTCGATAGCGCGGCGCCCGGCCAGGCCTGCAGATGCTGATCGGCCCTGCCATGCGGCAGGTCGTGCTCGTCTCCTGGCCGTCGGCCGCGGGCAAGTCGACGATTGCCGGGCCGCTTGCGGCTGAACTCGGTTTCCCGCTGGGTCGCCAAGGACCGGCTCAAGGAAGCGCTGCACGACGCCCTCGGATCGGCCGTGGACCTGGCGTGGTCACGGCGTCTCGGCGCTGCCGCGATGGAACTGCTCTGGGTCGTCCTGCGGCGGCGAGCCGTTCCGGCTTAACTTAACCGGCGTGTCCGCTTCATGATCGAACAATTGTTCGTTAGAGTGAACTCGCTGGCGCCCGCCTGCGCTGCCGAGACCGGGAACGGCCGGGCGGGGGCGGGCGACAGGCGACGAAGGCGGTTTCACCAGGCGGGCAGTGTCAGGCCTGGCAGTGTCGGACAGGCACGGCAGTGTCGGACCGAAACTGTCGGAGGGGCCGCGTAGCGTCGCTGCCAGCACAGTGAACTACAGGCCAGCAGGTGAACAAGGCCAGCAGGTGAACAAGGCCAGCAGGTGAACAAGGCTGCGAGTCCGGCTGCCCGGGTCACGCGGCGAGGTCAGGTCACGCGTACGCGAGCGGCTCGGCAAGGCCCTCGGTCCTTCCCCAACAGGAGCTTCAGATGGCACCGAATGACAAGGCGGGTAGCGGCAAGGGCGTTGGCGGTGACAGGGAGAAGTCCCTGGAGACCGCGCTCGCGCAGATCGAGCGGCAGTTCGGCCGTGGCGCCATCATGCGACTCGGCGATGATGCCCGCACGCCAGTCGAGGTGATCCCGACCGGGTCGATCGCGCTGGATGTCGCGCTCGGGATCGGCGGATTCCCCAAAGGCCGCATAGTGGAAATATACGGACCGGAGAGTAGCGGCAAGACGTCGCTCGCGCTGCATGCTATTGCTAACGCGCAGAAGGCAGGCGGCATCGCGGCATTCATAGACGCGGAGCACGCACTCGACCCGGATTATGCCAAGAATCTCGGCGTCGACACCGACGCGCTGCTGGTGTCCCAGCCCGACACCGGTGAGCAGGCCCTGGAGATCGCGGACATGCTGATCCGCTCCGGCGCCATCGATGTCATCGTCATCGACTCGGTCGCCGCGCTGGTCCCGAAGGCCGAGATCGAGGGCGAGATGGGGGACAGCCACGTCGGCCTGCAGGCCCGGCTGATGTCCCAGGCCCTTCGCAAGATCGCCGGCGCGCTGAACCAGACAAAGACCACCGCGATCTTCATTAACCAGCTGCGGGAAAAGATCGGCGTCATGTTCGGATGTATGTCCTATAATACCCGAATTACCCTAGCTGATGGCAGCCAGGAAAAGATCGGGAAAATCGTCAACCAGCGCATGGATGTGGAAGTCTTGTCCTACGATCCGGTGACCTGCCAGATCGTCCCGCGCAAGATCGTTAGCTGGTTCAACAACGGGCCAGCCGAACGGTTTCTGCAGTTCACCGTCACTAAGTCCGGCGGTAATGGCAGGTCTCAGTTCGCGGCGACCGAGAATCATCTGGTGCGCACGCCGGGCGGCTGGCGTGCTGCGGGCGAACTGATCGCGGGGGACAGGCTCCTAGTCAGTGAGCCGCACCGGCTGAGCGATCAGCAGATGCAGGTCGTGCTCGGCTCGCTGATGGGCGATGGGAATCTTTCACCTAACCGTCACGGCAGGTCCGGGGTCCGGTTCCGACTCGGCCATAGCGCGAAGCAAGCTGCGTACCTGGACTGGAAGGTGTCCCTGCTCGGCAACATCAAGTGCGCCCGCTCGGTCAATGCGAAGGGCGCTGTTTTTGCCGACTTCACCCCGCTGGCAGAACTCGCCGAGCTGCATGACGTCGTCTACTTTGGTGCTGGCAAGAAGCACCTGACCTGGGACTACCTGAAGGCTCTCACGCCGCTCGCACTGGCGATCTGGTACATGGACGATGGCAGCTTCACTCTTCGCTCTAAAGGGCTGCAGGAGCGGACGCAAGGCGGTTCAGGCCGGATCGAGATCTGTGTCGAGGCGATGAGCGAGGGCTCGCGGGAACGACTTGTGCAGTACCTGCGGGACACTCACGGGTTGGATGTCAGGCTGCGTGCCGCTGGTGCGCTCAAGAAGGCAGTCTTGGTCTTCAGCACAGCCGGGACGGAGAAGTTCCAGAAGCTCGTCGCGCCGTTCGTGCATCCCTCGATGGAGTACAAGCTCTTGCCGCGGTTCCGGCAGCAGTTCAGCGTCCAGCCCGAGTACGCGGAGCCCGAACTGCGACTTCAGCCTGCACGGATCTTGGACATCCACGTCAAGCCACGTACGCGATCCATGAACCGGTTCGATATCGAGGTGGAAGGCAACCACAACTACTTCGTTGATGGCGTCATGGTCCACAACAGCCCCGAGACGACGTCTGGCGGGAAGGCGCTGAAGTTCTATGCGTCGATCAGGCTGGACATCCGCCGGATCGAGACGCTGAAAGACGGCACTGAGGCGGTCGGCAACAGGACTCGCGTCAAGGTAGTGAAGAACAAGGTCAGCCCGCCGTTCAAAGTGGCCGAAATGGACATCCTGTACGGGCAGGGCATTAGCCGTGAAGGCGGCCTTATTGACCTTGGCGTCGAGCAGGGCATAGTACGCAAGGCCGGCGCCTGGTACACCTACGACGGGGACCAGCTCGGTCAGGGGAAGGAGAACGCCAGGAACTTCCTGCGCGACAATCCGGACCTGGGCAACGAGATCGAGAAGAAGATCAAGGAGAAGCTCGGCGTCGGGCCCAGGCTCGATACTGATGCTGCGGCAGCTGGCGGAGGCGCAGGGCCGACGGCAGCGCCAGGGCTGGCCTCAGTGACGAACCTGCGCGGCCAGTAGGCAGTCGGTGGCCGGGCGGCGCGGCGGGCGCGAGGGCGGTCGGCGCGGCAGCGCTGAGCTCGCCGGCAGTCCTGGGCCCGGCGCCACCGGAGTCAGCGGCAGCGGGTCCGGCGGCGCGGCAGAAGCCGATCCGGAGGCGGTTGCCCGGCAGATCTGCCTGCGCATGCTGACGACCGCGCCGCGGACCAGGGCGCAGCTCGCGACTGCGCTGCGGCGCCGCGGCGTCCCGGAGGAGGCCGCAGCAGCCGTTCTTGCGCGGTTCACCGAGGTGAATCTCATCGATGACGCGATGTTCGCCAGGGCATGGGTGGATTCCAGGCATCATGGCCGCGGCCTGGCCGGCCGCGCGCTTGGCGCCGAGCTGCGTCAGCGCGGCGTGGCGAACGATGACATCCAGGCAGCCCTGAGCGAGCTAGGTCCGGAACAGGAACTCACGACCGCCCGTGAGCTAGTCGCGCGCCGCCTCGCGGCAACTGCGGGCTTGCCCGGTCCGGCCCGGATCCGGCGGCTCACCGGCGTCCTGGCCCGGAAGGGCTACCCAGCAGGGCTCGCGTACCGGGTAGTCCGCGAGGCGCTCGAGCGGGCGGCCGGGGAAGGCGGCGTTTCCTTTGATGATCTTGAAGTTCTGGCCGAGCCGGACGACGATCCGGGGGCCGCTGGAGCATAGGCGGCCGGAGCGTTCGCATCGAAGATCATCTGCAGGTGCTTGCTCAAATCGTTATAAGCGCTTAGCCTCACGGCAGCGAGGTTTTTTGTTCCGTGCAACGAAGTTCGGTACGTGAAGGCGTTCTAGATACCAATGGCATGACGGCAGCCGGGCCAGGCGGGCTGCTGGAGGGTCCTGACAGTGGCGAACGAGCAAGCTAGCCGGGCACCGGCCCGGCTCGGCGGAAGGAGAGCGGCACCGGGCTAGCGCGCCAGTCGCGTGCGGCTATCGGCAGGCACCGAAGCGGTCTGCGGGCCCGAACGGCCCCGCAGGCCGGTGGGTGGCGAAGCCGGAAATCGCCGCACGCCGCGACCTGGCCTGCGGGCGGCGATGGCGAGCTTGCGGTATCGGGGCTGCACGGTGCCGGGTTTGTGCAGTGCCGGGTCTGCACACTGCCGGTATTCCCGAACCGGGTGCAGGGTACCGGGATCCGCTGCTGTGCAGCTCACGGCACGTGCTGCGCGGCGCCGGCCGTTGCACGCGCAGAACTCCTCGCTGCGGGCAGATATGCGCGCGATCGGCTACAGACGCGGGCCAAGTGCGGAGAGGGGCGGTCGTGAGTAGCGGCGGGGCTGTGCTTGCGGTAGTGATAGTCGGCTGCCTGGCCGCGCTGGGTGCTCTGGGCGTCTTGGTTGTCCTGCTGCGCCGCGGTAGCGGCGTGCCGTCGGCGCCTTCCGGACGGCCGGAGGCCGCCGGGCTGACCGAAGCGGACACCGCGCGCCTGCAGGCTGAAGCCGACGCTCATGCAGCTCAGCTGACGGCCAAGGCGGAGCGCGAGGCGGCTGAGATTCTCGGGAAGGCCGCTGCGGCGGCTGCCACGGCGGCCGAGACGAGGCGGGACGCCGAGGCCGCGGCCAAGGCGGCAATGGACGAGGTCAGGCGGCTGCGCACGGACCTTGAACGGCGCGAGGACCGGCTCGGGCAGCGCGAGCAGCGGATCGACGAGCTCGCCAGGAAGGCCGACGAGCGCTCGGCTGACCTGGACGCCCGCAAGGCCGAGCTGGACCGCCTCGATGCTGATCGCCGGGCAGAGCTGGAACGAGTCGCTGGCCTGACCGCCGAGGCCGCGAAGGCCGAGCTGGTCGCCGCCATCGAGAACCAGGCCAAGCGGGATGCCGTGCGCCTCGTCAGGGATATCGAGGCCGATGCGCAGAAGGAAGGCGGCAAGCGGGCCCGCAAGATCGTGACGCTCGCGATCCAGCGAATCGCCAGTGAGCAGACAAGCGAGTCGGTCGTGTCGGTGCTGCATTTGCCCGGTGATGAGATGAAGGGGCGGATTATCGGGCGTGAGGGCCGCAACATCCGCGCCTTCGAGTCGGTGACCGGCGTGAACCTGATTATCGACGACACCCCTGAGGCCGTGCTGCTGTCCTGCTTCGATCCGGTCCGGCGTGAGGTTGGCCGGCTGACCCTGGAGCGGCTCGTGCTGGACGGCCGGATCCACCCGCAGCGGATCGAGGAGGCCTACGAGCGCAGCAGAGCGGAGATCGAGGCGCTGTGCGTGCGCGCGGGCGAGGACGCGCTGGTGGATGTCGGGATCACGGATATGCACCCGGAGCTCACGAACTTGCTCGGCCGGCTGCGCTACCGCACGTCCTACGGCCAGAACGTGCTCAGGCACCTGATCGAGTCGGCGCACATCGCCGGGATGATGGGCAGCGAGCTCGGCATGGACCCGGCGCTGATGAAGCGCTGCACGCTGCTGCATGACATCGGCAAGGCGCTCACCCACGAGGTACAGGGCAGCCACGCACTGATCGGCGCAGAGATCGCCCGCAAGTACGGCGAGCCGGAAGACGTCGTGCACGCGATCGAAGCGCACCACAACGAGGTCGAGGTCCGCACCGTCGAGGCGGTTCTCACCCAGGCGGCCGACGCGATCAGCGGCAGCAGGCCCGGTGCCCGCCGGGAGTCGCTCGAGGCGTACGTGAAGCGCCTCGAGCGGCTGGAGCAGATCGCGCTGGCGCAGGACGGGGTCGAGAAGGTGTTCGCGATGCAGGCCGGCCGGGAGATCAGGGTTATGGTCAAGCCCGGCGAGGTCGACGACATCCAGGCCCAGGTCATTGCCCGCGACGTAGCCAAGCGGGTCGAGGACGAGCTCACCTACCCTGGCCAGATCCGGGTCACGGTGATCCGCGAGTCGCGAGCCATCGAGTTCGCCCGCTAGCCGGTCGGCTCGCGCTCGCTACCGATCCCGGCGGTCCCGGTCGGCCTTGCCTGCAGTGATCTCGAGCTGAGGCACGCCGGGCGGGTTGAAGCCGAGGATCTGGCCGTAGAAGGAGAGCTCAGCCTCGAGCGCGGCGATGACCGTCTCCGCCTTGCGGAAGCCATGCGACTCACCCTCGAAGGCGAGGTAAGCGTAGCTCGTGCCGTGTGCCGCCAGATCGGCAGCGATGCTCTCGGCCTGAGCGGGCGGCACCACCGGGTCATCGAGACCCTGTAGCAGCAGGATCGGGCATGTCGCCGCGGTCACGTGCCCGACCGGCGCTCGCTCGGCGTAGGTGACCTCGAAACCGGGCAGCGGGCCGATCAGCCCGTCGAGGTAGCGCGATTCGAAGTCGTGCGTCGTGGCGGCAAGGCTGCGCAGGTCGGAGACGCCAAAGTAAGATGCGGCCGCACTGAACACCCGGCCGCGGCTCGTGCCCGTGGTGACAGCGGCCAGCGTCGTCCATCCCCCGGCCGAGCCGCCGCGGATGGCTAGCCTGGCCGGGTCGGCGCCCGCCGACTCGGCCACCCAGCGCGCGGCCGCGATGGCGTCCTGCACATCGACGACTCCCCAGGCACGGCGGAGCCGCTCACGGTACTGGCGGCCGTAGCCCGATGAGCCCCCGTAGTTCACGTCGATGACGCCGATGCCGCGGCTGGTGAAGTACGCCTTGCCGAGGTCGAGGACCGCGGAGGAGATCCCGGTCGGCCCGCCGTGCACCCACACCACATACGGGGGCCGCTCCCCGGCGGGCCCGGTCACGTCGGGGTTAGCCGGCGGATAGAGGAATGCGTGGACCACCTGGCCGTACGGCCCTTCGAAGTCCACTTCCTGCGGGACCGGCAGGTAAGCCGCCTCGGGCTGGCGGGCCGGGCCGGCACTCACCACGGAGGCTGTGCTGGTCCGGGTGTCGAAGAGGACGACGGCAGCCGACGTGGCCGGCCCGCCGCCGATCGCGGCGACCGAGTCGCCGTCCGTCGACAGGTCGAAGGTGACCTCCGCGACTGGCAGGTCGGGATCGGTCAGCTCAAACGACTCCGGGTCCAGGATGCCCAGGCGAGCCGGGCCCGCGCCGTGCACGACAGCCAGCCTGCCGTCGCGCAGCATCGCGAACGGCCGCGCGCCGAGCTGCCAGAGCGGCGCGGCGAACTCCTCGGCCGCGGGGAACAGGGCCAGCGGTGGCTCGCCGGCCAGCCCGACCTGGTAGATGTTCCACCATCCGGGCCAGTCGGTCGCCACGTAGAGGCTGGCGTTGTCGCGCCACACTGGTGCCAGCACGGACTCACGCTGGCCGCCCATCAGCGGCCTGCCCTTGCCCGGCAGGCCGTCATTGACCGGCGCGACCCGCAATTCAGTGCCGTCCCATGGCATGTGCGGGTGATTCCAGCAGATCCAGGCCAGCCACTTCCCGTCGGGAGACGGTGTCGGGAATGCGAAGAAATCGAAGCCCTCGACAAGAACGCGGATCGCCTCTGTCTTGGCAGCCGCAGAGCCGTCAAGCGGCACGGCCACGATCGCGCGGCTGACCTTGCCGCCGTCGTGCCGTTCCTGCACGCACCAGACCTCGGTCCGGTCCGGCGAGAGGACGAAGTCGGCGAAGCGCAGCGCCGCGCTGCCGAGCGGGCCCCCGCCGCTGCCCGCCAGCACCTCGGCCGGGTCCGGCGTCAGCGGCGCGGGCTCCGCTCCGCCAGGCCCGGCCAGGTACAGACGCTGGTCGGCATAGTTGGCGAACAACATCGAATAGCCGCCCGGAGCCGTCGTAGTGCCCTGCCCCGACTCGGTACCGGGGATGGGCAGGTACGCCCGGCCGCCGTACTCGTGCACGCGAGTCCTGGCGTTCCAGGGCGCAGGCAGGAGCATGGTCGGCTCGCCGCCGCGGCTGTGCATCACCGTGATGCGCCCGCCCTGGCTAGGCAGCCCTTGCTGCCACCACACGTCGCTGCCGAGCACGGTCGGGGCACTGACCCTGACCTGGCCGGTCGCGGCCTGCTCGGCCGTGATGGGTGACGGCCATTCGCCAAACGGGACAGCGGGAACGCTGGCCTGCGCACCGACGGAATCTGCTGACGGGCTGTCCGGCCTGGTCGGGCCGACGGCGACCTCGTTACCGCTGTCTGTCATACGCATATGGTGCCCTATCGGCCAGCCGCCGGTAGCGCCGAATGAGCACTCTCGCCCCAATCCGTGCGGCCGCCGGTAAACCGCCGGGCCCGGTCATCCGTCTTACAGGGTTAGCCAGTTGCCGGGCCACCGCCGCTCCTGCGGGCGTCTAACCTTGTCACCATGGCCGGCGCAACCGCGGAGCGAAGCTTCGAGATCCGCACCTACGGGTGCCAGATGAACATGCATGACTCCGAGCGGCTGGCTGGCTTGCTGGAGGCGGCCGGCTACCGTCGCGCGGTCGCCGGGGCCGGGGCCGATGTCGTCGTCTTCAACACCTGCGCGGTCCGGGAGAACGCCGACAACCGGCTCTACGGAAACCTCGGCCACCTGCTGCCGGTCAAGAACTCCCGGCCCGGAATGCAGATCGCGGTCGGCGGATGCCTGGCGCAGAAGGACCGGGCCGCGATTACCGAGCGCGCGCCGTGGGTGGATGTCGTCTTCGGCACCCATAACATCGGGTCCCTGCCCGTCCTGCTGGAACGTGCCCGGGTGCGCCAGCAAGCGCAGGTCGAGATCCTGGAATCGCTTGAGCGCTTCCCCTCGGTACTGCCGGCCAGCCGCGAGTCGCCGTACTCGGCCTGGGTGGCCATCTCGGTCGGCTGCAACAACACCTGCACGTTCTGCATCGTGCCCAGCCTGCGCGGCCGGGAGGAGGACCGCCGTCCGGGCGAGGTGCTGGCCGAGATCGGGGCCCTGGCCGCCGAGGGCGTGCTCGAAATCACCCTGCTGGGGCAGAACGTCAACTCCTACGGGGCGGGGTTCGGGGACCGGCTCGCTTTCTCCAAGCTGCTGCGCGCGTGCGGGAACGTAGCTGGCCTGGAGCGGGTACGGTTCACCTCGCCGCATCCGCGCGATTTCACCGATGACGTCATCTCCGCGATGGCCGAGACGCCGAACGTAATGCCGCAACTGCACATGCCCCTGCAATCTGGTTCGGACGCGGTACTCCGCTCGATGCGGCGCGCCTACCGGAGGGAAAAGTACCTTGCGATTCTCGACCGGGTCCGGTCGGCGATGCCGGAGGCCGCGATCACCACCGACATCATCGTCGGCTTTCCGGGCGAGACCGAGCAGGACTTCGCCGACACCCTGGACCTAGTCCGGCAGGCGCGGTTCGCCAGCGCCTTCACATTCCAGTACTCGATCCGGCCGGGCACGCCCGCAGCGGACATGCCCGGCCAGGTCCCCGCCGATGTCGTCGCCGACCGCTACCAACGGCTGGCCGCCCTCGTCACCGAGGTGGCGCTGCAGGAGAACCAGAAACTGATCGGGCGCGAGGTCGAGGTCCTGGTGGCTGACGGTGAGGGCCGGAAGGACAATGCCACGCACCGGATGTCCGGCCGGGCGCGAGACAACAGGCTCGTGCACTTCACTCCGGCCGAGCCCGAGCCGCGACCGGGTGACGTGATCACCACGGTGGTGACCGGGGCGGCACCGCACTACCTGCTCGCCGATGCCGGCCCGGTGAGCGTGCGGCGCACCCGCGGCGGGGACGCATGGGGTGCCCGGCCCGCGGGCGATGCGGACCCGGCAGGCGATCGTGAAACGGTCGCGGCAGCGGGGAACAGCCCGGTCCTGCTCGGCATGCCAGCCCGCCGGCCGACCTGACCGCTGCGGCTTACGCACCCTGCCGGGCATAAGCCGCCGTGATCACGACACGACTTCATCCTCGTCGTCGCTGTCGTCGCTGTCGTCCTCGTCCTCATCCTCATCATCGTCATCGTCGAAGTCGTACTCGTCGTCGTCCTCGTCCTCATCGTCGAGGTCGAGTTCGTCCTCGTCCAGCTCATCGTCAAGGCTGAGGTCGTCCTCTTCGGTGGGCATGTCGAGGTCATCGGCGTACGTCATATTTCCCCCAAGCGCTGGGTGGCCATCCAGCCACCTCGCCTGTGCAGGGACCTACCCTGCGCCTGCCAGAATGAAGCAATGCTACGGCCAGTCATCGCTGTCGTGGGGCCGACGGCCGCAGGTAAGTCGGAACTCTCGCTGACCCTGGCGCGTACGCTCGGCGGCGAGATCGTGAACGCCGACTCGATGCAGCTGTACCAGGGCATGAACATCGGCACCGCGAAGCTGACCGAAGCCGAGCGGGCCGGAATCCCGCATCATCTGCTGGACATCTGGCCGGTTACTCAGCCCGCCAGCGTGTCGGCCTATCAGCGGCTCGCCCGGCAGGCCATCGACGACATCCGGGAACGCGGCCGGACCGCGATCCTGGTCGGCGGCTCCGGACTCTACGTCCGGGCCGCGATCGACAAGCTCCAGTTCCCCGGTACCGACGCCGGACTGCGCGCGAGCCTGGAACGTGAGCTTGAGCGGGCGGGCGCGGCAGTCCTGCACTCGCGGCTGGCGACGCTGGACCCGGCCGCCGCAGCGGCGATCCTGCCTGGCAACGGACGGCGCATCGTCCGTGCGCTGGAGGTCATCGAGCTGTCTGGCCGGCCATTCAGCGCCACGCTGCCGGCGTATGACTCGGTCTATCCGGTGACACAGATCGGCGTGGCCGTGCCGCGACCCGAACTCGACCAGCGGATCGCCGAGCGGGTTCGCCGGATGCGGCAGCTCGGCCTGGTGGCGGAGGTCCGGCGACTTGAGCTAGCCGGGCTGCGGGACGGATTCACCGCGAGCCGGGCGCTCGGCTACGCCCAGGTGCTCCGTTTCCTTGCTGGTGAATGCACCGAGGATGCGGCATTCGCGCAAACCATCACGGCGACGCGCCGGTTCGTCCGGCGCCAGGAGTCGTGGTTCCGGCGGGACCCAAGGATCACCTGGATCGCGGCCGGACCGGATAGCGCGGACCGGGCGCTGACCGTTGTCCGGGCCGCAGGCTAGCCAGCCGGGCCGGCCGGGCGGCTAGCATCGGGCACATGCGGTTCGCCAAGGGGCACGGCACCGGCAACGATTTTGTGATCGTGCCCGACCCGCAAGGGCAGCTTGACCTGACGGCCGGGCTCGTCCGCGCCTTGTGCGACCGGCACTACGGCATCGGGGCGGACGGAGTGCTCCGTGTTGTCCGCTCGGCCATGGCCGGCGCCGACGCGGCAGGGCAGAGCGCCGAATGGTTCATGGACTACCGGAATGCCGACGGCAGCCTCGCCGAGATGTGCGGCAACGGCGTGCGGGTGTTCGCCCGTTACCTGCTTGCTGAAGGGCTGGCTGTCGGACCGGAACTGGCCGTCGCCACCAGGGCAGGGACTAAGCCGGTCCGGGCTGAGGCAGACGGCCAGTTCACCGTGGACATGGGGGCCGCCGCTGTGCTAGGTGACGGCGAGGTGCAAGCGGGCGATCAGCGGATCGGCGGGCTGGCGATCTCGGTCGGGAACCCGCACCTGGCTTGCATCGTGGCCGAGCCGCTGGCGGCCATCGACTTGACCAGTCCCGCAGTGCTCCGCCCGGCTGCGCTGCGCGCGGGGGCGAACATCGAAGTCATCAGGGTGCTCGGCGACCGCGAGGTCGAGATGCGCGTGCACGAGCGCGGATCGGGGCTGACGCTGTCCTGCGGCACCGGAGCGGTGGCCGCCGCGGTTGCGGCAGCGGTGTTCGCGGGGGAGTGGCCGGCGAAGACCACGCTGCCCTGGATCGTGCGGGTGCCGGGAGGCAAGCTCGCCGTGACACCGAGCATCACGGCCAGCTTGCTGACCGGCCCCGCGGAGATCGTCGCCTCGGGGGAGCTGGCGGAAGGATGGCTGGCCAGCCGCGTGCCCGCCGGGCTGCGCGCGGGCTGAGCCGGCTTCGATCTCACGACCGGGCCGGGCGAGCCGCGGCCGCGGCACGCGGGTCTGGCTGGACGGCGAGCTTGAGGCCCAGGTCGACGAGCTTCCAGCCGGTTCTCGTCCGAAGTGACTGGCGCGCCCGCAGCGCCTGCCCGGTGCCGACGCGCTGAGTTCCGGGCAGCCGCCCGTTCAAGTGGCCGCTGCTCAGCCGGCCGCCGCTGCTCAGCCGGCTGCCGCTCAAGCGGTGCATCTCGGCGTGGCGCTGGCGGGCTAGCTCCTCGAACATTCGCTGATTCATCTGGCGTTGCCTTCCTGGTCGTCTCGTGGTCGTTGTGGTAGCCGCCGGGAGCGCGGAGATGCGGCTGGACTGCCTACGGAGCCGCCGGGCTCGCGGCATGGCCGGCCGGCGGGGCAGCGGCATCCGCCGCCTTGGTGACCCGGATGTCGCCGCTGAGTGACTGGCAGGTGATCCGCATCGCCGCGGCTGGCTCGGCCAGGTCCTCGTCGCTGCCCGGCTCCAGGTCGCTGCGGATGCTGCCGGACGTGCTGGCGAGATCGAGGTAGACGCCGATGCCCGGTACGACGGCGACGTGCAGGTCACCTGACACGCTGCGCAGCTCGACCTGGCCGGCCGCGACGGCCCCAAGGCCGATGTCCCCGCTGGCCGTCTGCGCGGTCACCGAACTGGCGCAGTAACCGATCGCGATGTCGCCGCTGGCGGTGGTGATGCGGGCGGGACCGTCGGCCCTCGCGAGCCGGACGTCACCTGATGCGGTGCGGATGGCGACGTCGCCGCCGGCCGTGTCGATGAGCACGTCTCCGCTGGCGGACTGCACGGTAATGGCACCGCTAACCGTCGCGGCGGCGAGATCGCCGCTGGCGGTCTGCACGGCCAGGGCACTGAGGCTGCCGACGCAGGCCAGGTCCGCTGAGGCGGTCGTGGCCGCACAGGTGGATCCCTCCGGTGCCTTGATCGTCAGGTCCAGCCCTTGCCTGCGGCCGAATGCGCCCGTTCGCGGGCCGCGAATGTACAGCTGCCCGTCCTCGAAAGCCACCTTAACGTGCGCCAGCAGGTCGCTGACATCCGCGCCGGGGCGGCTGGAGACGACTTCGACGGCGACCGTGCTGGTCGGCTCGCCGGACACCACGATGCTGCCGGAGATCCACGAATCGATGCTGATGTCGACCGGATCAGGGCATGCGAAATCCCACGTCGTCATGCTGGTGCCTTTCTGCTGGAACGCTGGTGCCTGAATGCGTGCGGAAACTGCCGGGCAGGTCGGCCGCTAGCTGCGGGCGAACCCGGTGTACCGCTTTCCCGTTCCCGGCCTGCCCGGCGGCGCAGGCGGAAACGGGGAGCGCTTGCCCGGGCCGCCGGGGGGGCTCTCCAGGGCCCGGCTGATAGCCCGGACGAGCCAGGAGTTCACCGACTGGCCTGCCGACAGCGCCGCGGCCTCCACCCGGGCCTTCATGCCCTCCGAGATTCGCAGTGTTACCCGGCTGGTTCCCGCCTCGTCGCCGGCATCGGCCGCCTCCGGCATCGCGTCATCCTGCGCCCGCGTCGTGCTGACGACGAACTCTGGCTCGGTGCCGGTCAGCCGAACGTCGACGGTCGCGCCGTCGAGGCTGGCGGTGATCTCGTCGGCCGCGGCCGACAGGACGTCGAGCAAGGCGAGCCGCACCGTGGAATCCAGGGTCTCCGACAGCATCTCGGCGGCCCTGGCTATGTCCGCACTAGCGAACCTGGTGATGGCGGTCAGTTCCCGCCGGAGCGACTCGGCGTACTCGCTGAGATCCATGACGCCATCATGACGTCAAAGCTGGCGTCAGTCAAGTCAGTGCTGACGTCAAACTTGGCACGGCCTGACGTCGTGAACTGCTAGGGCGTGTGCGGGCTCCACGTCAGCCCGGCAGCGACTCAAGCGGAACGCCACGGATCGAGGCGTCGAGGACCTCGGCGACATGCGCCACCCGCATCGGCCGGCCACTGCCGCCGTCGGCGTCCCCGTCGGCGTCCCCGTCGGCGTCCCCGTCGGCGTCCCCGGCAGCGGCGAGAGCCCGCGCGATCTGCAGTGAGCAACCAGGATTTGCGGAGACCAGCAGGTCGGCGCCGGTGGCCGCGACCGCCTTTGCCTTGCGCGAGCCGAGCTCGGCGGCGGCCTCCGGCTGCACGAGGTTGTAGATGCCCGCCGAGCCGCAGCAGGTCCCCGCGTCGGCGATCTCCGCCAGCACCAGGCCGGGAATGCCGCGCAGCAGCGCCCGCGGCTGCGCGGTAATCCGCTGCGCGTGGCCCAGATGGCAGGCATCGTGATAAGCGGCCGTGACCACAGCCCCTGCTCCGGACGGCAGCGGATGCCGGGGTGCTACCGGCCCGAGATCGGCCAGGAACTCGCTGAAGTCGCGGACGGTATGGCTGAAGGCAGCGGCTCGGCCTGCCCAGTCCGGGTCGCCGGCCAGCAGGTGCCCGTATTCCTTCATGGCCGAGCCGCAGCCCGCCGCATTGACGATCACCGCGTCAACGCCGGCCCGCTCGAACACTTCGATCGTCGCGCGGGCGAAGTCCGCCGCCTCGGCCCGGCGGCCGCCGTGCAGCGACAGCGCGCCGCAGCAGCCCTGCCGCGGCGGCACGATGACGTCGCAGCCCTCGGCTGCCAGCACTCTCGCCGTGGCAGCGTTGACCTGCGGGAACAGCACCTGCTGCACGCAGCCAGTGAGCATGCCGACAACGGCCCTGCGCCCGCCCTGAGCGGGGACGCGGGCGGGCAGGCGCCGGGCCGCAACTGGCGGCTTCCCGTCATGGCGGGAACGGGCTCTGACCACTCCGCCGCGGCCGGCAGCCGGCGGAGCGGGCGCGACGGTCAGCGCCGCAGCGGCCTCCGGGACGACCCGGCGCAGCAGCTTGCTGCCGGCGGCAAGGCGGTCAAGCCCGGTTCGCTGAGCGGCGCGCAGCGGCACGAGCGCCGCGCGGAGCCGGCTCGGATAGGGGAACGTCGCGAAGATGGCGGACCGGACTGCCCGGTCCCGCAGTGACCTCGGGGGCAGCGGAGCAGGCAGTTGCGGCTGCTGGCCCGGCGGCTGCTGGCCCGGCGCCCGTCGTCTCTGCCCGCGCTCGCCCTCGTCGGCCTCGGCCCAGCTCCTGGCTGCCTCGATGAGCTGGTCGTACTGCACGCCGGACGGGCACGCGGTCATGCAGGCCATGCAGCCGAGGCACCGGTCGAAATGGCCGGCCGTAGCCGCGCTGCCGTGACCGCTGTCCAGGACCTGGGTGATCAGGTGGATCCGGCCGCGTGGCGAGTCCATCTCCTCGCCCCACAACTGGTACGTCGGGCAAGCGGGCAGGCAGAAACCGCAGTGCACGCAATCACCGGCCAGTTGGCGCAGCGATCCGTCCGGATCCAGCGCGCTGGCAACCGGGTCGCCGTGCGCGATGGCCGCCACGATGCCGGCGTCGTCAGCGGTCATCAGATTCCTCCGGGCAACCGGCCGGGCGCCATCCGGCGCTGCGGATCGAACTGGTCCTTGACTGCTCGCATTAGCTCGAGCGACTGCACTGGCCCCCACATGTCCACCGCAGCCCGGACGGCCGACGGCGCGTGCACGACCACGGCGCTGGCCGTCGCAGGCAGCAGACTGCCCGCACTCAGCGCTTTCAGGCCGGCCCGCAACGCCGCGACGAACTCAGCGACCGCGCTGGGGTCAGCAATCTCGGCAACGGCGACATCGAGTACTCCGGCGCCAGCCGACCCGCTGATGCCCGGGTCAAGCCCGTGCTGCCCGGCCGCCTCGCGGATGACCGCCAGGACCTGCGCGAGCTGCCCAGTCCAGAACGCGACGCGCAGCAGCGTCCCGGGGCTGCCGCGACCGCCGGACGACGGCTGGAGCACACGAAACGCTCCTGCCGCCGCTCCGCCGTCCGCGCCCGCTGCATCGTCGGGGGAGCCGTGGAGGTTTGGCTCTGCCCCGGAGCCGCCCAGCAGCGACCGCATCCGCTCGGAGCGCGCCGCCACGCTTTGCTCGTCGCCTTCGAGCAGAACCGACACACCGATCGGGCGAGCGGCTGCCGGCCAGTCGAGTTCGATCGCGGCGGGAGCCAGCGCCGAGTCGGCGACTGCCTGTACCGCTGCGGCCGCTGCGGCCGGGTCCGGGCAGTTCAGCGTGATCCAGCCGGTGGTCTCCGGCAGCGGGTGCAGCCGGAAAGTCGCCTCGGCGATCAGGCCGAGCGTGCCGAACGAGCCGGCGAACAGCTTGCCGATGTCATATCCGGCCACGTTCTTCACGACTTTGCCGCCTGCCTTGGCGATAGTGCCGTCGGCCCTGATGACCGTGATGCCGATGAGCAGGTCGCGGGGCGAGCCGTACCGGTACCGAAGTGCGCCCGCGGCGCCCGCGGCGGTCAGGCCGCCGATCGTGCCGCCACCGTTGCCCGGCGCGGTCGCGGGCGGGTTGACCGCGAGCCGCTGGCCAGCCGGCGCGAGGACTTTGGCGAGGTCGTCGAGGCGTACCCCGGCCTGCACGCTGACCACCAGGTCACCAGCTGAGTGCTCGAGTATCCGGTCGAGGCGGCCGGTGTCGATGATGAGGTCGCAGCTGGCCGGCGCGGGACCCCAGTCCAGCCGGCTGCCGGTCCCGCGCGGCACGACCGTCAGCCCGAGGCTTGCCGCGGCGCGCAGCACCGCACCGGCCTCGCTGACCGAGCCCGGTGCCGCCACGTAGCGGGCAGGCTCGCCTGCCACCATGTCGGCCGGACCGGCCGGCGTCACGTGCGCGCAGGCGCTGGCCAGTTCCGCCGGAACGCTCAGCACTGTCATGGCTCCTCCGGCCTGCTCAAGGGATTAGCCCGTGGCTGCCCGTTCCCATCAGAATTGATCGATCAGACCCGACGCCACCAGCGGGTGCGGGCCGTGGCGAACCCCAGGTACTTCCCCGCACAGCCGCGGGGTGGGGAACACCTTGCCCGGATTGCACAGGCCGGCCGGATCGAAAGCGCAGCGCAACAGTTGCATGGTGTCCAGGTCGTCGGCGCCGAACATCCGGGGCATGTAGCGCGACTTGTCGACGCCAACGCCGTGCTCGCCGGTAATCGAGCCGCCGTGCTCGATGCACAAGTCCAGGATCTGGCCGGACAGTTTCTCGGCCTGCTCCTGCTCGCCGGGCACCGTGTCGTCGAACAGCACCAGCGGATGCAGGTTGCCGTCGCCGGCATGGAACACGTTGGCGACCCGGATGCCGTGCTCAGCCGACAGCTCGCCGATCCGGTCCAGCACTTCCGGCAGCGCGGTCCGCGGCACTACCCCGTCCTGGACGATGTACGCCGGGCTGATCCGGCCGACGGCGGCGAACGCGGATCTGCGGCCGGTCCAGATCGCCGCCCGCTCGGCCGCGTCCTGTGCGGCCCGGATCTCGTAAGCGCCCTGCGCCGTGCAGATCGCCCTGACTGCCTCGGTCTGCGCTTGCACGTCCCCGGCCGGGCCGTCGAGCTCCACGATCAGGACTGCGCCGGCGCCCTCCGGGTAGCGGCAGTTCACCGCTGCCTCGGCCGCCTCGATGGCAAGCGCGTCCATCATCTCGATCGCGCCGGGCAGGATGCCGGAGCCGATGATCGCCGACACCGCCGCGCCGCCCGCACCCATCGTGGTGAACGCGGCGAGCAGCGTGGTCACTGCTTCCGGGATGGGCGTCAGCTTCACCACGACCTTGGTGACGATGCCGAGGGTGCCTTCCGAACCGGTGAAGGCACCCACCAGGTCGTAGCCCGGCGAGGCCCCGGTCCCGTCGCCAAGCCACGTCAGATCGCCCTGCGGGGTGACGATCTCCAGGCCGGTCACGTGATGGACAGTGAACCCGTGTTTGAGGCAATGCGCGCCGCCGGAATTTTCCGCCACGTTCCCGCCAACCGAGCAGACGACCTGGCTGGACGGATCTGGCGCGTAGAACAGGCCGTACGGTTCGGCGGCCTTGCTGACGGCCAGGTTGGTGACACCCGGTTCGACGATGGCACGGCGGCTAACCGGGTCAATCGCGATGACGTTGCGCATCTTCGAGGTGACGATGAGCACGCCGTCGGCGCGCGGAAGCGCTCCGCCGGACAGCCCGGTTCCGCTGCCGCGGGCCACGAATGGCACTCCGCTGGCCGCGCAAGTCCGGACGATGGCGGCGACCTCGGCGGCCGATTGCGGCAGCACCACCAGACCGGGCGTGCTGCGATGCGAGGTCAGCCCGTCGCATTCGTAGGTGCGCAGCTGCTGCGGGTCGGTGATGACGTTCGCCGCTCCGCAGATTCCGGTCAGCTCGGCCGCCAGTCCAGGGCCAACTGGCCGGGACCCAGTCGGCTCCGGTTCGGCCGGCCCTGGTCCGGCCGGCGCCGCGTCAGGCGGCCCTGAGTCGATCCGTCCGCTTGTCATTCCCCCAGCATCCCCCGGTTGAGGCGCGCCCGCCACTGGCGAGTCGGCCCGCCGCCCGTCCGGAGGGCCCAGACTCGGTTGGCTACGCCTGTGCGGCGGCTGGCGCTGGCTGAGGAAGGACATCCGCGACGATGCAAGTGACGTTGTCCGGGGCCCCGCCATCGACGGCCAGCGCGATGAGATCCTTCGCAGCCTGGTCGGGATCGTCAACCGTGCGCAGCACCGCGGCGATGGACTGCGCGTCCACCACCTCGTGCAGGCCGTCTGAGCACAGCAGATAGCGGTCACCGGGCTCGGCATCGCGCAACTGCAGGTCCGGCTCGTAACCGCCTTGCTCGACCAGGGCCCGCAGGACCAGGCTGCGCTGCGGGTGCGAGGCGATCTCCGCGGCGGTGATCTTGCCGTCGTCGAGCAGGCTCTGCACCACAGTGTGGTCCTGCGTGATCTGGAAGACCTCCCCGTCCCGGAGCAGGTAGGCACGCGAATCCCCGATGTGAACCAGGCCAAGCTGGGATCCCGACCAGAGCAGCGCGGTGAGCGTCGTGCCCATCCCGCGCAGTCCCGGGTCGGAGCGGGCCATGTCGGCCAGCGTCCTGCTGGCCTGCCGCACGGCGTGATCGAGCGCGTTCAGCAGTTCGCCCGCGGGAACGTCGGTGTCCAGCGGCTTCAGCGCCTCGATGACCGCCGCGCTCGCGACCTCGCCAGCGGCGTGGCCGCCCATGCCGTCGGCGACCGCTATCAGCCGGGCTCCGGCGTATGCGGAGTCCTCGTTGTCTTCACGGGCCAGGCCGACATCGGACCGCACTGCGCAGCGGATTGCGAGCGTCTTCTGAGCGTCATGCATCGGGAAGTCCCTTCCGGACAGGTATCCGATGAGGAAGGTGGCAAGCTCGCGCCTGGCCCTAGTCTCTGCCTCGACCCCGTCCCAGTACTCCTGCACCAGGTCAGCCGCCTCCGCGAGCGGTGCGGTGCTAGCTAGCCGGATGCTGGCAAGCGGCATCCCCAGCCGCCGCAGCCAGACCACCAGCCTGGCCTGCTCGAGCTGGGCGGGATCGTAGCGCCGGTACTGCGATACCGGGTCGACGACGGCCGGGCGCAGCAGGTCGAGCTCGTCATACAGGCGCAGCGCCTTGCGTGACAGGCCTGACGCGCGGGCGAATTCCCCGCTGGTCATCAGCTCCACCGTCGCCCTCCTCATGCCAGGCAGGTTGCCCGGCATGATCAGGCTCACGCTGGCCCCAGGGGCTAAGTCAAACCGGGCATTCGCCTCACAGTACGTCGGAGGTGGACCCCGCGCTGACGCCCTCGACCCGCATCGACCAAGATGATCTTGAATGGATGTGACTCTCTTGTCGCTATAGCAACAGTAGGTTCACATCCATTCAAGATCATCCGATAGCTGCTGAGCCCGGCTCGCCAGTCAACGGTCGGCCAACCTCGCTACTGTCTCAGTATTCGAGAAGCTAATATCAGTATATGGGCGCTTCCGACACTGGCCTGGTCAGCGGGCACGGCGCCGGAAGTGGCAGGCGCTGGCTCATTCTGGCAGCCGGCCTGATTGCGATGACGGCAGGCTGCACGTTCCAGTACGGGCTTGCGTACCTGATCCCGGCACTGCGCCACGAAGGACTCACGCTTGAGCTGGCTAGCGTCCTGGTGGCCTGCCCGACCGCCGGCCTGCTGCTCACCCTGATCGGGTGGGGTGCCGCCGCGGACCGCTGGGGCGAGCGCGTCGTCCTCGCGTCCGGGCTGGGGCTAGCCGGGCTCCTGCTGCTGATCGCGTCTGCGGCCCGCGGGCCGGCCGGGCTAGGCATCTGCCTGGCGGCGGCCGGGGCAGCGGGGGGATCGGTTTTCGCCGCCAGCGGCCGGCTGATCCTCGGCTGGTTTGCCCGGCATGAGCGCGGCCTGGCGATGGGCATCCGGCAGAGCGCGCAGCCCCTCGGGGTCGCGCTCGCGGCGGTCACGCTGCCGTCGCTTGGCGCCGCTGGCACCGGGCTGCCGCTGCGGCTTCTCGGCGCATTCTGCCTGGTCGCTGCGGCCATCGTGGTAGCCGTGGTCCGCAATCCGGCCCGCGCGCAACGGTCGGCCGGGCAGGCGGGCACTCCCGCCGGTGCACCGGCCGGCCCGTCGGCAGCGCCGTTCCGCTCACCCTCTCCGTACCGCTCACCATCTCCGTACCGCCAGCCCATGCTGTGGCGCATCCACGCCGCCAGCGCTCTCCTGGTCGTGCCGCAGTTCACCG
Source organism: Actinomycetota bacterium (assembly GCA_027314515.1). GTDB lineage: Bacteria > Actinomycetota > Actinomycetes > Streptosporangiales > Streptosporangiaceae > JAJYUU01. The sequence continues at coordinate 30,299 of DAHVAR010000142.1, forward strand.
TCGCCACGTTCGCGCTGGTCTTTCTCGTCGACGCGCGCGGCTGGGATGTGACGGCGGCTGGCCGGCTGCTCGCGGTCGCTCAGCTATGCGGTGCGGCGTCGCGGCTCGGGGCGGGGTACTGGTCGGACCGGGCGGGCAGCCGGATGGGGCCCATGCGGATCCTCGCGGTGAGCACCGCCGTCGGCCTTGCGGCCCTGGCCTGCGCAACGGCGGCCGGGTCGTCGCTTGCGGTGCCGGCTCTGCTGGCCTGCGCGGTGGTAGCCGTGAGCACCAACGGGCTCGCCTTCACCGCCGTCGCGGAGTACGCAGGGCCAGCGTGGGCCGGCCGTGCGCTCGGCGTCCAGAACACCGGGCAGAACGCGCTGGGTGCGGCGACCCCGCCGGCGCTGGCACTGGCCATCGGCTCGATTGGCTTCGGTGCGTCATTCGCCGTCGTGGCCGCGTTCCCGGTGGTAGCGGCTGTACTGGTGCCGGTCGCCGCGGAGCGCACGCTGGCCGTCGGCAACCTTAGACGCCGCGATCCGGCAATGGACGCGCCGCCGGGCGTGCCGCGGCCGGACGCGCCGGCTGCCCCTGCCTAAGGCATGCGCTCGTAGGCCGGCAGGGTCAGGAATTCCGCGTACTCGTCGGCCAGCGCGACCTCGGTGAACAGGGACCTGGCCTCCTCATACTGCGCCGCGTCATAGGCGTCGCCGAGCTGTGCCCTGATCGCTGCGAGCTCCTCGCCGATGATCCGCTCGACGAGGTCCCTGGTCACTGTCGGGCCCTCGGCCAGCGTGACGCTGTTGTGCACCCACTGCCAGACCTGCGACCGGGAGATCTCGGCTGTTGCCGCGTCCTCCATCAGGTTGAAGATCGCCACTGCGCCATTGCCGCCCAGCCAGGTCGCCAGGTACTGCAAGCCAACGCTGATGTCGTTGCGCAGTCCGCCTTCTGTCACCTCGCCGGGCGTCTTGCTGATGGCCAGCAGGTCGGCGGCCGTGACGTGCACGTCGTCACGCTGCTTTGCGAGCTGGTTCGGCTTCTCGCCGAGCACGCTGTCGAACACCTCCCGGCACAGCGGCACCAGGTCAGGATGGGCGACCCAGGAGCCGTCAAAGCCGTCACCCGACTCCCTGGTCTTGTCCTCCCTGACCTTGGCCAGGGCACGCTCGGTGACCTCGGGATCACGCCGGTTCGGGATGAACGCCGCCATCCCGCCCATCGCGTGCGCCCCGCGCGCATGGCAGGTCTTGACCAGCAGTTCGGTGTAAGCGCGCATGAACGGCGCGGTCATGGTCACCGCGTTGCGATCCGGCAGCACGAAGTCGGCACCCCTGGTGCGGAACTCCTTGATGATGCTGAACTGGTAGTCCCACCGGCCCGCGTTCAGCCCCGCGCTGTGCTCGCGCAGCTCATACAGGATCTCGTCCATCTCGAACGCGGCCGGAAATGTCTCGATCAGAACGGTCGCCCGGATCGTCCCTTGCGGGATGCCGAGCGCGTCCTGGGCTAGCACGAAGGCGTCGTTCCAGAGCCGGGCCTCCAGATGGCTCTCGATCTTGGCGAGGTAGAAGTACGGTCCCTTCCCCTTCGCCAGCTGCCGCCGCGCGCAATGGGCGAAATAGAGCGCGAAATCCACCAGGCTCCCTGATGCCCGCTCCCCGTCGATGAGCAGGTGCTTCTCCGGCAGGTGCCAGCCGCGCGGCCGGACGACGATCGTGGCGAGCTCGGCATCCGGCCTCAGCTGGTAGGACTTGCCCTCGTCGCTGGTGAAATCGATGGTGCGGTCGAGAGCGTCCTTGAGATTGAGCTGGCCGGTGATCATGTTGTCCCACAATGGTGTGTTGGCGTCCTCGAAATCGGCCAGCCACACCTTGGCGCCGGAGTTCAGCGCGTTGATCGTCATCTTCTTCTCGGTCGGGCCGGTGATCTCCACCCGCCGGTCGATCAGCCCTGGCGCGGGCGGGGCGACTCGCCAGGAGGTGTCTGACCTGATCGCCTCGGTGCTGGTGAGGAAATTCAGCGTGCCGCCGGCCGACAGTTCCACCTGCCGCCGTGCCCTGGCCTGCAGGAGATCACGGCGGCGCTGGCCGAGTTCCCGGTGCAGGAGCGCTACCAGGTCGAGTGCTTCGGGGGTCAGGATCTCGTCATACCGGCTGCCGGCCGGGCCGGCAATCTCAACGCCACTGGGCATCGCATGCTCCTTCACCTTCACCGCGGGCTGGCACCGATACCCGAGAAGGTAACCCATGGGGTCTCGCCGTACACCGCCGGCGCTGGGCACATCTGAGGCGCGCCCGGTGTTAATGAGATGAGGATGCAACGTCACCGTGGCAGTATCAGCAAGAGTGCTTGCCGTCGGCAAGCGCATCAACGGACGAATGTGTTGCAGACTTTTATCCGGCTAATTCCGAGCATTCCGATCATTCCGGGCGGGCTGGGCAGGCGTTGTGCGTCAACCCGGCAGATCGCCCCGGCAGAGGTGGCATGACCGCGCAATCGAACGCACTTTCAACCGGTAACTCAGACCACGGTCGGCCCGGCGGCCGATCCGCCGAGCGGCGCAACGGGCGGCCTGGCGCCGTGCCTGGCAACGGCGCGGACTGGGATGACCGCGCCGAAACTGACCAGCTTGATCTGCAGGACCGGCATGCGCTGCGCCGGGTGGCAGGTCTATCGACTGAGCTGCAAGACGTCAGCGAGGTCGAGTACCGGGCACTCCGGCTGGAGCGGGTCGTCCTGATGGGCGTGTGGACCGACGGGACGCTCGCCATGGCCGAGAACTCCCTGCGCGAGCTGTCCCTTCTTGCCGAGACCGCTGGATCGCAGGTGCTTGACGCCCTGGTGCAGCGCCGCAGTCGGCCCGACGCCGCGACGTACGTCGGCGCGGGCAAGGCAAGGGAACTGGCCGAGGTAGTGGCCGCGCATGGCGCCGACACGGTCATCTGCGACGGCGAGCTGACCCCAGGGCAGCTGCGCAGCCTGGAGGGCACGGTCCGGGTCAAGGTGGTCGATAGGACCGCGCTGATCCTGGACATCTTCGCCCAGCACGCCCGCAGTAAGGAAGGCAAGGCGCAGGTAGAGCTGGCCCAGCTGCAGTACCTGCTGCCGCGGCTGCGCGGCTGGGGCGAGTCGCTGTCCCGGCAGGCAGGCGGCCGCGCCGGCGGGGCCGGCGGCATCGGTACCCGCGGGCCTGGCGAGACGAAGATCGAGACGGACCGGCGCCGGATCAGGTCGCGCATCTCCCGGCTGCGGCGGGAGATCGCGAACATGTCGGTCGGCCGGGACGTCCAGCGCGGCCAGCGGCGGCGGCGCGCGGTGCCGTCGGTGGCGATCGCGGGATACACCAACGCCGGCAAGTCGAGCCTGCTGAACCGGCTCACCGGCGCGCAGGTCCTGGTGGACGACTCGCTGTTCGCGACGCTGGATCCGGCCGTGCGCAAAGCGAAGACTCCGGCTGGCTGGCCGTACACGCTGACCGACACAGTCGGCTTCGTCCGGCACCTGCCGCACCAGCTTGTCGACGCGTTCCGGTCCACCCTCGAGGAAGTGGCCGACGCTGACCTGATCCTGCACGTAGTGGACGGCTCGGACGCCGATCCGCAGTCGCAGCTTGCTGCCGTCAGGGAAGTGCTTGCCGAGATAGGCGCGGGTGATGTGCCGGAGCTCGTCGTGATCAACAAGGCGGATCGCGCGGACCCGATCGAGCTAGACGGCCTGCAGCTTACCGAACCGCAGTCGGTTGTGGTGTCGGCGCGCACCGGCCAGGGCATCGACACGCTGCTCGGTGAGATCGAGCGGCTGCTGCCCCGGCAGTTCCGGGAGGTCCGCGCCGTGATCCCGTATGAGCGGGGTGACTTGCTGTCCCGTGCTCATGACGAAGGAGAGGTGCTCGCGGTGGAGCACCGCAGCGACGGGACCGAGCTCACGGCTCGCGTGCCGCTGGCCCTGGCAGCCGAGCTCGGCAAATTCGCCCCCGTGAATACCGTCCATTAGGCCCGCTCCGGGGCGCTGCTATATATCGCGCAATTCGCTGTGCAATTGCGCGACGCAGCTGCGACGCAGCTGCGCCGCCGCCGGGCCGCGGGCTATTGCCGGCGGTTAAACCTGCAGCTAGCGCCTCATGGCCGGTGAGCCGGCGCGATGAGAGCGGGGGGCAGCCATTAAGCTGTCTGCGGCCGCGGGAAAGCAGTTCCGCCGCCCCTTGTTGATTAACGAGCCCTTTACACCAGTTCTGCCTGTGCAATACCGTGACTGAACCGATATATTGGTGCGTTACGACCACGCCGACCTCGCGGAGCATCGTCACGTTCCGGATCGGCTGGCTGGTGCCAG
>DAHVAR010000144.1 GCA_027314515.1 Actinomycetota bacterium
GTTGCTCCTCGTGGTGCGGATGCGGTCCATCAGCAGCTCCAGGCCGGGGGCGGCGTTCCCCTCCGCGGCCAGAGCGTTGAGCACCCGTCGCAACTTCCAGACCTGCTGGAGCTGGCCCCGGTCGAAGAGCAGCTCCTCGTGTCGGGTGGAGCTGGCGTTCACCTCGATGGCCGGGTAGAGGCGCCGCTCGGCCAGCCGGCGGTCGAGCCGCAGCTCCATGTTGCCGGTGCCCTTGAACTCCTCGAAGATCACCTCGTCGGCGCGAGACCCGGTCTCGATGAGCGCCGTGGCCAGGATCGTCAGGGAGCCGCCGTGCTCGATGTTGCGCGCAGCGCCGAAGAACCGCTTCGGCGGGTAGAGCGCGGTCGAGTCGACACCACCGGACATGATCCGGCCGCTGGCCGGCGCCGCGAGGTTGTAGGCGCGGCCGAGCCGGGTAATCGAGTCGAGCAGCACGACCACGTCATGGCCCATCTCGACGAGCCGCTTGGCCCGCTCGATGGCGAGCTCCGACACCGTCGTGTGGTCCTCGGCCGGCCGGTCGAAGGTCGAGTGGATGACCTCGCCCTTGACCGTGCGCTGCATGTCGGTGACTTCTTCTGGCCGCTCGTCGACGAGGACAACCATGAGGTGGCACTCGGGGTTGTTCTTGGTGATCGCGTTGGCGATGGCCTGCAGGATCATCGTTTTGCCGGCCTTCGGCGGCGACACGATCAGGCCGCGCTGGCCCTTGCCGATCGGGCTGATCAAGTCGATGATCCGGGTAGTCATGTTGCCAGGCTCGGACTCCAGCCTGAGCCGGTCCTGCGGATAGAGCGGCACCAGCTTGTTGAACTCGGGCCGGGTCTTAGCCTGCTCCGGGTCGAGCCCATTGATCTTGTCCAGGCGGACCAGCGCGTTGAACTTCTCCCGCCGCTCGCCCTCGCGCGGCTGCCGGATCGCGCCCTCGATGACGTCACCCTTGCGCAGCCCGTAGCGGCGAACCTGGGACAGCGACACATACACGTCGTTCGCGCCGGGCAGGTAGCCGGTAGTCCGGACGAAGCCATAATTGTCGAGCACGTCGAGGATTCCGGCGATCGGGATCAGCACGTCGTCCTCGCTGATCACCGGCTCAGCTTCGGACCCGCCGCTACCACGCTCGCGCCGGCGGCTACCGGCGTTGCGGTTGCGGAAGCGATCCCGGCTACGACGGCTCCCGCCGTCCCGCTCATCATCGTTCCGGCCGCCCTGATCGCGGCCGCCACGGTCGTCACGCTGATCGCGCCCGCCCTGGTCCCGGCCGCCCTGGTCCCGGCCCTGCGCATCCCGGCTCGCCTGACCGGCTTCCCGGTCCTGCCCGTCGCTCCGGTCCTGGCCGTTGCTTACCTGGCGCGGCTGCTCGGCACCGTCGTCGCGGCGGGTGCTCGACCGCCGCCGCCGGTCCGTGCGCTGGCCATCGCCGAACTGGCCATCCTCGCGGGGCGTTCCGTTCACTGCGGTACTGCTGCCGACGGTCTCCGCCATTGCGCTGCCCGTCGCGCCGCCAGTTCCCGCACGGCTTGCTGACCTGCTGTTCGCCGCCGTACGGCGCAGCGGCGCAGCCCCATTGCCTGCGTCACCTGCGTGCGTCTCCCCGATCCCGGTTGCGCTCGCGCCGCCCAGCCCTGGCTGTGTCGATGTCTGCGATTCCATGGCATCCTGCTCGAAGGTGCGGTCAGCGCCGGCTCCCGCAGGCGCTCCCCGCTGGACTGAGTTGTCGGAAGTCTTGATCTGACCGGCTGGCTTGTCGTCCTGAGCGGCGGCTGCCCGGGAACCCCGGCCCTGCCGCCTCTCCTCGATTGCCGCGATGAGCTGCCCCTTGCGCATTCTCGCGGTCCCGGTGATGCCGATCGACTGGGCGACTCGCTGAAGCTGGGGCAGCAGCATCGCCGACAGTGCCCTTGGCTCGCCGCTGGCGTCGCCGGGGGAAACCGAACTGGGCTTGTCGCTGCCTGCGGCCGCGTCAACGGCATCCGGCCAGGAGCGTACCGCGCCGGCCCGGCCGTGGGAAGTCCCCGCCGGGTCCGTCACGCTGAGAGCCTGGCCAGCCGACCCAGACAGGTCGGCAGAATGCCCGTCCTCGGTAGAGAACAGGTCCAAGGTATCGCTCACAAGGGGTCCTTCCCAGGGTGCGGGTCACCGCTGCACCTGCGGCACGCTGCCCGCTGTCGTGTTGCTATCTGCCACCGCTTGCCCGCCAGCGCCATCACTAACGGGACATCCCGGTCGTCCCGGTCGCGGCCGCAGGCGTCCGCGCTGGCCAGGTCCTTGGCTGGGGCCGGGCAGACCGGGATGTCCCGCAATGGGCAGATGAATGTCAAGATCGCACGCCGCCGAGCGCTCGGAAGACAATCGGGAGGAGTACGAACGGGCACCTGTCCCCGGTGCGGGGCATCTGGTGCAGCACCCAGCTTAACACCAACATGACCCACGGCATTCCTTTGGCCTCTCGACGCTGCTGCGCGGTCTCGGGCCGGGCCATGCCGGCCCTGATTCCGAGCGCACGCAGCACCAGCATGGGACTCGCGCCGCGCTGGTGGCGGCAGCCTGTGTCCGTACTGACAGCGGCGCTGCGACCGTCCGTGAACTGCCCGGCAGAATCATGGCGCGCCCGCCGGTCTGCTCGCGCCAGTGGCACGCTGACGCAGGAGTCCGAGGCGAGCTGGAACTGAGTACGTCCTGGGGGCTTACATGCCATGCGTTACCCGTTTCGGCAGCCGTTGAATCACAGGATCCGTAACCGGGCCGGATCCGGCGCAGATACCAGCCACCGCGCGGAGATAAATCCGCCGGCAACCGCCAGAATCCGCACGCCAGACGGCCGCCTCGGCACACGTCGTGATCACCTGCGAACCTACTTCAACTTGGTCATTCTTACCATCCCCCGCGGGACCAGACGACCGTTGACTGTCACCCGGACGAATCCGCCCGCTCGCGCGGCGGCGTGGTGCAGAACCGGTCGGCTTTTCGCTTGGCTGCAGGCATACCGCATGGCACCGACAGTCCTGGCCGGCCGCAACCACTCAAGGTCGGCCAGGTGCCGCGATGCCAGTCAGCGTGAGCCCGGCTCCGATCACGGCGGCCACCGCCTGCGCCAGCACCAGTCGTGCGGTCGCCACGGCAGGGTCAGCGGGAGCGGCCCGGCCGCCGAACGGCAGCGCCGGTGCCCGCATGCGGCACTCCAGCCAGGTAGCGCCGACCTGCTCCAGGTAACGAGGCACCTCGGCCGGGCGACGTCGGCGTGCCGCTGCAGCCACCCGGATCGGCAGGAAGGCCAGCAGCCCCAGCAGGTCCCGTTCAGCCGCAGAGTTGAGCTGGCAGCCGAGCCGACCGGTTGCCGTGGCCGGTTCCAGCCCGAGATCCGCTCCCCAGCGAACGGCCGAGACCGCGGCCGAGTACGCCTGCCCGACCGGGTAGAGCGGGTCGGCGACGCGGCCTGATGGCCATGTCATCCCGGCCTCGGACGCCGGCGCACCGGCTGGCCAGGCCTGCTGACCCGGCATCGTCCTGGCCAGCTGGTAGCGAACCCAGTCAGAGCCGAAGTACGCCACCGCACCGGCCACCGGCGACCGCGTCGCGGCGTCCAGCCGGTCTGGGGTACTAGCCCGTTCCCGGTCGGAAGAAGGTAGCACCGCTGCGCCGGCGGCCCGAGCAAGCTGGCTGGTCATGGCTTGCGCCTGCTGCTGCCAGGCGTGCTGCCAGTCGCGGGCAGCCGCCAGGTCCGGCCACGGCCAGACGGTCGTGCCGGTGCCATCCAGGATGGCGCTGTTCGCGCAGGCTAGCCCGGCCGCCGCCATCCGTGCCGCCGAAACGGCGAGGGCCTGACGGGTCACCCTGATCGTCAGGTAGCCCTGGCCGGACGGCATGGCCTCCTCGACCCAGGGCAGGTCGCGAAGCGATCCGGCAACTGCCGCCGCGACCTTCGCCGGGCTCAGGCCAGCCGAGCCGGCGATGGCAAATGGCGCCGCGGTGGCAAAGCCCGACGGGTCGCCGGCCGGGTCAGGCCGCCAGGTGCCGCTCGCCGTGCGCTGCGCGACCGCGGCGGGCAGCACGCCGCGGCCGGCCAGCGAACGCAGGGCACCGGCAAGCTCCCGATCCAAGTCGGCGGTGATCATTCCGGCCCGGTTACGGCCTGCCCCGGTCAGCCGAAGGCGCTGGCGGCGCCGGCCAGCTCGCGGACGACCCTGATCATCTCGCCAGGATCGAACGGCTTGGTGAGGTAGGCGTCGACGCCGATCTGGCGGCCGCGATCCCGGTCGTCCTCCTGCGCGCGGGCCGTGATCAGGACGACCTTGATGCCCGCAGTGGCCGGGTTCTTGCGCAGCTGTGTCGCTGTCACCCAGCCGTCCAGCCGCGGCATCATCACGTCCAGCGTGACCACATCCGGCTTGACCTCCAGGACTTTTTCCAGGCAATCGTGGCCGTCGACGGCCGTTACCACGTCAAATCCCTCGAGCGTGAGATTGACGGCGATCAGCTGCCGGATGACCTCGTCGTCATCGACAACCAGCACACGGCCAAGTCCCTGGGTCACGGCGCGAGGCTACCGGCTCCGGTCAGGTGATGCGCGCCGTTCCGGTTCGTGTCCAGCGATCCTTACTACTGATACTCTTGTCCGGCTAGCAGGCGCGGGCCTGCTAGCCG
>DAHVAR010000147.1 GCA_027314515.1 Actinomycetota bacterium
ACCAGCACGGCGATCAGCGCGACCGCGGCGGCCAGGGCCACCATGATGCCCCGCGCGGTGCGAGTCTCACGGCCCTGCCGGTGGATGCGCAGGTGATCGGTCAGCAGGCCGCTGGCTGCGGCCTCGTGCTCCAGCTTGTACAGGTCGGTGGCATGCCACCAGGCCAGGACCCGGCCCGCGGTGCGGAACACGCCGACGACCGCCCAGGCGAGGGCGAGCACGATGTACCTCGGCGAGCGGACGCCGTGGTAGGCGGCCGAGTGCGCGTGGCGGATGCCCAGGTGCGTCAGGTGCCGTCGTACCCCGCGCCACAGGCCAGCCAGGCCGTCGCCTTCGCGCAGGTGCGCCGGGATGACCGGCTTGCGGTGCGCGGTGCCGTCGCTCAGGTCGACGTACGCGGGTGCGCTCGACTCGGCGAGGCGTACCTCAGTGCCGGCATCAGCGGCCGGCAGCGCCTTCTGATCTGTCATGATGCTGTCTCCGATCTGAGAGGGTTGGAGACCGGCGCCGGGCGACTCTTGCGGGGTTGCACCCGGCGCCGGGGCATTTCTAGGTCGTGGCCGCGTTGGTGGCGTGTCCGTTCAGTCGTGACAGCATCCGCTGGCCGGTGCGCGGCGACGCGCCTATCAGCCGTCCGAGTTCGGCGCCGGACAGGTCCGGCTGTCGCGCCAGCTCGGCCAGCGCCCGCGCCTCGCTGTCCGCGTCACTGGCGCGCTGCCGTGTCGCGGTCTTGCGTCGTGTCGCCTGTCGTGTCGCTGTCGCCTGTCGTGTCGCGTCAGCGGCCGGTGCAGGTACGGTCCGCCGGGTACGCCGCGACATGCCGATAGCGGTCTCCGCGGACAGGATGAACGCGACCGCTGGCCAGCCGGACAGCAGCGCGCCAGGCAGCCCGTGCGCCAGCCCGTAGCCCACATTGCAGGCGACGGTGGCAGCGACTGACAGGACCAGGCCGGTGCGGGCCAGCCACGGCGACGACAGCCCCGCCCGCGCCGAGCGCAGCATTGTCAGGCTCGACACCGCCACCGTGCCGTCGATCGACACCGGCAGCAGGAACGCGGCCAGGCGCGGCTGCCCGTACCGGACCGCGAGCGATTCGATGTGGACGAACGACACCGCGGCGGCGATCACCGCCACCAGCAGCACCGCCGCGACGGTCATCGTCCGGTAGGCGTCCCGGCGCGGGCTGGCGGGCGTCTTGCCGGTCACTGCTTACCGCCTGGTATCAGCCGCAGGTCCGCGGCGCGGCCAGCTCGTGCCACCGCGGGAGGCGTGGTGTCGGCGATCTCCCGCTGCAGCAGTTCCATCTGCCGGGCGAGGCGGGCAGCGGCCAGCGTGAGCGCTTCCACGGTGTCAGCGAGCGACTGCGCTTCCATCGCCAGCCACAGCGCATCCTGGCGGCTCATGACAGCCACCGCCAGGTGCGCCCGTTCACGATGTCGCCGATGGTGGCGGGTGAGACGCCGTACTCGGCGGCCAGTTCCCGCTGGGTCACGCCGGCGTACCCGCCTGCCCACATGTCACGGATGTCGCGGACCTGAGCGTCGGTCAGCTTCCGCCGCGGCGGCGGCAGCGCTTCGCCGTCGTAGCCGACCGTCCCGGAGACGAGCTGGTCCACTAGCGCGGCTTCCCACGAACCGGGCCGGCCGATGGTCAGCTCGTCCGCCGAGCCGAGCTGCCCGGCGACGCGGGCGAGCACCTGAGCCAGCCAGCCGGCGAAGTCGTGTTCGGTGCGAGCGGCGCGGAGCAGTGCCTCGACCGCCCGGTCAGTGTTGGCGGCGCTCATGCCGCACCGCCGCGGATCACTCGCAGTTGCGGCCGCTCATCTTCGGCCATGCGGCACGGGATCCCCGCCGCCGCTGCCGCCTGGCGCATCACGTCGACCATCTCGGCGATCCGTTCTTCCTGCGCGCCGACCCGGTACCGCAGGACTGCGACCTCGGCTGCCAGGCGCCGCCGCCGCCGCATCACGCGGTCACCGCCCGGATCAACTCGATCATGTTCGCGAGGTGGACCTCGGCGAGGCCGAGCAGATAGGCCGGCCGGAAGCCGTCAGGCGCCTGCATCTCGTTGTCGAGGCTGAGCAAGAACAGTTCAGCCTGATCGAGTCTGAGCGCGGCGCTGCGGGTCAGTGCGGGCCGGTCAGGCGCGGGCAGCGGTGCGGGCTGAGGCCGGCCGTCTGCGGCGTGCCTGCCGCCGACAGCGGCCAGGTGCCGGGTGCGCCGGCGCGGATCGGGGATAGTAGTTGCCATGGTCGGTACCTCCTAGACAGGTGCTGGACCTAGCCCCGGTTCGCGTGTGACGGCACGCGTCCGGGGCGCTTTCGTTCACGGGGCATGACGGATGCCCTGTTGCGGGCATGTCTGAACTCGCGGACTCCGTACGGACTCCGCTGGCTGCAGCAAGCAGCGATTCGAAGCGAATCGAGAGAAGTTCGCGCTGGTCAGTGCCAGTGCGATGTGGAGCCGGTGAGCGGGATCGAACCGCTGACCTGCCGTTTACAAGACGGCCGCTCTGCCAACTGAGCTACACCGGCGGGACTTGCTGATGGTAGCCGAAATTACGAGCCGGCCACCCGCGCACGCCGACGAGCACGCCGGCGGCAACGGAGCAGGACCGTCATGTCGGCAACGTGAGAGTGCTGGGGTTCTGGCCATCAAGTGATCGCGCGGCCCTGGCAAGATCGGGCAGCGAGCGGACGATCTGCAATGCCTCAACGCTGTCCCGGTTCTCGATCTTGGCACTGACTCGCCGGCCGGCCACGTCTACGTGCACGGTCGCAAGGCCGAGCCTGCGCTGGAGCGGACCCTGCACCCAGCGGACGCTCTGCACCTTCGCGAGCGGAACCCAGGTGGTCTTCCGGCAGACCCGGCCGCGGGCAGCCACGACATACCGGTCGTCTGTGCTCCAGCTCAGGAAGTGGTAACTAAGGGGGGCCTTCCACCAGGCCCGCAGCGGCGCCGGCATGGCCGGCAGCGGCGGACTCGCCATTAGTTCCCCGAGCAGCAGATCAGCCTCGGCGCGCGTCCCGACCGGGATGACGGCACGCAACTGCTGGCCCTCGGACCGGTTCTCCCCGCGCTGCCGGGCGCCAGCGACGTCGATCTCCAGCCGGCACCAGCCGAACGCCCGCCAGACCAGCGGCTCAGCCAGCCGGACCGCCTGGATCCGGCCTGGCCGGATGGTTTCGGCTGTGGTCTCGATGAGTCCAGATCGCAGCCGGATTCCGTCCCTGGCGGCGACGACCGTCGTGCCGTACTCGCCGTTGAACTGGCGCCACAGCTTTGCCGCGACGCCAGCGACAACGGGCAGGAACGGCGCAATTGCCCCAACTGGCCCGATGAACTGCGCGGATAGCCAGGCTCCGGCCACGACGACAAGCGCGGTGGCTCCTGCGCTGGTCAGCAGGATGGCGACCGGGAGCCGGGGAGTGCGCACCCGGAACAGCATGCGCGCCGGCTGACCCGCGAGGTCGGGCAAGCTTTGCCGGCTGATTGTCATTGCCGCCGCGGGCGCGGAAGGACCGCTTGCCGGGCCGATGTTGAGCGTAAGCAACTGGCGGCGTAGCTGCTCGGCGTCGGCGAGCCGAAGGCAGGCCAGGCGGCCGCCCCGGGCCGAGTCTCCGCCCGCTACCCGGAGCTGCAGCTCGGCTAGCCCGAGCAGCCTGGCCAGCCCGCTCTGCACCACGTCGACGGCCTGGACCTGTGCCAACGGGAAGCGCCGGGAGTCCCGCCGGAGTAGGCCCGTGTCGACGTGCAGCACGCCGTCGGCAATCTGCCATCGAGTCACGAGCCAGCTGACGAACCCGCCGGCTAGCGCAATCGCGACCACCACCAGGTCGCCAACCAGGTCGCCCACCTGCCGCTGGTTGAGCACCGCGACGCCGACCAGGACCGCGAGCAGGCTCATTACCCGGCGGCCCGCCCGGACGAGCGGCGAGAGCGGATGCAACCGGTGCCAGCCGGCGTTATGCCGCGGCCGAGGTGGCTCCGCCGGGACCACGGGAGCCGTCCGGCCCGGCAGCGGGCCTTCTGGCCCCCCGATCGCGACTGGCTCGGTCACAGCCCGGCTGCCTGCGCTTCGCCTAGCGCCGCAAGCTGATCGCGTAGCGCGGCGGCGGCGGCGGCGTCCAGGCCGGGGATGCGTGCATCACTGGCCGCCGCCGCGGTGTGCATGCGCAGCGTTGCCAGGCCGAGGGACCGTTCGAGCGGACCAGCGGTGACGTCGATGAACTGCATGCGGCCGTAGGGAATGACCGACAGCCGCCGGATCAGCACTCCGCGGCGGACCATCAAGTCGTCGTTGCGCTCCGCATACCCCCATGACGCGACCCGGCGGGCCAGGATCCGCTCCGCGACCAGGCCGGCCAGCACGAGAGCGACCCCAATCACGATGCCCGCCGTAGCCGAGGCGAACTGTCCGGCCAGCCCGCCGATGATGGCGGCCGGAACGGTCACGGCAGCAACCTCGATGCGCCGCGCCCTGAGCAGCAGCGGAGATGGGCGAAGCCAGCGGACCTCCGGCTCGCCGGGTCCCGGCCCGGCGAGCGGGCTGCCGACAGCACCACCCGGATCGGTCATCGAATCATCCAGTTCATCCGCGGACACCCGCTACCCACAGGTTACTGGTCAATCCGGGTATCAACGGCAGATGCGATCATTACCAGATGCCACTTTTCGCGTTCGAGGGCCGGGAACCTGCCGTCAGCCGCACTGCCTGGATAGCGCCAACGGCTACGCTCGTCGGCGATGTCCGAGTCGAGGACGAAGCATCCGTCTGGTACGGCGCTGTGCTGCGCGCGGACTTCGGCCCGATCATCGTGCGGCGCGGCGCGAACATCCAGGATGGCTCGGTACTGCACGGCGGCGAGGACCCGGTAACCGAGATTGGCGAGGGGGTAACCGTCGGCCATCTGTGTGTCGTTCACGGCGCGGTCATCGGAGCCGAGGCGCTGATCGGCAATGGCGCGACCATCCTGGACGGCGCTGTCATCGGCCGCCGCGCGCTGGTCGCCGCCGGATCTGTCGTCCCGCCCGGCATGAGCGTGCCGGACGGGATGCTCGCAGTCGGCACTCCGGCAAGAGTCGCGCGGGCGGTCAGCGGCAGCGCCAGGGAGTGGGTAGACACGAACCCGGAAACCTATCGCGCACTGGCCCGCCGTCACTCGGCAGGCATCCGGCCAGTGCACGATCGCGCATGACCCCCGCTGGACTGGGGGACGACCCCCCAACCCACACGCCGACGACCGGTCACCGTGCGGCAGCGAATCCGGGGGCGCTAGCGCCAGCTCCTGGCTACCTCGCGGAGCTGATCATGAATATCGTCCATGACTGGCCGGGCGCCACCCGGCAGCCAGGCCTTGCGCAGCTTCGCGACCGAGGTGTAGTTCGTGTCGACCACGTTTGCCAGCGGCGCTTCGACCGCCTGGCTGACGAACTGGTAGGCATCCAGCATTGACAGCCCGGTGTGCCCGGCCACCCAGCCAACCAGGTCGGCCTGCGCGACCCTGAAGGCATCCTCGAGCGGCCGGGCGGATCCGGCAGACATGATGTGGGTGTCTGACTCCAGCCGCGGCCATGGCGTCGCCAGGCCCTTCAGCAACTCGACCACGACGACCGAGTTCATCGCGCACTCGACGGCCACGCCGCAGGTCTCGCCTTCCCCTTGGCGCGCATGCCCGTCCCCGATCGACAGCAGCGCGCCGGGGACGTTGACACCCAGGTAGCACGTGACGCCCGCGCGCATCTCCGGGGTGTCCAGGTTGCCGCCAAACGCATCCGGCACCAGTGCAGAGCGGACCTCCATGTTCGCCGGCGCGACACCCACCGTGCCATGCATCGGCTCCATCGGCAGGTCGGCGGTCAGCTCACTGTCCCTGGCGGTGAACCTGCATAGCCGCGCCGACCGGTCAAGCTCCCAGATCCACACCAGCTCAGGCAGCGGGTCCTGCAAGGTGGCAGTCAGATGCGTCGACGTCAGCGCGCCGAATAGCGGGACTGTGGTCGACGCCGCCCAGTCACGGGCAGGTTCGACCGAGACGAAATGGACCGCGACCGTGTCGCCGGGCTCCGCGCCTTCGACATAGAACGGCCCGGTCTGGGGATTCAGGTACGGGCCCTCGCATACCCGCGACACTAGGTCGTCCGGGCCGCGCACCCGGCCCGCGAAGCAATCCTCGGTCCACAATTCGAGGATCGTGCCCGGCCGGATCCGGGCGACCGGTGGTACCCCGCCGAAGGTCCAGGCGAACTCACCGGCAGACGGCCGGTATGACAGAACCTGCGGATCTCCCATGACCGGCAACTTTATCCGTACTCCGGCTGCTCTGCCGGCATCGCGCCCCATCGCCCGAGACCGGGGCAGGGCCGACGGGCGGGCGCGTCTTGCCAGTACCGGCCTGGTCAGTTCCCGAACGGGATGTTGCTGCCGCTCAGTCGCCCGACGACTCCGGCGGCGGTGACCTGGACATTGTTGATGGCGAGCCCGAGCGGCAGCTTGGGTATCTGCAGGGTGATGTCCTGGATCGACCCGAGCAGCGACGACGGCAGGCCACTGCTGTCCACCAGATGGACGTTCAGCCGGTTGCCGCTCAGCGGCGTCACCTGCCAGGTGGCTGATCCGGACATGACCAGCAGGTTCAGGGTTGCCCTGACCTCGTTCTGGCCGGCCGCCGTGAGGTCCAGCCCCGCTCCGTTCAACAGCACTCCGAGCGGGCCGATTTCCTGCGTTAGCGTGTTGCCGAGCGAGGAGAAGCTGATCAGCGCTGTGCCGGAAAGCGAACCAATCGTGCCGCTGGAGAACGCATAGGAGTTCAGCCTGACATCGCGCGCCGTGGCCTCGATGCTGGTGATCGTGACCGGCCCGTCGGTCTGGTCGACAGCGGTGAAGTTGACCTGCTGGAAGTTCCTGCCCGCGGCCTGGGTCAGGAACGGGAAGCCATCGATCGTCACACTCGGCTTGTGCTGCAGCCCCTTAGCCTCGATCTTGGCCGCGATCACGTTCTCGGCCGCTACCCTGGCGGCGAAGTCGAGCCCGACCAGGATCACGATGGTGATCACGATCCCGACGATGTACCGCCGTGCGCGGCGGCGGCCGGATCTAGGCCCGGCCATGCTGCGCGTAGCCGAGCGTGGCCGGGGTTATCGCCGCACTCCCCACCAGCCCGATGCTACGGCAATACCAGTGGTGATAGGGCCGCACGCCGGCCACCCAGCCAGCGACCAGATGGCCCCAGGTCTAGCTGGCTGCAGGTCTAGCTGGCTGCAGGTCGAGCCGGCTACAGGTCGAGCCGGCTACAGGCGCCCGGCATCGACGATCCGGCGCAGGAAGCGGCGGGTGCGGTCGTCTCGCGGCTCGGTGAACAGCTCAGACGGCGGTCCCTCTTCGATGATCCGGCCTTCTTCCAGGAAGCAGACTCGGCTCGCGATGTCCCTGGCGAAGCCCATTTCATGCGTAGCGATCAGCATGGTCATCCCGCCATCAGCCAGTTCCCTGATGACATCGAGCACCTCGGCGACGAGCTCGGGATCGAGTGCGCTCGTCACCTCATCCAGCAGCATGACCTGCGGTTGCATGGCCAGGGCCCGGACTATGGCGACGCGTTGCTGCTGGCCGCCCGACAGCCGGTCCGGGTACTCTGACCGCTTGTCCGCCAGTCCGAACCGGGTCAGCAGCTCGGTCGCCGCCTCCTCGGCCTGCGCCTTAGGCATCCGCAGCGCCTTCATGGGCGCCAGCGTCACGTTCCGCAGCACGGTCATGTGCGGGAACAGGTTGTAGGACTGGAATACGATGCCGACCCGCCGCCGGACCGCGTTGGCGTCCACGCCCGGGCTGCTGACATCCTCGCCGAGCAGCACGATGCGGCCCGCGTCGATGGGCTCCAGCAGGTTGACGCACCGCAGCAGCGTCGACTTGCCCGAGCCCGAGGCACCGATCAGGCAGATTACCTCGTGCGCAGCAACAGCCAGGCTAATCCCGCTGAGCACCTCATTCGGCCCGAAGGACTTGTGCACCTCCTCGAGTCCGATGGCCGGCTCGCCCGCTCGAAGCGCAGCCGGCCCCGGTGGGCCCAGCCCGGCCGCCGTCATCTGACGCCTCCGGCCAGCCGCCGCCGCCGATCCCGCTCGATCAGCCGGTCGGTAAATCTCGCCAGCGGAATAGTCAGTATCAGGAACAAGATCGCGGCCACCGTCAGGCTGGAGTAATTGAACACGGTGCTGCCGTAAATCTGCGCGGCCTGGTTGGCCTCAATCGCGCCGAGCACGCCGACCAGCGCAGTGTCCTTTTGCAAGCTGATGAAGTCGTTCAGCAAGGGCGGAACGACGTTGCGGATCGCCTGCGGAAGGATCACATACCGCAGCGCCGTGCCTTGCGTCAGTCCCAGCGACCGGGCCGCCGCCACCTGGCTCTGGTGCACCGAGTTCAGGCCCGCCCGGTAGACCTCGCTGACATAGGCGGAGTAGGACAACGTGAGCGCTATGACACCGTAAACCGCATAGGACTGATCTGACACGAGTGACAACCGCAAGGCCGGCAGGCCGAACCCGATCGCGTAGACGACAAGCAGCAGCGGCACGCCCCCGGAAGAAGTCGACGTAGATCATGGCCAGGACGCGCAACGGGAACAGCACGGCTGAAGTGGACTGCCTGATCAGCGCGATCATCAGCGCTAGCAGCAGGATCAGCACCTCAGCGGCCAGGAACATCCGGATGTTGAGCCAGATGGCCTCGCCGACCGAGTAGTAGCCCTTCTTCGGATCCCCGACGAATGACTGCCACATGTCACGCGGGTCGAAGAAGGTATGCCGCACCTGGCTGCTGCCGGGCGCGGCTTATCGGTCGTT
The DNA here is from genome assembly GCA_027314515.1 of Actinomycetota bacterium. Lineage (GTDB taxonomy): Bacteria > Actinomycetota > Actinomycetes > Streptosporangiales > Streptosporangiaceae > JAJYUU01. The sequence continues at coordinate 8,841 of DAHVAR010000147.1, forward strand.
CAGGCAGGAATCTGCCGGTCCCGGCCAAACCACGACGGGCAGGCTCGTTTGCCACCGGCCCGACCGGGCGCTCGGCCGCCTGCCGCAAGGTGTGCGGCCCCAGGGCGGGGGTATCTACCGCAGGACGTTCATAGCGGCTGCCGCACTGCGGCGGCGATCGCGGGAACGGAGGTAGCAGTGAGCGTTGTCGAAAAGGTAAGGGATAAGGCGGCCGACGTCTACGGGCAGGCCAGGGCCCGGTACGCCGACAGCAGCGCCAAGCATCGGGCCGGGCACCAAGCGGGTCACATGACCAGCCGGATCCGGGACCTGTCCGGCAAGGCCACCTCCAGCCCGCTGGCAGCCAAACTCCGCGACGCATCCGGCAAGGCCAGCGCTGCGGTCAAGGACGCCCGAGCCCGCCGGCACTCCCACCAGTGACGACGCTGGCCACCCGGCCGGCCGCGGCTCCCGCTGTGCCTGGCAAGCGGGACGACATGCGCGTCGGTGGCTTGCTCGACGATCTGGCGGCACAGCTGGGCCTGCGGATCAGGCCGGGCAAGAACGGCGCGGACCTGGTCCAGCACGACGGCAAGGTCGCGGAGACCTGGCGCCAGGACTTTCCTTACGACGAACGCCTGTCCCGGAAGAAGTACGACAGGGAGAAGAGCCGCCTGCAGATCGAGCTCCTCAAGCTGCAACGGCACATCAAGACGGTGGGCGGTCGCCTGGTCATCGTGTTCGAAGGCCGGGACGCCGCGGGCAAGGGCGGCACGATCAGGCGCTTCACCGAGAATCTGAACCCGCGCGGCGCGCGGGTAGTGGCCCTGGAGAAGCCAACCGATCGCGAGCAGACCGAGTGGTACCTGCAGCGTTACATCACGCACTTGCCCGCTGCCGGGGAGATCGTGCTGTTCGACCGGTCCTGGTACAACCGGGCCGGCGTCGAGCGAGTCATGGGATTCTGCGACCCGCAAGAGAGCCTGGATTTCCTCCGCGAGGCCCCCGAGTTCGAGCGGATGCTTGCCAGGGACGGCATCACGCTGATCAAGTTCTGGTTCTCGGTGACCAGGGCCGAGCAGCTCAGGCGCTTCGTCAACCGTCAGCTTGACCCGGTCAAGCGATGGAAGCTCAGCCCGATCGACCTTGCCTCGCTGGACAGGTGGGACGACTACACCGAGGCCAGGGAAGCGATGTTCTTCTTCACCGACCTGGCCGATGCTCCCTGGACCGTGGTCAAGAGCAACGACAAGAAACGGGCGCGGCTCGAGGCAATGCGGTACGTACTGCGGCAGGTTGACTACGAGGGCAGGAACGACGACGTCGTCGGTCAGCCGGACCCGCTGATCGTCGGTTCGCCGCCGCTGCTGCGCGAGACCGGCGAGCAGCCGGTCAGGCGGGCCAGCTGAGCACGGCAGGCTAACCAGACGGCGCGTCACCAGGAACTACCGGATCACCGACGCACGCCGCCGGGACACCGCGTACAGGGCGACGCTCGCGGCGATGCCCGCGTTCAGCGACTCGGCCGGCCCGCTGATCGGGATCCGGGCCAGCACGTCGCACCGTTCCGCTACCAGCCGTGACAGGCCCTTGCCCTCCGAGCCGACCACCAGCACCAGCGGCGAGTCGGCCAGTTCCAGCTCGCCGACGTCGGCGGAGCCGCCGGCGGCCAGGCCGGCTACGAACAACCCCGCCTCCTGGTAGCTGGCCAGCGCCCTGGCGAGATTGGCGGTCTGCGCCACCGCAACGCTGGCCAGGGTTCCGGCGGACGCCTTCCACGCACCCGCGGTCACGCCCGCGGAGCGCCGCGCGGGTACCAGGATTCCGTGCCCGCCGAACGCCGCGACCGACCTCGCCACCGCGCCGAGGTTGCGCGGGTCGGTTACGCCGTCAAGCGCGACGATCAGCGGCGGCGCCCCGGCCCGCCGGGCCGCCTCGATGAGCTCGGCAGGATCGGCGTAGCTGTAGCGCTTGATCCGCAGCGCGAGTCCCTGATGGATGGCGCCGCCGGTGATCCGGTCCAGCTCGGCCCGACCAGCCTCCACCACGGGAACGCCCGCTTCGGCGGCCAGCGTGACAGCCTGGCCGATCCGCTCGTCGGCGTCCAGCCGGGGGCCGACGTGCAGCGCGGTTGCCGGGACGCGCGCGCGCAGGGCCTCCAGCACCGCATTCCGCCCGGCCACCAGTTCGGCTGCCGCGGTCCCGGCGCCACGGGATCGCGATGCGCGGCCGCTAGCGGAATCGCCGCGCCCGGCGCCACTTCTGGTCGCGTCGGTGCGCGCCGAACCGCCAGACCAAGCAGACCGAGCGCCACCAGTGGTCTTGCCCTGGCCCGGACTCGTCCCCTGCGCCCCGGCCGGCTTCGCCTGCGCGGCGGCCCGGCGCGCAGCAGGGTGACCGGTCCGCATCTCGGCTGGCGGCGTCGGCCCCTTGCCCTCGAGTTTCCGCTTGCCGTACCCGCCGGTCCCCGGCCGCGGCTTGCCCGTCTTGGACCGGCCGCCACCGCCTGCTGCCCGGCCGCCCGCTGCCCGGCCGCCCGCTGCCGGACCTCGTGCTGACTGGCCCGTCACCGGCGCAGTTCCCAGCGTGGGCCCCGCGGGGTGTCCTCAACCAGCACGCCACTCGCCAGCAGTTGATCGCGGATCGCGTCGGCCGCGGCGAAGTCTTTCCGGGCCCTGGCTGCTTCCCGCTGCCCGAGGGCGACCCCGATCAGGGCATCGACGACGGTACGCAGGTCGCCGCCTGACTGGCTGCCAGCCCACGATGCCGCGAGCGGATCGAGGCCGAGCACCGAGAGCATGGCCCTAGTCTCGCCGAGGCGCTTGGCGGTACCGCTCGCATCGCCGGCCGCCAAGGCCGCGTTCCCGTCCCGAACGCAGTCGTGCACGATCGCCAGGGCCTGCGGAACGCCCAGATCGTCGTCCATCGCCGCGCTGAACGCGGCGGGCAGCGATGAGCTGCCGGCCGGGTCGGCCTCCCCGCCGGTCAACTCCGCTGCCCTGGTCACGAAACCCTCGATCCGGCGGTAGGCGGTGGCGGCTTCGGCGAGCGCGGCCGACGTGTAGTCAATCGGCGACCGGTAGTGTGCCTGGCCCAGGTAGTAGCGCAGCTCGACCGGCCGGATCGTAGTGATAATCTCGTCGATCAGCAGCGAGTTGCCGAGCGATTTGCTCATCTTCTCGCCGCCGATGCGCACCAGGCCGTTGTGCATCCAGTACCGCGCGAAGCCGTCGCCGGCGGCATGGGACTGGGCTTGCTCGTTCTCATGATGCGGGAACAGCAGGTCGAGTCCGCCACCGTGGATGTCGAACGTGGCGCCGAGGTACTTCGTCGACATGGCCGAGCACTCCAGGTGCCAGCCCGGGCGGCCGGGGCCCCACGGAGTCGGCCAGGTCGGCTCGCCCGGCTTGGCGCCCTTCCAGAGTGCGAAGTCACGCGGGTCGCGCTTGGCGCCGGAATCGTCGGTGTCGCCGGCTGGCCGCATGTGCTCGAGCCGCTGACCCGACAGGGATCCGTAGCTTTGCAGCGTGCGGACATCGAAGTAGACGTCGCCGCCAGATGCGTAGGCATGGCCGCGGTCAATCAGCCGCTGCATCAGCGTGATCATCTCGGGAACGTGGCCGGTCGCCCGCGGTTCGACGTCCGGCGGCAGGCAGCCCAGGGCGTCATAGGCCCTGGTAAACGCTCGCTGATTCCGGTCAGCTACCGCCCACCACGGCACTTCCTCCTGCATGGCGGCCCGCAAGATCTTGTCATCGATGTCGGTGACATTGCGGCAGTAGACGACCTGATAATGAGAGGCCCGCAGCCAGCGGACCAGGATGTCGAAGTCGACACCGGACCTGATATGTCCGATATGCGGTGGCGCCTGCACGGTTGCGCCACACAGGTACAGCGAGACTTTTCCCGGATGAAGCGGGACGAACTCGCGTACCGCGCGTGCGGCGGTGTCGTAGAGGCGTAGCGTCACTCCCCAAGGTTACGGGATGCGCGCACACCGGCGCTGCCGGTGCCCGCTCCCGGCCCCGGCCCCGCTGGCCGGCGCGGTTCACTGCGGCGACCCGGCGCCAGCACTGCGCGGACGCATCGCCGACATTGTCCCGTACGGTTGAGGTCATGAGCAGGCCAGTCGAGCGGCTACGGCGGGGCCGCCTCGGTACCCGGCTTTCCGGCATGTCGCGCCGGCGTCGCGCGCTCAGCATCGCCGTCACCGCTGCCCTCGTCGCCGCCGCCGCAGTGGGCATTGCGGTCGGCGCGGCCCGTAGTGGCGGCTCTGGCCAGGCCGACGGCGCAATCCGGGCGCCGGCGCAGAACCAGCCGGGCACGGTTCTGCTGGTCCCCGGCTACGGCGGCAGCACTAGCTCACTGGACTCGCTGGCCAGCCAGATCCGGGCAACGGGCCGGACAGCGATCGTCTTGCACCTGCCGGGCACCGGCACGGGCAGCCTGGTCACCGACGCCGCGGTGCTCAACTCCGCGGTCACCAGCGCGATCGCGAACGGGGCGCCGTCGGTGGACATCGTCGGTTACTCGGCGGGCGGCGTCGTCGCCCTGATCTGGGCCAGGCGCGATGACGGCTACGAGCGGGCCCGGCGGATCATCACGCTTGGCTCGCCGTTCCACGGCACGTCGCTAGCCGCGGCAGCGCAGGCATTCGTGCCCGGCGCCTGCCCGATCGCCTGCCAGCAGCTCATCCCCGGCAGCTCGCTGCTCACAAGCCTGGATGTGGCCAGCCCCGCAGGGCTGCCGCGCTGGCTGTCCCTGTGGACAACTGATGATCAGGTCGTCAATCCGCCTGACTCAGCCCGGCTGCCGGGCGCCATCGACGTGCCGGTCCAGTCGGTCTGCCCGTCGGCCAGCATCACTCACTCCCAGCTGCCGACCAACCCCGACGTCACCGCGATCGTGCTGCAGGCGCTGAGCGCGGCGCCGCTGCGGCCGCCGACCTCGGCAGACTGCCGCTGAGTCAAGAACAACGCCGGCGACGTCCCGGCCGTCCCCGGCCAGGACGCCTAGCCGCAGGCGGCTCAGCTAGTGACGTCCTTGCTGGCGAAATTCGCCCACGCGGCACCGAGGAAGACCACGACATAGACGGCCTGGATCGCGAAGCCGCGGTCGATGTCGCGCCACAGGATCGGCTGCCGGAAGAAGTCGATCCAGGACAGCCAGTACCTGGTCGGCAGGTAGGGGCTGATGGATGCGGCCGAATTGAGCGCGACCAGAACCGCGCTCGCGATCAGCGCAGCGAGCGCACCAAGCGCCGCGCCCAGCGAGGAGTCGGTCAGCGTGGACAGGAACAGCGCGATCGCCCCGACGCCCAGCATCGACACCGCGATGAACGCGACCGCCCCCGCGGTCCGCAGCAGCACGTCCGCGGGCGTCATACCGGTCCCGGAGAGCGAGTTCGCGATGACGCCCGAGGTGGAGACGCTCCCGGAGCTGAGCGCGGCCGGCGGCTTGTCGCCGAACAGCAGGATCCCGGTCACATACGACGTGACAGCGACGGCAATGACCGCGACGAGCACGTAGGCGATGAGGGCGACGAGCTTGGCGACAAGGAGCCGGGTGCGGCCCACCGGCCTGGCCAGCAGGTAGCGCAGCATCCCCGAACTGGCCTCACCCGCGATCGCGTCCCCGGCGACGACAGCGACCGAGATCGGCAGGAAGACCGGCAGCACGATCGCCAGCGCGGCAGCCGGGAAGAGCGACCCGCTGGACAGCACCGCGGACAACAGCGCCGGGCCCTGGCCCGGCGGCGGCGCCACGTGCGTGACCGCGACGAAGATCGCCACCACTACCGGCAGCAGGCACAGCAGCGCGATCGCCACCCAGCTTCGCGGCCTGCGGGCTAGCTTCACGAGTTCGACGCGGATCACTGGCTGCTCCCCCCGGCGTCAGCATCCGATGCCGCCCGGTTGCCGTCGGCGACCAGGGCCTGGCTTCCGGGTGCTCCGGCAGACCGGGCCGCTGCCCGGCCGAACCGGTCCGAGCCGGAACCGGTCACCGACAGCACGAGGTCCTCGAGCGAGCGCCGTTCCGGCCCGATCTCGGTTACGCGCATTCCGGCATCGACCAGCTGCGCGTTGACCCGCGCCACGTCGGCATCGGCGACGATCAGCCGGTCATCGTCGCGATGGACGACGCTGCCACCGAGCAGTGCGGCAGCCTGCCCGGCGTCGGGGCTGCGGACAAGCACCCGCCCCGTCGGCCCGCGCAGCGCAGCCAGGTCGTCCTGCAACACCAGCCTGCCCCGGTCCACGACGCCGATCCTGGTGCACAGCTGCTCAACCTCGGACAGCTGATGGCTGGACAGGAAGATGGTGGTCCCTGCCGCGTTCAGCTCGGCGAGCAGGGTGCGGATCTCCCGGATGCCCTGCGGATCGAGTCCGTTCGTCGGCTCGTCCAGCACCAGCAGCCGCGGCGCGCGCAGCAGGGCGGCGGCCAGCCCGAGGCGCTGGCGCATGCCGAGCGAGTACTTCCTGACGGCCCGGTCATCGACGCTGCCGAGCCCCACCCGCTCGAGTGCTTCGGCGACTCGTCGCCGGCGCCCCGAGCGGCCGCCGCGCGGCCGCGGGCCGGCGGCATCGATCAGCATGAGGTTGGCGCGGCCGGACAAGTGCCCGTAGGCCGACGGTGCCTCTATCAGCGCCCCGATGCGCGGCAGCACCGCGGAAACCTGCTGCGGCACCGGTACGCCCAGCACCTCGATGGCGCCGCTGGTCGGATACACAAGGCCAAGCAGCATGCGCACGACCGTCGTCTTGCCTGACCCGTTCGGGCCGAGGAAGCCGTACCGGTCGCCCTCGCTCACCTGCAGGTCCACATGATCGACCGCGAGTACCTGGCCGAAGCGCTTGGTTAGACTGCTGGTAGCGATCACTGCGATTCCAGCAATTGGGTGGCTGCGTACTCCAGGCGGCTCGCGGTCACCGTGCCAGTCAGCAGGTACACCTGCCCGTCCGGTGAGCGGGCCAGCAGTATGGCGATGAGCGGCGTCTGCACTACGACCGCAGTGCCAGCACCGAGCGTAACCGTCAGGCCCGCCGAGCTTGCCGCCGAGAGAGCCGCATCGCCGGCCCTGGCCGGCAATGGCACCACCGCAAACCGGGAGAAACCAGCGCCGTACGCAGCCACGTCGGACAGGCCAGCCGGGTTGGCGACGCGCTCGATCCATCCGAGCTGGGCCGGCAGCGGAGGCCCGAACCCGTTCAGGACTCCCTCCGCGTCCGGCAGCGTCGTGGTAGCGAGGTCGATGCCCGGACCGGGTTGCGGCGTGAGAGTAGCCGCTGCCGGAGTGGTCTCGCTGAGGTCAAGGAAGCGGCTCACCAGTAGCGGCGCGGCGTCGCCCGCGCCGAATACCTCCACCTGCACTGGCAATCCGGTCCGGGGATCGGCCCAGATCTCGACCTGGCTGATCGTGGACGCGGAGTCGACCGGTACCAGCCGCAGCCCGGCCGCATCGACCCCCGCGATGCGCTGGGCGGGGAGCCTGGTGAACCTGGTGGCCCGGCTGGCGAGGCCGACCAGCCTGCGGGCCAGGTCTGGCGGGAGCAGGTCAGGGGCCTGCGGCAGGCGCACCGGCTGCGCGCCGACGACCCTGGTGAGCTCGTTGTTCGTGTAGTTCCACTGATAAGTGCCGCGGCTGGTCTGGTAGATGTCGTTCTCGCCGGCCGCAGTGAGCTGGTCGGCGCGCCACTGGCCCGGCGAGCGATACCAGACGTACTGGTCCGTGCTGCCGTCGAGCAGCGAGATCACGTTGCCGAGGTCGGGCAGGCTCGGCAAGCCCAGGTCGACGTAGGACTGGGCATAGCCCTGGTAGGAGACCGTCGCTGACGCTGCGATGCGCGCACGCAGCTGCGCCGCGGTCAGCTCGGACCCCGGCACTGGAAGGGCAGCGACCACTGCGGGCAGGCCGCACAAGATCCCTACCCCGGCTGCCACGACCGCCCAGCGACGGACTGCCCGGCGCGTCAGGACGCGCATCCAGGGCTGCGGAGGTGGGCTGCCACCAACCCAGATTACGTCCGCCTGCTGGCAGAGCTTCCGCGGCCTGGCAGTGGGCGGACGGCCGCCGGTAAACATTTTGATAGCTAAGCATTTGTAATCTAAGCTTATTGCCGAGCCAGGTCACCGTGACTGGCCGCGGGCCGGCCGGTCCTAACCCGACAAAGGGAAGTGCAGATGGACGAGATGACGGCGCACGCGGGCACCGCTCCGGCGCACCATGGCAGCTACCCCGGACTGGCCGGGAAAGTGGTGATCGTCACCGGCGGGTCGCGCGGCATCGGCGCGGCTACCGCGGCCGCGTTCGCCGCTAACGGTGCCCGCGTCGCGGTGGTCGGCCGCGATGAGGCTTCGCTGGCCGCCGTCAGGGACGGGATTCGCGAGCAGGGCGGGCGGGCGATCTGGATTGCCGCTGACTGCACGATGCCTGCCGAGCTCGCCCGGATGGCCGCGACTGTCACCAGCGAGCTAGGGCCGCCCGGCATCCTGGCGGCGTTCGCCGGCGGTAGTGGCATGCCGGTGCCAACCGAACGGGAAACGCCGGAGCACTGGCGGGACATCATCGAGACCGACTTGAACTCGGTGTTCTACACCGTGCACGCGGTGCTGCCGGCGATGCTCAGGCGCGGCGGCGGCGCGATCGTGCTGATGTCATCAGCGGCCGCGAGACAGGCCGCGAAGTCCGCGGCGGGCTACGCCGCAGCAAAGGCCGGGGTGATCGCGTTCGGCCGGCATCTGGCCGGGGAGCTCGGCCCGCGCGGGATCCGGGTCAACTGCGTCGCGCCGTCGGCGACCGAGAACGACAAGATGCGCGCCTGGATGTCCGCGGCTCAGCGAGCCGAGCTCGGCGCCAGCTTCCCGCTCGGCCGGCTCGGCCAGCCCGGCGACGTCGCGGCCGCCGCGCTCTTCCTCGCATCGGACGCGGCAGCCTGGATTACCGGGTCGACGCTCGACGTGGCCGACGGAAAGATCATGCTGTAAGCCGCCCGGAAGCCGTCAGTTACCGGCCGCCGCGGGAGAGAGAGCTCAGAATGCGGGCCCGCGGTCGGGCCGGCCGCCGGCCTGGCCGGCCTGCTGGCGGCCGGCCCGGCCGCGTGCGCCAGCGGCCCAGCTCCAGGCGTACTCAGGATCCTCTGCCTGACCAGCTGGCTCGGCGAGCAGCAGCGGCCGGAAAGTGTCGATCATGACCGCTGTCTCGTCGGTCGAGGTCTTGCCCTCAGCCAGTCCGTCGATGACCGCCTCGACCGCGCCCGGCTGCGGTCCGTGAGTGAAGCCGGAAGGATGCAGCGTGATCGAGCCGAGTCCCACTCCCGAGCCCTTGCGCGCGGAGTAGTCACCGGCCACGTAGTACATCATCTCGTCGGAGTCGACGTTGTGATGGTTGTACGGGATCGGCACCGCCTCGGGGTCGAAGTCCAGCGGCCGGGGACAGAACGAGCAGATGACGAAGTTCGGCCCCTCGAAGGTCTGGTGCACCGGCGGCGGAGCGTGCGTGCGCTTCACGATCGGCTCGAAGTCGGCGATGTTGAATGCGTACGGGTAGAGGCAGCCGTCCCAGCCCACCACGTCGAACGGGTGGTAAACGTAGGTCAGCCTGGTCAGCCCGGCGGAGTTGCGCACGATCACGGGAACGTCCTCGCCGTCAGCCAGCAGCGGGCCGGCCGGGCCGCGCAGGTCCCGCTCGCAGTAGGGCGCGTGCTCCAGGAACTGGCCGTACTGCGACAGGTACCGTCGCGGCGGACGGATGTGCCCGCGCGCCTCGACCACCAGTGCATGCACGCCGCCCGGCGCAGGCCGCCAGCGGTGGATGGTGCCGCGCGGCACTATGACGTAGTCGCCGGCAACCGCCTCGATGCTGCCGTATACCGACTCGAAAGTAGCCGAGCCTGACCGCAGGTACACGGCCTCGTCGCCGGAGGAGTTCCGGTAGAGGTCGGTGGCTGCGTCGGCGGCCGCGAACGAGATGCGGACGTCATCGTTGGCCATCATGAGATGGCGGCCGAGAACCAGGTCACCGCCCGCCGGCAGGTCCTGGGTCCGGTAGTGGCGCGGCAGCAGCGGGTAGTTGGGACGGATCACCGCTTCCGCGGCGATGTCCCGCAGTCCCTCGCTCTTGACGATCGCCGTCGGCGGGTGCCGGTGGTACAGCAGCGAGGAGTCGGATACGAACCCCTCCTCGCCCATCAGCTCCTCGGCGTAAAGGTGACCGGCCGCGTCACGGAAACGGGTGTGGCGCTTCCGCGGAACCTCCCCTGTCATCCGGTAGTACGGCATTTCGTCTCCTTCTGACCGGCTCGTCATCGAGCGGGCGGGCACACGCACTGGGCGGGTTCGCGAAGATTCCCGCCAGCGTGCCGCGACGCGCCAAACGCCCGGTTACCGCCTGCTTGCTTGCAGCACCGCCCGTTCCTGACTATAAGGGGAACGCGGTCAGCCGACATCGCGGAGGAAGGACCTGGCACGCCCATGAGCGCCGAAACGACCAGCAGCCAGCTACTGCGTCCTGGCACAGCCCAGCCGGAGCCGGCGCCCCGTGGCCTCCGGATACTGGCCCTTACTGCCGTCGGCATCGGCGTGGCGGCGCTCTGCGCGGCGACGTTCGTGCTGTCCTATGCCGGCATCCACGACCTGGCCCTGCATGCGGGCATCGCCCCACGGCTTGCTCGCGGTTATCCGCTGCTGATCGATGCGATGCTGGTGATAGTGCTGGCCGCCGTGCTGGCGCTGCGCGGGGCAGGCCTGCCGAGCCGGGCGCTCGCCTGGGTAACGCTGCTGGCCGTGCTAGCCGCCGCGGCGGGCGCCGACGCACTGCACGCGGTCGGCCGCAAGCTGCCGCATCATGTCGCCGCTGTGACCGCCGCGGTGCTCCCCTGGGTACTGGTATTCGTGGCGTTCACGCTGCTGCTGGCGATGCTCAGGCACGCCAGGCTGCGCAGGCTGGCTGCGCCGCAGCCGACTAGTTCCGCCGTTGCTCCAGTCACGACCGGCCTGGACTTGTTCGTCCGGCAGCCACCGCAGGCTGCGCCAGCGCTGCCGCTCACGCCGGAACCGGAGGCCAGGCCGGAACCGGAGGCCAGGCCGGGCGCCGCGGGCCCGGCCTGGCCCGAGCCGGAACCAGCCGTTGATGGCGAGCCGGGGCAGGCAGCCGACACCGGGTTCCCCGACACCGAGTTCCCCGACACCGAGCTAGCCGACACCGAGTTCCCCGACACCGAGCCCGAACTGGCAGTCGATGCCGAGCCCGGACCGGACGACCCGAGCAGCGATGAGGCGATACCCCGCCAGGAAGAAGCATTCGAGCAGGGTGAGACGGCACAGCCGGCTGGCACCGAGGCTCCCGGCACCGAGTCAACCGACGCGGCCGGCACCGACGCACCCGACGCAGCCGGGCAAGACGAGTACCAAGACGGCCCAGATGACCCGGATATGCCGGTGTTCCACCGAATGCGGAGTTCGCCGACACCGCCTGAGCCGCCAGAGCCGCAGGCCTGAGCGGTCGGCCCAGGGCACCGCTGGCGGGCCGCCGCTAACCAGACCGGGCCACCAGCGCGGTCGCGATCGCGGCGATTCCCTCGCCGCGGCCGGTCAAGCCCAGCCCGTCAGTCGTAGTAGCGGACAGGCTGACCGCCGCGCCGTGCAGAGCGGCCGACAACACCCGTTCCGCTTCAGCCCGCCGCAGGGAGATCCGGGGCCGATTACAGATGACCTGTACAGCCACGTTCCCGATGTGAAACCCGGCGGCAGCGGTCAGCCGGACGGTTTCCTGCAGGAGCGCCGCTCCGGGCGCGCCCGCCCACTCAGTCCGGTCGGTGCCGAACTGGCTGCCGAGATCCCCGATGCCAGCAGCGGAGAGCACGGCACTGCAGGCAGCATGCGCCGCGACGTCGCCGTCGGAATGCCCGCTCAGGCCGTCCTCGCCAGGCCAGAGCAAACCGGCCAGATACAGCGGCCGACCGGCCGTGATCGGATGAACGTCAACGCCGATGCCGACCCGCGGCAGCAAGTCCGGCACGACCGTCAGGACGCGAGAATCTCGTCTAGCAGTGCCTCGGCCTTGTCCTCGTTAGTCTTCTCGGCGAGCGCCAGCTCGCTGACCAGGATCTGCCTGGCCTTCGCCAGCATCCGCTTCTCGCCGGCCGACAGGCCCCGCTCCCGGTCGCGGCGCCAAAGATCGCGCACTACCTCGGCGACTTTGTTGACGTCGCCGGAAGCCAGCTTCTCCAGGTTGGCCTTGTACCGCCGGGACCAGTTGGTCGGCTCCTCGGTGTAGGGGGCGCGCAGCACCTCGAATACGCGCTCAAGCCCCTCCTGCCCGACGACATCGCGAACGCCCACTAGCTCAGCGTTATCCGCGGGAACACGCACAGTCAGGTCGCCCTTGTCGACCTTCAGCACCAGGTAGGTTCTATCCTCACCCTTGATCACACGGATTTCGATTTCCTCGATCCGAGCAGCCCCATGATGGGGGTAGACGACGGTGTCGCCGACCTTGAATGACATGTGGCATGTACCCCTTCCGCAGAACCTCATCTTACCACGTTCAGCGCCGGCGATTCTCCGTCGTTCGCGGCAAAGGTGCAGGTCAATGGCGCAGTTGGCGGCGCGGCAAATTGCCTGCGCGCAAGCGCGCGCCGCCGACGGCGGCCAGCGGTGGGACGCGATGGGCGCTACCTCGGGGCAGGCGGTGTCGTGATGGCCGTCGCGGGCTCATACTGAAAGAAGACGTTCGCTCCCTGTCGAGAGGTAGTCGTGAACTCAGGCGGCGAACCGGAACGGGACGACACAGGCCTGCCACCGGTCGACATTGAGATTCCCGACGATGCGCGGGAACTCGATCGTGACGTGCAGGCATACCACCGGGAGCTGCGGGCGGAACGCCGCCGGATGCGCCGCGGCCGGCTGCACGGATCCCTCGCCAGGGAGGGCGTCGTGCTGCCGGTGCTGGCCTGCTGCCTGATCCTTGCCCTCATCGCCGGCACGCTGCTGACGATCTTCACCGCGACGTCCGACCAGTACCTGAGCCGGGTTCCCGGCAACGGCACAAGCCCTGGCGGGCCGCGCACCGGCGGCTCCGCCGTCAGCAGTTCCGCCGCCAGCAGGCCGGCCGTCAGCAGGCCGGCCACCGGCAAGCCCAGCGCCAGCGCGCCGGCGTCCGGCGGCCCGTCCTCTGCTACCGCGCCGGCGTCACGCAGCCGCGCCGCCGGGAGCGGAGCCAGCGCCAGTGCGATGGCACCTAGCCCGGTCGTCGTGCCGACAGGGCGGCCGCTGCCGGCCGGCACCCTCACGCTCACCGCGAACCACAACCCGGTCCCGCTGCACGGCCTGAGCGAGAGCGTGCTGGTGCTCGTGCCGCCCGGCTGCCGATGCGGCGCGGCGGTCAGGTGGCTGGCAGTGATCGGATCGAGCCGAGACGTGCCGACCTACCTCGTCGGCACCCCGCAGACGATCGGTGAGGTCGAGCAACTGCACTCGCGGCTGAGGGCGAGCCTGCGGACCGCCGTGGCGGTGGCTCTCGACAAGCGAAGCGTACTGGCGAGCTACTACCCGGTTCGGGGATTGACTGCCGTTCTGGTGGCTGCCCGCCTAGACCTTGGCCAGTCTGCTGCCTATTCGCAGAACCTCAGCGCGAAGGACGACCCGGCACCGCTGGTTCAGGTCCTCAGCAGCTGACAGGCAATCTCCCGGAGTCCGTGACGCGGCCGGAACGGGCGGGGCCGGCGCCGGCCCCGGCACGCCTGGTGACTACGCTTTCCGACGTCTGTCGGACTTCCTCATGACAGAGGGGAGCAAGCTGTGATCCGGAGCGGCTGGAGAACCGCGCTGCCGCGTCGGCTGGTGCTCGGGGCAGCTGCAGTGCTGCTTCCGGTGCTGGCCGGTTGCGAGGCCGGCAACAATGCCCCGACGCTGCAGTTTCACTACCCGACGGACACGGCCGGCACCGTCGTCGGAGACCTCTCCATCAGGAACGTCTTCGTGCTCGGTGCCCCGCTCGGCTCGAACTTGCACAAGGGCCAGTCGGCCAGCCTGTTCCTGGCCGTCGTGACTGACGGCGCACCCGACAAGCTGCTGGCCATCGCCGCGCCGGGAACTGCCGCCTCGGTGACGCTGCCGGGCGGCGGTGTGCCTATCACCTACCAGCACCCGGTGTTTCTGTCCGGCCCCAAGCCTCAGCTTGTGCTCGTCGACCTGACCCGGACTGTCACCAGCGGCTCGACGATCAAGCTGCAACTGACTTTCCAGAAGGCAGGAGTCGTCACACTGCTGGTCCCGGTGATGCCGCGCGCGGAGCGCTACCAGACCTACGCTCCGCCGCAGCCGGGCATAGCGGCGGTGACGCCCGGCGCTACGCCAGCGCACACGGCTAAGCCCGGTAACACGGCTTCGCCGAAGCCGTCAAAGTCCGGGTAGTCGTCGCGGCGGGGTAGCCGGCTGGCGCGACCGTGCGCCTCGTCAGCCAGCCGGCTCGAACTTGTAGCCCAGGCCCCGCACCGTCACGATGTGCCGGGGTTTGGTCGGCTCAGTCTCGATCTTGGTCCGCAGCCGCTTCACGTGCACATCCAGCGTCTTGGTGTCCCCGACATAGTCGGCGCCCCAGACCCGGTCGATCAGCTGCATGCGGGTGAGCACTCGTCCCGGGTTCCGCAGCAGTACCTCAAGCAGCTCGAACTCCTTGAGCGGGAGTTGTACTTGCTGGCTCCGAACGGTCACCACGTGCCGGTCCACGTCCATCCGCACCGGGCCGGCCTCCATGATCGAGCTGACCGGCTCGTCCGCGTCGCCCCGGCGGCGCAACACCGCGCGCATCCTGGCCACCAGTTCGCGGGACGAGAACGGCTTGGTCACATAGTCGTCGGCACCGAGCTCGAGTCCGACAACCTTGTCGATCTCGCTGTCCTTGGCCGTCAGCATGATCACCGGAACGTTGGACCGCTCGCGCAGGGTCCGGCAAACCTCGCTGCCCGGCAGGCCCGGCAGCATCAGGTCGAGCAGGACCAGGTCGGCCCCGGTGCGATCGAACGTCTCGAGCGCGTCCGGACCGGTGGGACAGACCGCGACCTCGAACCCTTCCTTGCGGAGCATGTACGACAGCGCGTCGCTGAAGGATTCTTCGTCCTCGACGACGAGCACCCGAGTCACTTAACTGCCTCCCTGACAGATCGCGCGGCCCGGTGGTCCGCTCGCGTTCCTGGTTGGTCCGTACCACCGACCGGCATCCCGCGCCGTGGGCGCAGCGGAAGCCGGAGCGTGAAGGTGGAGCCGTGCCCCTCCTGGCTCCAGACTGTGACGTTGCCCCCGTGCGCTGCCGTAACGTGCTTGACGATGGCCAGGCCAAGTCCAGTCCCGCCGGTCGCCCGCGACCGCGCTGGGTCGACCCGGTAGAAGCGCTCGAAGATCCGCTCGCGGTCCCGCTCGGGGATCCCGATGCCCTGGTCGGTGACGCTGACCTCAGCCAGCAAGCTGGACGCGGTCCTGGCGGTGATCACCACCCGCGTCTTGTCCGGACTGTAGGCGACCGCGTTCTCTAGCAGGTTCCTCAGCGCGGTGACCAGCAGGTCCTCGTCACCGAGGATCTGCACGCCACGCTCTCCGGTCACCTCGAGAGAGATGCCGCGGGCCGTCGCGCGCATCCGGCACCTGTCCACCGCTTCGGCGACCACGTCATCGAGCACCACCGGACTGGGATCCGGCACCGGCTCGGCCGCCTGAATCCGGGACAGCATGATCAGGTCCTGCACCAGGTCAGTGAGCCGGGATGCCTCCTGGCGCATCCGCCCGGCGAACCGGAGCACTGCCTCCGGGTCGTCGGCAGCCTCCTCGACCGTCTCGGCTAGCAGGGCCAGCGCCCCGACCGGGGTCTTCAGCTCGTGACTGATGTTGGCCACGAAGTCCCGTCGTACCTCGTCCACCCGCCGGCTCTCGGTCTGGTCCTCGGCCAGCAGCAGGATCAGGCCGCCGTCGCCGACTTCCGGTCCGAGCGGCGCCACGCGGACGGCGAAGCTCGTCGCCCGCCCATTGAACCTGGTGGTCATGATGTCGAGCTCGCCCTCGCGCGGCAGGCCCTCGCGGCGGACTTGCCTGGCCAGCGCCAGCAGCTCGCCGACCACCAGCCGATCGGCGTCGACGAGGCCGAACTCACGCGCGGCGGCACTGGAGCTGAGCACCCGGTCGTCGCTGTCGAGCACCACCGCTGACGACAGGAGGACCGCCAGCACCGAGCTCACGCCTGCGGGCAGCTTGCTCTCCTGCGGCAGGCCCGAGTCTGACATGTCCGAAGACATGAGTGCTTGCACCCCCATCTCCACGCCTCGATGGTAAGCGTCTGGCCCGGTTCAGCCCACTGCCCGGAGGCTGCAGCCGCGGCTATTCGCGAAGTGTTCACGGCCGCGAAAGCTGCCGTCCATGTTGATTGTGCCTGCTGGGCACCAGTGCTGTGACCGGACGATCACCTGGCGACAGCAGCTCGCCGCTCGCTGAGCGTGCCGCACCGCGAGCTGCGCCGCCGGCTGGTCTGCGCCGCCGGCTGGTCTGCGCCGCCGGCTGGTCTGCGCCGCCGGCGCAGGGCCGGTCAGCTCACCGGCCCTGGGCCCGCACCGCCGCCGCGGCCCGCGCCGCTGCCTCCGGATCCAGGTACTGGCCGCCGGGCTGCACCGGGCGGAAGGTCTCATCCAGCTCGTACACCAGCGGCATGCCGGTCGGGATGTTGAGCTCGGCGATGTCAGCATCGCTGATCCCGTCCAGGTGCTTGGCCACAGCCCGCAGCGAGTTGCCGTGCGCGATGACGAGCGTGACCCGGCCAGCGGCCAGGTCGGGAATGATTGCGTCGTACCAGTACGGCAGCATCCGCAGCACCACGTCACGCAGGCACTCCGTCCGCGGCAGCAGCTCGGGCGGTAGCAGCGCATAGCGCGCGTCACGAGCTTGCGACAGCGGGTCGTCGTCGGGAAGCGGCGGCGGCGGCACATCGTAGGACCTGCGCCACAGCATGAACTGCTCGTCGCCGTACTGCTCCCTGGTCGCTGCCTTATCCTTGCCCTGCAGCGCGCCGTAGTGCCGCTCGTTCAGCCGCCACGACCGGCGCACCGGCAGCCAGCTCAGATCGGCGACGTCCAGCGCGATGCTGGCGGTCTCGATAGCCCGGCTCAGCACCGAGGTGTGCACCGTGTCCGGCCGCAACCCGGCACCGGTCAGTAGCTGGCCGGCCCGCGCGGCCTCGGTCCGGCCGCGATCCGACAGCCGGACGTCGACCCAGCCGGTGAACAGGCCCTTCTCGTTCCACTCGCTTTCGCCGTGCCTGATCAAGATGAGCGTGCTCATGGCCAGAATCCTAGCCCGCCCGCTTTCGCCGGGATCCGCGCCGACCGGGAACGCGGATAAGGCGAGCCAGCGTTCCCGTACCGCCGGCGTAAAACGGCGGGAATCTGGCGGGCGGTCGCAGAGTTGACCTGATCCGGAGGTGAGAGCCTGTGCCGCGACGCTCTCCACGGCGGATCGCGACCGTCAGCGTTCACACGTCACCGCTAGAGCAGCCGGGGACGGGAGACGCGGGCGGACTCAACGTCTACGTCGTCGAGGTCGCCAAGCGGCTGGCCGACCGAGGCGTCGAGGTCGACATCTTCACCAGGGCGGTTTCCCGCGATCAGCCGCAGGTTGCGGAGCTGGCACCCGGCGTGCTGGTGCGCCACCTGGCGGCTGGCCCGTTCGAGGACCTGGACAAGGCCGACCTGCCTGGCCAGCTTTGCCAGTTCACCTTTGAACTGCTCCGCACCGAGGCGGCGCACGCGCCGGGACGGTACGACCTCGTGCACGGTCATTACTGGTTGTCCGGCCAGGTGGGCGCGGTAGCCAAGGAACGCTGGGGCGTCCCGCTCATCCAGTCCATGCACACCCTCGGCAAGGTCAAGAATGCCGCGCTGGCAGCCGGCGACACCGCCGAGCCTGACGTCCGGCTGCGCGGCGAGGCTGAGGTAGTGGCGTCGGCCGACCGGCTCGTGGCCAACACCGACGACGAGGCTCAGCAACTGATCGGGCACTATGGCGCCGATCCGGCCAGGGTGAGCATCATCAATCCCGGCGTGGACCTGTCAGTATTCCGGCCAGGTTCCCAGCTCGAAGCGCGCCGGAAGCTCGGCTTGCACGAGGACGGCGTCGTACTGGTCTTCGCCGGCCGGGTGCAGCCGCTGAAGGCGCCCGACATCGTCCTGCACGCGGCTGCGCAGCTGATAGCCGACGATCCAGGGCTGGCGGGCAAGCTTACGCTCGCCTTCGTCGGCGGCCCGAGCGGTGCGGGGCGGCAGGACCCGGACGGGCTTGAGCAGCTGGCCGCCCGGCTCGGGCTATCCGGCCTCGTGCGGCTGGAGCCACCGTGCCCGCAGCCGGAACTCGCTCAGTGGTACCGGGCCGCCACCCTCGTCATGGTGCCGTCGTACTCGGAGTCATTCGGCCTGGTAGCGATGGAAGCCCAGGCATGCGGAACGCCGGTGGTGGCGGCCGCTGTCGGCGGGCTGCGCATCGCGGTCCGGCACGGGTACTCCGGGGTGCTGGTCGACTCCCGCGATCCCGGCCACTACGCCAGGGCGGTACGTGACCTGATCAGCGCGCCGGCGAGCCTGGCCAGGCTCGCGCGAGGCGCTCGCGAGCACGCATCAAGGTTCGGCTGGTCCGCGACGGTCGACTCGCTGTTGCAGCTGTACGCCGGCGTGACCGCCGAAACGGCCGCAGCGGTCGACGCGTGAGCCAGCCGCCGGATTACGACGCGGCCCTCGCGGCGGCGCTCGGTGCCCTGGACGTCGGCTACGAATCACCCCGGCCCGGCAGCTACCTGGTCACGCTGCCGGGGCAGCACAAGCTGAAGACGATGACATGGCTGATCGCAGGCACGCACAGCCTGCTCGTTGAGGCCTTCTTCTGCCGCCAGCCGGACGAGAACCACGCCGAGTTCTATCGCTTCCTGCTCGAGCGGAACGCCCGGATGTACGGGGTGCACTTCGCGCTCGACCCCGTCGGGGACGTCTATCTCGCCGGCCGGCTCCCGCTGCGCGCGATCAGCCCGGCCGAGGTCGACCGGCTGCTCGGGTGCGTGCTCAGCTATGCCGACGACACCTTCGATCGGGCCCTGATGATCGGCTTCGCGTCGGCGATCAGGAAGGAGTACGCCTGGCGGGTGAAGCGCGGTGAGAGCCTGGCGAACCTGCAGGCGTTCGGCCGGATCACGCAGCAGGGGCAAGGCGCCAGCGGGCCGCGGTTCGGCGAGCAGTCCGGCTGACCCGTCCGCGCAGCCACATTGCATCCGAAACGGGCGCCGCGATTCGGCCATACCTGGACATTATTGGTCCTGCGGACGGACGCTTGGCGTGCTAAGTGGGTCTGCGGGCGGGCGAGTCATCAGGATCTGACTAGCCTGGCAACGGCCTCAGCCGCCTCCTTGACCTTCGCCTTGGCTTCCGGGCCGCCTCGCTCGACGGCCTGGGCCACGCAGTGCCCGAGATGGTCTTCCAGCAAGCCGATGGCTACCGCCTGGAGCGCACGGGTGGCCGCCGAGATCTGAGTGAGCACATCAATGCAGTAGACGTCCTCGTCAACCATTCGCTGCAGGCCGCGGATCTGGCCCTCGATCCTGCTCAGCCGCTTGAGGTAAGCGTCTTTCTCCGGCGTGTACCCGTGCATAGTGCAGACCGTACACGGCGCCGGACCAGACCGGCAGGACGCGCAGCACATTACCCCCTAAATCGGGCAGACTGCCGCCAGTCGCCGCCGGGACGTGTACCGACGCCAATACCGCTAGCACTGCCGCCATCGTCCGCGGTGCGGCTGCGCCGGACTGGCTGCATGACATCGGCCTGCCGGCCCGGCTGGTGCGGCACGACGGGACGGTAGCGACGACCGCCGGCTGGCCGCGCGACGATCCCGACGACGCCGCCTGACCACGCCGGGCTCGCCGGCGCCATCGTCGTCACGTCATCGACGCCGACGCTGCGGGGTCGCCCTGGGAAGCGGGCTACTATCACGCTAGACCGGGCGACGCGGGCAAACCGTCCGGGTCGGCGCCAGCGGTAAATCGGAGGACATGAGCGATGGGCCCACTCAGCGGCGTGCGGGTGATCGAGATTGCCAGCCTGGCTCCCGCGCCCTTCGGCTGCATGATCCTGGCTGATCTCGGCGCCGATGTGCTGCGCGTCGACCGGGCGGAGCGGTGCGGTCCGCAGGCACCGCAGCCGAACGATCCGCTGAGCCGGGGCCGCCGCTCGATCGGCCTGAACCTCAAGGATCCGGCTGCGATCGACGTGCTGCTCCAGCTCACCGAGACTGCCGACGTGCTGGTCGAGGGCTTCAGGCCGGGGGTGGCCGAGCGACTCGGGTTCGGCCCGCAGGTGTGCGCGGCGCGCAATCCGGGCCTCGTCTTCGCCCGGATGACCGGATGGGGCCAGGACGGCCCGCTGGCGCCGACAGCCGGGCATGACATCGATTACATCGCCATCTCGGGCGCGCTGAGCATGATCGGCCGGGCCGGGGAGTCGCCGGTGCCGCCAGTGAACCTGCTCGGCGACTTTGGCGGCGGCGGCATGCTGCTGGCCCTCGGCATCCTCGCTGCCCTGCTCGAGCGGACCCGCTCCGGACTCGGCCAGGTAGTGGACGCCGCCATGGTGGACGGCTCGGCGCTGCTCACCTCGTTTGCCTACGGCATGCGCGCGTCGGGAGCCTGGCAGGACAAGCGCGGCAGCAACCTGCTGGACGGCGGCGCGCCGTTCTACGACACCTATGCCACCGCGGACGGGCAGTACGTTGCCGTCGGCGCGCTAGAGCCGCAGTTCTACGCCGCGCTGCTGGCCGGGCTCGGGCTGGCCGACGCGGACCTGCCGCACCAGCACGACAAAGACAACTGGCCGGTGCTGCGACAGCGATTCACCGCGGCCTTCGCAGCCCGCACCAGGGCCGAGTGGGAGCGCGTCTTCGCCGGCACCGACGCTTGCGTCGCGCCGGTGCTGACCATGGCGGAGGCGCCCGCGCACCAGCACGCGACAGCCAGGAACGCGTTCGTCGAGATCGGCGGGGTCACTGAGCCGGCGCCGGCGCCGCGGTTCGGCCGGACGGCGGCGGCCATGCCGGCGCCGCCACCGCGCCCAGGACGGGACACCGACGAGGTGCTGGCCGGGCTGGGCCTGGCGGCCGCTGCCATCGCGGACCTGCGGGCCGGGGGCGTGGTTGGCTGACGGCGGCCAGCCAGGCCGCGCGCCGGTCGCCGGCGGCGGTCAGCGCAACCGAGCCGGGCTGCTCGCAGGGCTGCGCAGCCCGCACGACGGGGAGATAGTGCGGCTTGCCGTTCCGGCGTTCGGCGCGCTGGTCGCGGAGCCGCTGTTCCTGCTCGCTGACTCGGCGATCGTCGGCCGGCTTGGCACGGTCCCGCTCGGCGGCCTCGGCGTCGCCAGCCAGGTGCTGGCCACCCTCGTCGGCGTGTCGATCTTCCTCGCCTACGGCACGACGGCGGCGGTATCCCGCCAGCTCGGGGCCGGCCGCCGCGATGTCGCGATCCGGCACGGCATCGACGGCCTGTGGCTGGCGGCAGCGATCGGCGCCGTCGTCCTCGCGGCCGGCTGGCCGCTCGCCCCCCGGATCGTCGCCGCGTTCGGCGGCACCCCGGCAGTAAGCCATCAGGCAGTCATTTACCTGCGGATCAGCCTGCTCGGGGCGCCCTCGATGCTCGCCGTGCTGGCGGGCACCGGGGTCCTGCGCGGGCTGCAGGACACCAGGTCACCGCTGCTGGTCGCGGTCGTAGCGAATGCCGTCAACATCGCGCTCAACGCGACCTTCGTGCTCGGCCTGCACTGGGGGATCGCCGGCTCGGCCGCCGGCACGGCCGTGGCCCAGACCGGGGCCGGCGCCGCGTACCTCGTCGTCGTCGGCCGCGGCGCCCGGCGAGCGGGCATCCCGCTCCGGCCCGACCGCCGCGGCGTCACGACGGCCGCCGTCGCCGGGGCCTCGCTTGTCCTCCGCACGCTCGCGCTGCAAGCGGTCCTGGTCCTGATGACCGCCATCGCGGCACGGCAGTCGGATGCCGCTATCGCCGCTAGCCAGGTCGCCATGCGGGTCTGGAACCTGTTCGTGTACGCGCTGGACGCGATAGCCATCGCCGCGCAGGCAATCACCGGCCGCTATCTCGGGGCCGGCGACGTGTCCGGCGCGAGAGCCGCGACCCGGCGGATGATTGGCTGGGGGGCCGGGTACGGCGTGCTCTTCTCGCTGCTGCTGCTCGCCCTCCGGCCCGCCATACCCGGCTTGTTCGGGGTCACGCCGACGGTACGCGGCCTGCTGCTTGCGGTGCTGCTGGTGGTCGTCGTCCAGCAGCCGGTCGCCGGCGTGGTGTTCGTGCTCGACGGAGTGCTGATCGGCGCGGGCGACCAGGATTACCTGGCGCTCGCCGGGCTGGTGACGCTGGTGGTGTTCGGCGCGGCAGCCGCGGTCGTGGTCCGGGCAGGCGCGGGCCTGGTCGCGCTCTGGCTCGCCTACACCGCCTGGATGCTGGCAAGGTTCGCCACGCTGACCCTGCGCAGCCGGACATCACGCTGGCTGGTCACCGGCGCGGTGCGCTAGCCCGCCGTTGCCCGCGCCGTCCCCGGCCGGCAAGCGGACCTCAGTGCCCCATCGCTACTTCGACGATGCGGACCACCACGGCACCCATCGCGATAACCAGGTAGATCCACATTCCGGTCAGGGCGAGCCGCCGGCCGACGGACATCTGCACCGGGGCGAGCATGGCCAGGGCCGGCATCCGCCAGTTTTCCTTGCTCATGGCCTCCGGCCGGGACAGCCGGTCAGGTTCGGCTTCACCGGCCTCAGGGGCCTGGTCAGGGGCGGCCGGCCGACGGCCGACGGCCATGACGACGGCGACCGTGACCAGCGCGACGCCCGCGAATCCGATCATGATCAGCAGAATCTGCCCCGAGCTGATGTGCGGGAACGTCACCGACGCCACCAGGATCAGCGACAGCATGATCAGCAGGGCGATCACCGAGCCGGTGAAGGCGTTGGTGAACCGCCCGTTCACCCACGGCCCTAGTACCGCCTTGTCGTTGCACAACAGCAGCAGGAAGACCGTCGCGCTCGGCAGCACGACGCCCGCCAGCACCTGGACTCCCTCGGTGAACAGGCCGAGCGGTGAGCCGGGGATGAGCACGATTGTCGCGGCGCCGGCGACCAGCCCGCCGTACATGACGTAGAAGCCCTTGGCCTGCCGCACGCCCCGGTGCAGCGAGTGCTTGAGGCCGAGTACGTCACCGAGCGCGTAGGCGGTGGAGAGCGAGACCGCGAAGGCGCCGATCATGGCCGCATCCAGCAAGGCAACGGCGAACAGCGCGCCGGCCGCCTGGCCGGCCGATGCGGCGATCCCGGCGGCCAGCCCGGCCGCGTCGGTGTAGTGGCCTGCGGCCGACGTCCCGGCGAAGGCCGCCGCCGCCGCGCCCATCAGCGCCGCGCCGCCCACGATGACGACGCCGATCCCGATGGCCAGGTCCGCCTTCTCGTACGGGATGAACCGCGGGGTGATGCGCTTGTCGATCACGTAGGACTGCTGGAAGAAAAGCTGCCACGGCGCGACCGTGGTGCCGACGATCCCGATGATCAGCAGCATGACCGTGCTCAGCTGCCCGGCCCCGCCGGGCATGTTCGGCACCACGAACCCGGTCGCGACCTGGCCAGCAGCCGGGTGAGACAGCACGTAAAGCGGGATCAGCAGCAGCGACCCCGCGCAAAAGACCATGGCGATCCGCTCGAACCTGCGGAAGCTCCCGGTCATGGCAGAAGCCACGATGACCAGCGCGGCCAGCAGCACGGCGACGATCTTGGGCACCCCGAGGTAGCCGGCCGCGAGCGTGATCCCGATGAACTCGGTGATGATGGTCAGCGCGTTGAGCAGGAACAAGTCGATGACGCTGAACGCGCCCCAGAACCTGCCGAACCGCTCCAGGATCAGCCGGGCGTGCCCGACCCCCGACACGGCGCCCAGCCTGAGCACCATCTCCTGGTTCACGTACAGGACCGGGATCAGCAGCACGAACGTCCAGAGCAGATGCGTGCCATAGTTCTGGCCTGCCTGGCCGTAGGTGGAGAACGCGCCCGCATCGTTATCGCCGACCATCACGATCAGCCCTGGACCGACAATCGCCAGCAGCGTCTTGAGCTTGGCGCTCGCCGACTTGCGCGCGGCGATGTCGTCGACGGCGATCGTGCCGAGCGCGCCGCGGATGTCGCCGACGTGCGCGGTGTCGAGCGCCGCCCCGTGGTCAGCTGCGGCGCGGTCGGCTAGGGCACTGTGGCCAGGCACCGCACGGCGGAGGCCGGAAGTCGCTGAGGTCACGGCGGATCACCCCGTTCACCGCCGTTTCCACGGCGGGGTCAGGGGGCACGCACGACCCGGTCGGGCAGCCTCAGGCTGTCAGGCTGCGGCCGATGGCAGGTTCACGTGTACGTGCCCGGGGCAGGCAGTATTGGCGGCGAGGGGCCATTTTCGGCCCGGACTATCAGAGTCCATTGCTCGCCTCCTTCCCGCCGCGGCCCGGCCGCGTCATGCCCTGCTGCCCGCCAGGCGGCGGGCAGGCCCGTAGTCAGGCACCTCACGAGACAGCGTCCACCGGGCGGGAATCCGCCACGGCGAGGCACCCCCTCGTTAGAGCTTTGGCACTTCACGGCGTAGCGCGCCCGAAGGGTGCGCAGCCACCTGGCCTCACCCCTTACTCCGGGGAGAGGTGTCCTGATCCGGAGCGTCTCTCGACGGGTGGGATCAGTGGCCTGTGTCCGTGAAGACGCCTCACCGAACAAGGTGTCCGTATTACACAGCTTCTTGAGCATGCCTGCCCGGGCGGGCCTATGTCAAGCTGACGGACATCTCGGGCAGGCGGTTATTCCCGTTACCCTTGATGCGGCACCGACGGGCAGGATGCGGCACCGCCCGGCCTCCGGCCATGCGCCGCCGCAATGGTATGAAGGCCACGTCAGGTGCTGTCAGAAGGGGAGGGCGCTGCAGCGTGGCCATACGACGAGCTGTCGGCAGGCTGACGCGGCGAGGCGACCTGGCTGACGGGCTCGGCTACACCCTGAAGCGCAAGCTGCTCGGCAAGCCGCTCATCAACGAGCAGCTAGGCGAGCAGCGGCTGACCAAGACGCTGGCGCTTGGCGTGCTGTCGCCGGACGGCATCTCCTCGTCGGCCTACGGCACCGAGGAAATCCTGATCGAGCTGATGCTCGGCGGCCTGGGCGTTAGCGCGTTCACGGTGCTGCTCCCGATCACTGGCGTTGTCCTGTTCGTCATGGTGCTCGTGGTGCTGTCTTACCGCGAAGTCGTCATGGTTTACACCAGGGCCGGCGGCTCCTACGTTGTCGCCAGGGACAACTTCGGCCCGCGGGTCGCCCAGATAGCAGCTCTGGCGCTGTTGGTGGACTATGTCGTCACCGTCGCGGTGCAGATCGCCGCCGGGACGGCGGCCGTGGCGTCGGCGTTCCCGAGACAGCTGAGCAGCCCGGCAACGCTGACGCTGATCTCCATCGGCGTCGTGCTGCTGATGCTCTTCGGCAACCTGCGCGGCATCCGGGAGGCCGGCAAGGCCTTCGCCGTGCCCACGTACCTGTTCTCGGCGGTGATGATCATCACGATCGCCGCCGGCCTGGTGCGGGAGTTCTTCTTCTCCCTGCCGCAGTGGCACGTGCACTGCCCGCCGGGCATCGTGCACTGCACCTACGAGCAGGCGGCCGCGCCGAACCACAGCGGCTTGATCACCTTCGGGCTGATCTTCGTGATGCTGCGGGCATTCGCCAATGGCGGGTCATCGCTCACCGGCATCGAGGCGGTATCGAATGCGGTGAGCGCGTTCAAGCCGCCCGAGGGCATCAACGCGCGCCGGATCCTGGTGTACGAGGGCGCGATCCTCGGCACCCTGGTGGCCGGCATCTCGTGGCTGGCGCACGTGACGCACGCCCAGCCCTACACCACCGGCGTGCCGACGGTCATCTCCCAGGAAGCCCAGCTGGTCTTCGGGACATCGGTCTTCGGGCATGTCATGTATGCCGTCGTGCAGGCCGCAACCGCGCTCATCCTCTACACCGGCGGCAATACCAGCTTCAACGGCTTCCCGTTCCTGGCCAGCTTCGTCGCCGAGGACGCATTCCTGCCCCGGTGGCTGACCAAGCGCGGGCACCGGCTGGTGTTCTCCAGCGGCATCATCGTGCTGGCGACCGTGTCGATCACCCTGCTCGCGGTGGTCGGATCGAACGTCAACAGGCTGGTGCCGTTCTACGCGCTCGGCGTGTTCACCGCCTTCACCATGGCCGGCTTCGGCATGGCCAAGTACCACCACCGGATGCGCGAGCCGGGCTGGAAGCGCAAGCTGGTGATTAACTTCTCCGCTGGCGTCACGTCCCTGTTCGTGGTGCTGATCTTCGCGATCGTCAAGTTCACCGAGGGCGCCTGGCTAGTCGTGGTGCTGTTCATCGTCGGCGTCCCGGCGCTGATCCGGCTGAACCGCCAGTACCGGATGGAGGCCACGGTCCTCGAGAACATCGAAAGCCGCGGCAAGCCCTCTGAGCCGCCCACGTACTCCCGGCGCAGCGTTCTCGTCTTCATCGACGACTTCGACCTGGCCACGATCGCCGCGCTACGGTACGCGCGCAGCCTGCGGCCCACCTCGCTGCGCGCCGTGCACTTCGTCATCGACAATGTCCAGGCTGACAAGCTCCGGCAGGACTGGGTGCGGGCCAATACCGGCATCCCGCTCGATTTCGTCGACTGCCCGGACCGCCGTCTGACCACCGCGGCAGCCACCCTGGTCAGCGCCGACGCGGCGCTGCCCGGCGTGGGCGTGACCGCGATCCTGCCGCGCCGCAGCTTCGCGCCCATCATCGGCCGCCTGCTGCACGACCGCACCGCGGACAAGATGGCCGCGGTGATCAGCCGGATTCCGCACGCCGCCGCCACGATCGTGCCCTTCGACGTGCGCAGCAGGGTAGAGAGCCTGGCCCGGCGCGGTCAGCCAGCCAGGCCCGGAGCCGATGGCGCCGGGCCCGAGCCGCAGGCCGAGAGCCAGGCCGGCCTGCCGGGGGCTGCCCCGCCAGCGGCGCCACCGCCGCGCGGCCGCCGGTCGCGAGCCGGGGCGGAGCAGCCGGTCGCCGCGGACCTCACCGGTCCGGCGGGCGATGAGTACAGCCGCCCGGTGCCGCGGCCGGGCGTGACGCCGATCGGCTCGCTGCGGCGGCCCGGCCGGGCTGTCGCCGAAGGACGGGTACATGCGGTCGAGATCCGCCCCGTCGAGCGCAACACCGTGCTGGCCTGCGACGTAGAAGATTCCACCGGGCAGCTGACCGCGCTGTTTTACGGCCGCTCGAACATTCCCGGCCTGCGGCCGGGCTCCAAGGTCCGGCTGCGGGGCCAGGTCGGCATCCGGGACGGCAGGCCTGTCATGATCAACCCCGCTTATGAGCTGCTCGCCCCCGGCGCGGCGAGCACGGACGACCCCGAACCCGGCGCGCAGCCCGGTACCGGCCAGGACTCGCGGGACGAACCGGGACGATGAACAGCGCCCAGCCGCCCGGCCGCGATCAGACCCCGGATCACGGCAGGGAACCCCCGACACCGCACCCTGGCGCCGCGTCAGAGCGCGACGAGTCGATCACGCACAGCGACAGCAACCAGCGCGCGCCCGAGTGCCGCCGGCCCGTCGCCCCGCAGGCCGGCAGGCGCGACAGTGACGGCCGGCGGCACGGGCACCACACGCACGGCGGCGGCCAGACCGTGACCGGCGGCTACCGCCGCGCCCTGACCGTCGTACTGCTGATCAGCCTGGGGATCGCCGCGGCCGAGGTGATCGGCGGGGTGCTCACCGGCGCGCTGGTGCTCTTCGCCGACGCCGCGCACATGGCCGCTGACGCGGGCGGCATCGCATTGTCGCTGCTGGCGGCCTGGTTCGCGGCCCGCCCGGCTACCGACCGGCGTACCTTCGGCTACGCCAGGGCCGAGATCCTGGCCGCGATGGCCAACGCCCTGCTGCTGCTGGGCATGACCGCGCTGATCATCACCACGGCGATCCGGCGGCTGTCCGCACCGCCGGCCGTGAGCTCCGGACTGCTGATCGCGTTCGGCATCGGCGCACTGGCGGCCAACGCCTGCTCACTGCTCGTCCTGCGGCACGGGCAGGCCGAGAGCCTGAACGTACGCAGCGCGTTCCTGGAAGTAGCCGCCGATACCCTGGGCGCCGCCGCGGTGATCGTGACCGGGATCATCATCAGCGCGACCGGCTACCTGCTAGCCGACCCGGTGGCCTCGCTCGCGGTCGGCGCGGCGATCCTGCCGCGCACCTGGCGGTTGCTCAGGGAGGCTGTCGACATCCTGCTCGAGGCCAGCCCCGAGGGCATTGACCTGGCCCAGATCCGCGAGCACCTCGCCGCCGTTCCCGGCATCCGCGAGGTGCACGAACTGCACGTCTGGACGATCACCTCCGGGCTGCCGGTTTTCTCGGCGCACGTCGTGGTCGACCCGGCCGTCATCGAGCGCGGCCAGACCGCGATCATGCTAGACAGGCTGCAAGAGTGCCTGCGCGGGCACTTCGACGTGGACCACTCGACATTCCAGCTCGAGCCGGCCGGGCATGCCGACCACGAGCAGCCCATGCACGAATAGGGCCGGCTGGCCCGATGCCGCCGCTAGGACGCCGGGTCAGCGCCGAAGTAATTCGGGTTGGCGACGGCGAGCCGGGCCGCAACCGCGTCCGCAAGGCCCGTTTCCGCAGGGAACGGGCCAAGTTCAAGTTCCCGTGCCACCACGGCCAGCACGCCCGCGGCAACCCGGGCGTGGAACGCGACCTGCCCGGTAGTGGCAGGCAGCACGCTGCCCATCAGGTACTCACGGACTGCCTCCAGCAGTTCGCTCGCCGTCGGGCGCCCGTAGGGCGCGGGCGCCGCGGCCGCAACCCCCGACGGCCGCGGCCGGCTGGCGGCAGCGGCCGCCGCCTCCTCCGGCCGCAGCAACGCCAGCAGGTCCCACTCTTGCTCGCAGACCCGGCGGCCGATGGCGGCCAGTTCGACGGAGCGATGCGCACCGGACAGGTGCGCCGCCGCCTGGGCCAGGCAGATCACTCCCCAGCGCAGCGTTCCCAGCACCTCCCACCAGCGCAGCTCTTCGAGGCTGAGGTCGGCACCGCCGGCGGCCGCGTAGGCAGCCAGCAGCTCTTCCCGGCTGCCCAGGCCTGCCGCCGGCTGGCCGGCCCCGAAGCGCCAGGCCTTGACGCAGAGCCAGCCCAGGTCCTCGGCCGGGTTGCCGGCGTGGGTGAGTTCCCAGTCCAGCACCGCCCGCAGCCCTTCCGGGCCGACGATGAGGTTGCCCAGCCGGAAGTCGCCGTGCAGCAGCACCGGCTCGCGGGGAGGCGGCCGGTCCCGGTCAAGCTCGGCCAGCGCCAGGTCGAACACCGCGCTCGGGCGGCCGAAGGACTCGATCTGCTCCCTGAGGCCAGCCAGCGGATCGGGCTCGGGCAGGAGAGCCGGCACCGGCAGCGCATGCAAGCGGGCCGCGAACTCGCCAAGCTCGCCGACCAGAACCCGCCGGGCCGTGGCGTATTCAGGATCGCGGAGTATCCGCCGGGCGATCGTTTCGCCGTCGACGCGTCGCATCACCATGCCCGCGGTGCCAAGACCCGGGCCGTGGGAGCAGAAGAGCATCTCGGGCACCGGCAGGCCCGCCTGGTGCGCCAGGCTGATCACCGCCGCTTCCCGGTCGAGCGCACCGGGCTCACCGGGCCTGCCGGGCGGATCCCGGCGCAGGATCAGGCCCGTGCGGCTGCCGTCCCCGGCCACCGCGTCGAACGACCAGGTTTCCTTCGAGGCGCCGCCGGACAGCCTGGTCAGCGCTTGCACGGTCACCGGGCCGAGCCAGCGTCGCAGTGGCCGCGCCAACTCGGTCGCGTCCGGGATACCGCTGCCGGGGCTTGCCCCGTTCCCGCCCGGAAGTCGGTCTTGGTCGGGGGTTTGGGGCATCAGCTCTCGGTCACTCCCTTGGGTGCGCGCTGGTGCATGAAACCGAACAGGTAGCCGGCCACCCGGCGCATCTGGATCTCCTCGGCGCCTTCGGTGATCCGGTACCTGCGGTGGTGTCGGTAGATGTGCTCGAACGGCTTGTGCCGGGAGTAACCAAGCCCGCCGTGCACCTGCATCGCGCGATCAGCAGCCTCGCAGCACAGCCGGTTGGCCCAGTAGTTGCACATGGAGACCTTGTCGGAGACGGAGAACGGGCCGTCGCGATCCATCAGCCAGGCCGTCTTGTGGATCAGCGCGCGCAGCATCTCGCACTGCGTCTGCAACTCGACCAGCGGGAACTGGACGGCCTGGTTGCTGGCCAGCGACTTGCCGAACGGCTTGCGCTGCAGCGCATAGGCCACCGACTCGTTGATGCAGTACTGTGCCGCGCCCAGGCTGGAGGCTGCCTGCCTGATCCGGTTCTCGTTGAAGAAGTGCTGCACGACCTGCAAGCCGCGGCCTTCGCCGCCGAACACCGCGCTGGCCGGCACCCGGACACTGGCCAGCGTGATGTGAGCATGGTCGGTCGGCATGTTGAATGTCCACAGGTATTCGTCAACCCTGAATCCGGGTGCCGTGACCGGGGTCAGGAATGCCGTGATGCCGTCGGCGTCGCCCGGCTTGCCGCTGGTGCGGGCAAAGATCAGGTCGTGCGATGCGACGTGCACGCCGGTGTTCCAGGTCTTCTCACCGCTGATGACCCAGTCTTCGCCGTCGCGCACCGCGGTGGTTTCCATGAATGTGGCGTCGGAGCCGTGCGCGGGCTCGGTGATGCCGAACGCGAAGCCCGCGCGACCGGCGGCCAGCTTGTCCACCCAGTCAGCTCGCTGTTCCGGGCTGCCGTAGCTGAGCATCAGCATCAGGCCGACGTTGTTGCCGACGATCATGTGCTCGTTCTGCAGGTCACAGTGCAGTCCGAGGCCCTTGGCGGCAAGGTGCTCGCGGATGACGGCCATCCCGAGGTTGGTGCCATCCCGCCCGCCGTACGCCGCCGGGAACGCGTACCGGTAATGACCGGCCGCATCAGCGCGGCGCTTGGCCTCCGCCAGCAACGCCTCCCACTCCCGGTTCGGCAGCCCGTTGCGGTCCCAGTCGGTCCGCGCGTCCTCGCGGCGGTGGTCGAAGAACCGGATGTTGTCGTTCTCGCGCTCCAGCGGACGGATCTGCGCCTCGATGAACTCATCCAGCTCGGCCAGGTAGGCGGTCAGGTCCGCGGGAATGTCGAAGTCCATGGTCGCTGCCTACCATGGCGGGCGCGGCCGACACTAGAGCAACTCCGTACTGGCGAGTAATGTCGAGACAACGCCGCTGCTGATCGAGGGGGCCGCCATGAGCACCTACGACCACTACACCACCGGCGTCGAGCCGGGTACCTGGGACATCCCGGCGGCTGGATCGGCCCGGTTCAGCTGGGAATACGACTCTGGCCGCAGTCGGCTGCTTGACCTGTACCAGCGCGGCAAGGACAAGCAGTGGGACGCCAGCAAGCGCATCGACTGGTCGATTCCGGTCAACCCGTGCAACGTCATGGAACAGACCGATGACCTCAATCCGATCTACGGCTCCCGGCAGTGGAACGTGCTGAACCAGAAGGAGCGGGACGAACTCGATCATCACCTGTCGGCCTGGCTGTTCAGCCAGTTCCTGCACGGTGAGCAGGGCGCGCTGACGGTCGCCGCGCGGATCGTGGAATCGGTGCCGGACATGGATTCCAAGTTCTACGCGGCCACCCAGGCCATGGACGAGGCGCGGCACGTGGAGCTGTACGCGAGGTTCATGCGGGAGAAGATCGGGCTCTACTACCCGGTGAACCCGGACCTCGCTCAGTTGCTGTCCGACGCGCTGTCCGACTCCCGGTGGGACATGCCTTACCTCGGCATGCAGGTGCTGATCGAGGGACTCGCGCTGGCCGCCTTCGGCGTGCACCGGGACCTGTCGAACAACGCGCTGGTGACCCAGCTGCTCGCGTACGTGATGCAGGACGAGGCCCGGCATGTCGCGTTCGGCCGGCTGGCGCTGCGCGATTACTACAAGGAGCTGACCTCGGCGGAGCTAGCCGACCGGGAGGAGTTCGTGGTCGAGGGCTGCTACCTGATGCGCAACAGGTTCATCGCGCGCGAGGTGTGGGAGCGCATGGGCTTCGACGTCGATGAGTGCGTCGCGTTCACCGAGCAGTCACCGGTGCAGCAGGCGTTCCGCACCCTGCTGTTCTCCCGGATCGTGCCGTGCGTGAAGGACATCGGGCTGTGGGGCCCCAAGGTGCAGCACGCCTACGCCGACCTCGGCGTCATCGATGCCGCGGACGCCGACCTGGAAGTGCTCATGCGGGCAGACGAGGAGCTGGCGGAGAAGATCGACCGGGAGAAGTTCGCGGCCGAGCTGGCAGCCCGCAAAGGCGAGGTGGACGAGGCCATCGGCCTGGCTGCCGACTAGCCAGCCGCCAGCCGCCGTCCGCCGTCCGCGGCTTAGCCGCGATCGGCCCTCACCACAGGTCGCCGCCGGTCAGTACGTACAGGAACGGGACGAGCGGGATCAGGCAGAAGATTGCCCAGGTCAGCTTGGCCACGGTGCCGATGTCGCTGCGGCTGAGCAAGTCGATCCAGGCCAGCACGACTGCGACCGGGTGCAGGAAGCAGACCAGCAGCTCGAGAATCTTCTTCATCGCCTTACGGTACCCCGCTCGCCCCGGCCGGCTCGAGGTGCAGGTCGCGCAGGGCAGCGCGGGCCGCCCACAGGCCGCACATGCCGTGCACGCCAGCGCCGGGCGGGGTGGACGCGGAGCACAGGTACACCCCGGCCAGCGGCGTCCGGTAGGGGTTCCAGCGCAGCACCGGCCGGGCGATCACCTGGCGCAGCGTGCTCGCGCCGGCTGCGATGTCCCCGCCCACGTATCCGGGGTTCGCCCTCGCCATGTCCGCTGCGGTCTTGACCGACCTGGCCAGGATGAGGCGGCGGAAGCCGGGCGCGAATCGCTCGATCTGGGCCTCGATACGGCTGCTCATGTCCGCTTCCGAGCCGGACGGCACATGACAGTAGCCCCACAGTGCCTGCCGGCCGCCGGGCGCCCTGCTGCCGTCGACCACGCCGGGCTGCACCACCAGGCAGAACGGACGGTCCGGATGCCGCCCCGCGGTCACCTCGGCCTCACTGCGCGCGATCTCGGCGATGGTGCCGCCGACATGCACCGTGCCGGCGCCGCGGCAGCTTTCGTATTGCCAGGGAACGGGGCCATCCAGCGCCCAGTCGACCTTGCACACTCCGGGACCGTACCTGAAGCGGCGCATCGCCCGGCGGTAGCCAGCCGGCAGCCGGTCGCCTGCCATCGTGAGGAACTGCCGCGGAGTCACGTCGAGCAGGACCGCTTTGGCTCGCGGCAATTGCCCGAGCCGGTCGATCCACGCGCCCGTGGTCACGGTGCCGCCCAGGGCCGCTAGTTCAGCGGTCATCGCGGCGACCAGGCGCCCGCTGCCACCCTGGACCAGCGGCCACCCGGTGGTGTGCGCAGCCACCATCAGGACAAGCCCGAACGCGCCGGTCAGCGGCGCCGACAGCGGGCGCAGCGAGTGCGCGGCCGCCCCGGCGAGCAGCGCGCGGCCCGCTGCCGTGCGCAGCCGCCCGGCCAGCAACCGGGCGGGCAGCAGGCCCTGCACCCCGAACCTGGCCGCCGGGATCAGCTCGCCGGGAACCGATCGCAACGGCGCGAGCGCGAGCGCCATGATGGCGTCACTGTCGCGCACCAGCGGTTCCATCAGCCGCCGGTAAGCGCTGGCGTCGGCGCCCAGCCGGCTGGCCGTCTGCTCCACCGAGCCGCCGATCGCACTCCCGCGGCCCCCGTCCAGCGGGTGCGCGACGGCAACCTCCGGCGTCAGCAGCGCCGCGCCGCGGCTAGCCAGGTCCAGGCTGCGGAAGAACGGCGAGATCGCGGCGAACGGATGCACGGCGGCGCACACGTCGTGCGCGAAGCCGGGCAACGTGAGGGCGGCGGTGCGGCAACCGCCGCCTGGTTCGGGCGCGCCCTCGAAGACCGCTACCGTCAGCCCTGCCCTGGCCAGCGTCAGCGCGGCGGCCAGGCCGTTAGGCCCCGATCCCACGACGACGGCGTCTGCCTCACTCACAAAGCCGATCCTCTCGCCGCCGCGGCCCCGGCTTCGACCGGGCTGGCAGCTTCGCGCGGCTGGCACGGGCACGCACTGCCGGCCTGGGCAAAAGCGGGCGGCCCGTCGTGCGGGCGGCCGGT
Source organism: Actinomycetota bacterium (assembly GCA_027314515.1). GTDB lineage: Bacteria > Actinomycetota > Actinomycetes > Streptosporangiales > Streptosporangiaceae > JAJYUU01. The sequence continues at coordinate 43,105 of DAHVAR010000147.1, forward strand.
CGTGCGGGCGGCCCGTGGAACCACGGCAACAGTGCCACCGCTGTTGCTAGACCCACAGCGCCAGCCCTCCTGCTGTGGATCCGGACGGGCGCTACGCGGGGTAGGTGGGGTACGCGGGGTACGGCTACGATCGCAGCGTGAGCGATCTTGAATTTCCGGCGTTTCCGCCCGGCTTCTGCTGGGGCGTCGCCACGGCTTCCTATCAGATCGAGGGCGCGGTGGCCGACGACGGTCGCGGTGACTCGGTCTGGGACACGTTCTGCCGCCGGCCCGGCGCCATCCGTGACGGGCAGACCGGCGACGTCGCCGTAGACCACTACCACCGCTGGCCCGAAGACGTCGAGCTCATGGCCGGGCTGGGCATCGGGACATACCGCTTCTCCCTGGCGTGGCCGCGGATCCAGCCGGCCGGAGCGGGCGCGGTCAACGCGGCGGGACTTGACTTCTACGACCGGCTGACCGACGCGCTGCTGGCCGCGGGCATCACGCCGATGCCGACGCTCTACCACTGGGACCTGCCGCAGCCGCTGGAGGACGCAGGCGGCTGGATGACACGCGACACCGCCTACCGGTTTGCCGAGTATGCGGCCATCGCGGCGGAGCGGCTAGCCGACCGCATCCCGACATGGATCACGCTGAACGAGCCGTTTGTCGTCACCGCTTACGGGTACGCGCTCGGCATCCACGCGCCCGGCAAGGCGCTGCTGCTGGATGCGCTTGCCACCGCGCATCATCAGTTGCTCGGGCACGGCCTGGCCACCTCGGCGCTGCGGGCGGCCGGGGCCGGCGAAGTCGCGATCACCAACAACTACTCGCCCGCCTGGACCGCATCAGATGACCCACGGGACGTAGCGGCCACGACTGCATACGACGCGCTGCACAACCGGATGTTCACCGACCCGATCGTGCTCGGCAGCTACCCGGCGGCACTGTCGGCGTTCGGAGTCGGCCCGGACGGCCCCGATTGCGTGCGCGACGGCGACCTCGAAATCATCTCCGCGCCGCTCGACGCACTCGGCGTCAACTACTACAACCCGAGCCGCATCTCGGCCCCGGCCGAGACGACAGCGGCGGGATCCCCGCTGCCCTTCGAGCTTCAGCCGATCACCGGCTACCCGGTCACCGCGTTCGGCTGGCCGGTCGTCCCGGCCGGCCTTACCGAGATGCTGACGATCCTGGCCGGCCGCTACGGCGACAGGCTGCCGCCGGTGTACATCACCGAGAACGGCTGCTCGGTCGCCGACCAGCCCGATGACCGCGGCGAGATCGATGACCAGCCCCGGATCAGCTACCTGGACGGCCACATCCGTGCGGTCGCGGACGCGATCGCGGCCGGCGTCGACGTGCGCGGCTACCTGGTCTGGACGCTGATGGACAACTTCGAGTGGGCCGAGGGGTTTCACCAGCGGTTCGGCCTGGTTCATGTCGACTTCGAGACCCAGCGGCGCACGCCCAAGGCGTCGTTCGGCTGGTATCGCGACCTGATCGCTGCACAGGCGGGTCGGCGCCGCTGAGCGCAGCGGGAGTCCGCGCGCCGCGGGCCGCGCCGGGTGCAGCACGGAACCGACCTCAACTGCCTCAATATCCTCAGCTGCAGCGGCCAGCTGACGGTCGGCGAGCTGACGATCGGCGAGCTGACGGTCGGCGAGCTGGCAACGGCGACCGGGCTGACCACAGCTTCGATCGCCGGCGCCGTCGACCGGCTGGAGCAGGCCGGGCTTCGTCCGGCGCGAGCGGGACGCACAAGACCGGCGGCGCGAGGTCATTCATCTGGACGTGCAGCGCACGCTCGGCACGATCTTCGGCCCGCTGACGGGCGCCTGGCAACGACGGGCCGGCCAGTACGCCGACGACGAGGTGCGACTAATCGTCGAGTTCTATACCTAGCTGGACGATATCGTCCGGGACCACCTGACCCGGCTGCGCCAGCCGTGACCGGTACGCGGTGCCACGACACGGGGCAGCAAGATTTCCGGCGCCGGGCTGTCGATTTCCCGGCTCGTGGTTCGTCTTAGTGCGTGACTATCTGGTCGTGACGAGGAGGAAGCGATGAAGTACATCATGCTGATCTATCAGGGTGCCGCGCTGGAGCGACAGGCCGCGCTGCCCGACGCAGAGCAGAGGCAGGTCTACGCCGACTACCAGGGGATCAATCAGAACCCGGGCGTCACGCCCGGGCTGCCGATGGGCCTGCCCGAGAACGCGACCACCGTGCGGGTCGAAGGCGGCAAGACCCTGACAACGGACGGCCCGTTCGCTGCGATGAAGGAAGCCGTCGGCGGCTGGTTCATCCTCGAGGCCGACGATCTCGACGCCGCCATCGAGGTGGCCGCCCGCGTTCCTGCCGCACGCTATGGTGGCGCCGTCGAGATCCGCCCCTCGGAGGTGTATTGGTAGCGACGCTGGAGCAGGTCTTCCAAGAGGAATGGGGCCGCGTCCTGGCCACCCTGATCGGCTTCCTCGGCGACTTTGACCTCGCCGAGGAAGCCGCGCAGGAGGCGTTCGCGCTGGCCGCCGATCGATGGCCACGCGACGGCGTCCCGAATAACCCGCGCGCCTGGCTGATGACGACGGCCAGGAACCGGGCGACGGATCGCATCCGCCGCGACCAGACCCTCGCGACCAAGCTCGGCCTGCTCGTGGCTGGCAATCGCGGCGAGGTGCCGATGAAGACCACCACGTTTCCGGACGAGCGCCTGGAGCTGATCTTCACCTGCTGTCACCCCGCGCTCGCGGTCGACGCGCAGGTGGCACTCACCCTGCGCACTCTCGGCGGGCTCAGCACCGGTGAGATCGCCCGTGCCTTCCTGGTACCGGATGCCGCGATGGCGCAGCGGCTGGTGCGGGCCAAGCGGAAGATCAAAGCTGCCAGGATCCCGTTTCGCGTGCCACCGGTTCATCTGCTCCGCGAGCGTCTCGACGCCGTCCTCGCCGTCGTTTACCTGATCTTCAACGAGGGCTACGGCGGTCGCGACGAGCTGGCCGCGGAGGCAATCTGGCTGGGGCGCGCGCTGGCCGGACTGCTCCCGGACGAGCCCGAGGTGCACGGGCTGCTCGCGATGATGCTCTTGCACGACTCCCGTCGCGAGGCGCGATTTAACGACGGCGAGCTCGTGCTGCTCAGCGATCAGGACCGGTCCCGCTGGAACACCGCGCAAATCGCCGCCGGTCGCGCCGCGCTCGACCGCGCGCTCGCCCTGCGCGGCTGCGGGCACTATGTTCTGCAAGCCGCCATCGCTTCGCTGCACGCCGAGGTGCCGTGCGACTGGGCGCAGATAGCGGCGCTGTACGGCGAACTCGCCCGCCTGACCGGCTCGCCCGTCGTAGAGCTCAACCGCGCCATCGCCATCGCCGAGACCGACGGCCCCGAGGCCGGCCTGCGCATAGTCGACCAACTCGGTCTCGACGACTTCCGCTACCTGCATTCGACCAGGGCCGAGTTGTTGCGACGCCTCGGCCGCACCGATGAGGCGCGGGCCGCCTATCGGCGAGCCAGGCAACTCACTGGCGACGGCGCCGAACGGCGCTTCCTCGAACGCCGGCTCACGGAACTCGCGGGCACGACAGGGTTGGGTTAGGCCGTCGTTGTGTCCGGCGGCCGGCTTCCCGGTACGTTCTGGTGACATGACAGCTGCAGACCGGCCGGCCCGCCCGGCGCATGGGGTGGTGGAGATCTACACCGATGGCGCCTGCAGCGGTAACCCGGGACCCGGCGGCTGGGGGGCAGTGCTGTCGTACGGCGACCGGACCAGGGAACTGTGGGGCGGCGAGGCGACGCCGACGACTAACAACCGCATGGAGCTGATGGCGGCCATCTCCGCATTGGAGGCGCTGACCCGGCGGGCCACGGTACGGCTGCATACCGACAGCAGCTACCTGCGGAACGGGATCACCGGCTGGCTGGCTGGCTGGAAGCGCAATGGCTGGAAGACCGCCGGCAGGCAGCCGGTGAAGAACGAGGACCTGTGGCGGCGGCTTGACGCGGCGGCAGGCAAGCACGACGTGCAATGGCTATGGGTCAAGGGCCACGCCGGCAATCCGGGCAACGAGCGCGCGGACGCGCTGGCCAACCGCGGGATGGCCGAAGCCATTGCCGGTGCACAGGGGACGCGGCCGTAGCGACGGTACGGCAGCGACGGTACGGCAGCGACGGACAGGCCGGCCGGGAGACTCGCCCTGGCGAGTCTGATGTCCCGCCAGGGCGAGCCCGATGACCGGTCCCCCGGTTTCATCTGAGCGGGTCCCCCACCGCACAGGATGACATGCCGTCACTGTCCGTGCTCGCGTGGGTCCCCGAATTGCCAGGGCCAGGCCGCCTCCTGGCAGCCTGGCCCGCGCGCGAGCCCCGCTACGCTGGCGTGGCTGACCAGGTCCGGCAGCAGCCGGGTGCGCAGGCATCACGTGCGTGCGTCGCAGCCTTAGCTCTGGAGCGGTTCGTGGCCTCAGCGGAACGCCGCGCCGTTGGCGTCACGTTCTTCGCCAACGGAGTCGTGAGCGGCACGTTCGCCTCCCGCCTGCCGTGGATCGCCGCGCGGCTGCACCTGAGCGGCGGAACGCTCGGGCTTGTCGGCCTGGCGACGAGCGTCGGCGCGCTCGCCACGATGCCCTTCGCGGCCCAGTTCGTGCACCGGTACGGCCCTAAGGCGACGACCAGGGTGCTGATCGTCGCCTCCAGCGTCGCGCTCGTCCTGCCGGCGGTCGCTCCGGACCTGCTGATGCTCGCGGCCATGATGCTGATCTTCGGCGCGCTCGCCGGCGTCAACGACAACGCGATGAACGCGCAGGCCGTCGAGGCGGAGCAGCGGATCGGCCGATCGATCATGTCCGGCCTGCACGGACTGTGGAGTCTCGGCGTCCTGGGCGGCGCGCTCATCGGCTCGCTGGCTGCGCGCGCGCACCTGAATCCGGTCATGCAGTTCGCGGCCGTAGCCATCGCGGCGGCCATGGCCGGGGCCGTCGCGTCAGCCTGGTTCGCCGGACAGGCGCCGGCAGGCACGGCGGCCGGGCAGCAGGTGCCACGGTTCGCCTGGCCGCACGGCAGGCTCTTGCTCATCGGGCTTGTCGGCTTCGCGGCCATCTTCGTGGAGTTCGCCGCGAATGACTGGTCGGCGGTCTTCATGCACTGGGACTTGCACTCCAGCCAGGCAGCAGCGGCGATCGCCACCGGCGCGTTCGCCGCGTCGATGGCCGCCGGGAGGCTGAGCGGCGACCTCGCAGTCCGGCGCATCGGCCCCGCGCTCAGCGTCCGCGCGTGCGGCGTGCTCGGCACGGCTGGCTGCGTGCTGGTCGCGGTGAGCCCGGATGCGCCCGCCGCGCTGATCGGATTCATCCTGATCGGCCTCGGCGTCTCGGTCGTTGTGCCGCTGGTATTCGCCGCAGCCGGGCGCTCTGGCCCGAGCCCGGCGATCGGCGTCGCCGGCGTGGCCACGGTGAGCTATGGCGCGGGCATGGCCGCGCCCAGCGTGATGGGCGGAGTCGCCGACATCTCCTCACTGCGGCTCGCCTTCGCGGTGGCCGCACTGCTTGCTGCCGGCGTCGGCGCCGGCGCGGGGCTCTTCGGCCGGAAGTACCCGGACCGGCGTGGTGCCGCCGGGCCGGCTGCCGTGGCCGGCGACAGCCTGGCCGGCGGCGGTGTAGCTGGCGGCGGTGTGGCTGCTGGCGAGCCGGAGGGCCGCGCAACGCGGTGACTGAGCGCGGCAGTCCCTGGCCGGCGATGTCAGCCGTTCAGACGCCGATCAGCTTGACTGCCGAGATGACGCCGATCAGGACGACGAAAGCCCGCAGCGCCCAGGGCGGCAGCCGACGGCCGAACTTGGCGCCGAGAAAGCCGCCGAGGGTAGAGCCAGCCGCGATGAGCAGCACGATGAGCCAGGCCACATGCGCGAAGATGATGTACACCACCGCGGCGGTGCCGTTCACCACTGCCGCCAGCGCGTTCTTGGCACCGTTCACGCGCTGCACGGTCTCGTCCAGGAACGTCCCCATCAGGCCGATGATCAGCACTCCCAGGGCGGCGCCGAAGTAGCCGCCGTAGGCAGCCGAGCCGAAGACCCCCGCCCCGAGCAACGGGCTGATCCGCTCGCGGCCGGTCGCCACCGCGCCCTCCCGCGCCGCCCGCCGGTTCCGGCTGGCTGCAACCCGGCCGCTGAGCCACGGCTGGATCACCACGAGCACGCAGGCGATGAGGATCAGCGCGGGCACGATCACCTTGAACAAACTCGGCGGCAGGGCCAGCAGCGCAACCGCGCCGGCCAGCGAGCCGACCGCGGCGACGGCGCCCAGCCAGGTGAGCCTGCGCCGCTGACCCGCTAGCTCGCGCCGGTAGCCGACTGTGCCGCTGATGTTTCCCGGCACCAGGCCAACGTTGTTCGACACGTTCGCCAGCACTGGCGGGAAGCCAAAGGCGAGCAAGGTGGGAAACGTGATCAGCGAGCCGGATCCGACTACGGCATTGGCCGCGCCTGCGGCGGCGCCCGCCGCGAAGATCGCGAGCGCCTCAGCCGGGCCCACGAAATCCTCGCATGAGCTTGATCGTAGGCGAACCGGACAGAGCGCACCGGACGGAGCGGACCAGGCGGGCGGCAGCGCGCGTGAGCAGCTCCATATCCTCAGCGAGCCTGGCGCGAGCACCCGTCCGGGCCGCGGCAGCCGGCCAGCCGCCATCCAGGCCGCGGGTCAGGGGAACGGCACGGCTCGCGCCGACCAGCGCGCTGCCCGGCGCTCGACCTGCAGCGGTACGCCGAAGCACCGGGACAAGTTCCGCTCGGTGAACACCTCGGGCAACGGGCCCGCCGCAAGAACGGCGCCCTTGCGCATCAGCATCGCGTGCGTGAAGCCTTCCGGCACTTCTTCCACGTGATGGGTGACCAGCACCATCATCGGCGATCGCGGGTCGCGCAGCAGCGCGGCGATCCGCTGCAGCAGGTCCTCGCGACCGCCGAGGTCGAGGCCCGCGGCCGGCTCGTCGAGCAGCAGCAGTTCCGGGTCTGCCATCAGCGATCTGGCGATCTGGACCCGCTTGCGCTCGCCTTCGGACAGCGAGCTGAATCGCCGCCGGATCAGGTGCGCGCAGCCGAGTGCATCCAGCAGCTCGACCGCCCTGGTCACGTCGAAGGAGTCGTAGTCCTCCGCGGTCCGGCCGAGTATGCCGTAGGACGCGGTCAGCACCAGGTCGATGACCTTCTCCTGCAGCGGCACCTGGTCCGCGATCACCGAGCTCGACATGCCGATCCTGGTACGCAGATCGGCAATGTCGGCCTCGGCGAGCGGCTGGCCCATGATCTCCACGCTCCCGTGGGTCGGCGCGAGCAGCGTCGCGGCCACTTGCAGCAGCGTGGTCTTCCCGGCCCCGTTCGGTCCGATGATCACCCAGCTCTCGTCGCTGCGCGCGGTCCAGTTGACGTCGCGCAGCAGCATCGACCTGTCAAACCTGACCCCAACGCCGCGCAGCCGCAGTACCTCAGCCGCCATCCGGTTCCCTTCGACCGCCGCCATCTCAGCTTGAACTTACGGCATGGCGCCACCACCACGACCCGCACCTGGCACTAGGCCGTTGACAGGCACCTCCGGCTGCCCTGATGGCACCGCACCAGCCGGAAGTGGATAGCGTTACAGCACTATGTCCGGTCCGCAGATCACGTTGCTGGTTACGCTCACCGGCCGGGACCGGCCAGGAGTGACGGCCCGGCTGTTTACCACGCTGTCGGCGCACGACCTCACCGTCGTCGACGTCGAGCAGGTGGTGATCCGCGGACGGCTCGTGCTGGGAGTGCTGCTGGCCGGGGACAAATCGCCCGACCTGACCGCCATCCACCACCAGGTCACCTCGCTCGCGGCCAACATGGGCATGGACGTCGAGATCACCCTGGGTTCCGGAGAGCCATCCCGGCGTACGCCAGGGCGCCTGCACGTCACATTGCTCGGGCGACCGCTGCTGCCGTCGGCGGTGGCCTCGATCGCTGGTCGCATCGCCGCCCACGGGGCGAATATCGACCGTATTGGCCGGCTCGCCGGAAAGCCCGTTACCTGCATTGAATTCGAGGTGTCCGGAGCCGACCCGGCCGCGCTGCGGACCGCGCTGACCCGCGAGTCAGTCGAACTCGGCGCCGACGTCGCCGTGCAGCCAGGGGGCCTGCACCGGCGGGCGATGCGGCTGGTGGTCATGGACGTCGACTCCACGCTGCTGCGGGACGAGGCGATCGAGCTGCTTGCCGCCCGGGCGGGCTGCGCCGGCCAGGTGCGCGAGATAACCGCCGCGGCGATGCGTGGCGATCTCGAGTTCGCCGACGCGCTGCACCGGCGGGTCGGGCTGCTGGCCGGGCTGGACGCGGCCGTGATCGATGACGTGCTGGCCGGCGCGCGGTTGATGCCCGGCGCTCGCACGCTGATCAGGACCCTTAAGCGGCTCGGCTACCGGTGCGGCGTGGTAAGCGGCGGGTTCACCCAGTTCACCGACTGGCTGACGGCAGAGCTGGGGCTTGACTTCGCCGAGGCCAACACCCTGGAGATAGCGGCCGGTAAGCTCACCGGGCGGCTCAGCGGGCCGGTCATCGACCGCCCTGGCAAGGAGCGCGCGCTCCGGCGCTTCGCCGCCAGCGCCGGGGTGCCGCTCAGCCAGACGGTAGCGGTCGGCGACGGCGCGAACGACCTGGACATGATCTCCGCCGCCGGGCTCGGCATCGCCTTCAACGCCAAGCCCGCTGTCCGCGATGCGGCCGATACCTCGCTCAGCGTTCCGCACCTGGACGCGATCTTGTACCTGCTGGGGATCTCCCGCGACGATGTCGATGCGGCCGATGCGGCCGATCCCGCGCTGGCCGCCGACGGGCAGGCCCTGCGCCCGGGCGAGGCCTAATGCCCGGAGCCGGGTGACCAGGATGCCACGAGCTCACCGGTCCCGGCGGCCAGATCCGGCCACTCAGTTGCCGGCGCGATGACCGCGATCGCGGCGGTGGAAAGCACGATCTCCGTCCCCGTCAGCACGCTGGCCAGCTCGGCAGCGGCCGGGTTGTGCCCGATGTAGAGCAACGTCGCGACCGTCGCCGGGGTCAGCCTGATGATCTCCATCAGGTCGTCGCAGCCCGCCTGGTACAGGCCCTGCTCCACGGTGAACTCAGGATCGCCGCGGAGCGCTGGCGCGACGTGCTGCCAGGTCTGCCTGGTCCGCCTCGCCGGCGAGCAGATGACCAGGTCTGGCCGGAATCCGCGGGAGGCCAGCCAGTTCCCGGCGGCAGCGCTGTCCCGCTGGCCACGCGGCCGCAGCGCTCGCTCAGCGTCCGGGCCGCCCGGCAGCTCGCCTGCCTTCGCGTGCCGCATCACGATCAGCCTGTGCCTGTCCTGCATGGCATCCATCGTCGGGCACCGGCTGCCGCACTGCGCGGCCGGCCCGCGGGCCGGCCGCGGCTTCGCTTCCGGGCGGACCGGTCAGCAGCGCAACCCGCCACGCAAGCGCAGATACGGCGGGGCGGGTGCCGTCTCGCCGGACACCCGCCCCGCCGCGCCGCTGGTGACCGTCAGGCGTGCACCTCGCTGGCCGGGGTCTTCGCCTCGGCATCGCCTGCCGAGATGCTCGTCGACCGGCGCTTGGAAATGATGACGGCGGTCGCGACGATGGCCACGGCCACGATCGCCACCGCGGCCCGCAGGCCGAGGTTGCCGCTGTATTCCACGACGCTGGTCGCGATCAGCAGGGAAACCAGGTTCATAACCTTGATCAGCGGGTTGATAGCCGGCCCGGCGGTGTCCTTGAACGGGTCGCCGACCGTGTCGCCGATGACCGTGGCAGCGTGCGCCTCCGAGCCCTTCCCGCCGTAGTGACCGTCCTCGACCAGCTTCTTGGCGTTGTCCCAGGCCCCGCCGGAGTTCGCCAGGAACACCGCCATCAGGGCGCCGGCCGCGATCGCGCCCGCCAGGTAGGAGCCAAGTGGCGCGTAGCCGAAGGCGAACCCGACCGTAATCGGCATCAGTACCGCCAGCAAGCCGGGCGTAGCCAGCTCGCGAAGCGAATCCCTGGTGCAGATGTCGACCACCCTGCCGTATTCCGGCTTTTCGGTGAAGTCCATGATGCCGGGGTGGTTACGGAACTGGTCGCGAACCTCAACGACGACCCGGCCTGCTGCCCGGCCCACCGCCATGATCAGCAGCCCGGCGAAGAAGAATACCACCGCGGCGCCGATCATGAGGCCGAACAGGTTATTTGGTGAGTCGATACCCAGGTTGAAGCTGCCTAGGTGCTTGGCCAGCAGTTCAGCCGTGACCTGCGTGCGGAATGCGCCGAACAGCGCGGTGGCGGCCAGCACGGCGGTCGCTATCGCGATTCCCTTGGTGATCGCCTTGGTGGTGTTGCCGACAGCGTCCAGGCGGGTGAGCACCTGCGCGGCCTCGCCTTCGACTTCACCGGACATCTCGGCGATGCCCTGAGCGTTGTCGGAGACAGGACCGAAGGTGTCCATCGACACGATGACGCCCACCGTGGTCAGCAGGCCGGTGCCGGCCAGCGCGACGGCGAACAGGGCGATGGTGGCGTTACCGGTGCCGAGCAGGAAGGCGCAGTAGACCGCGCCGCCGATCAGCAGCGCCGAGTAAACGGCCGACTCCAGGCCGACCGAGATCCCGGACAGGATCACGGTGGCCGGGCCGGTCGTCGAGCTCTGGCCGATCTCCCTGACCGGCTTGCGGTTCGTCTCGGTGAAGTAGCCAGTCAGCAGCTGGATCGCGCTGGCCAGGATCAGGCCGACGACGACGGCACCGATGGCCAGCAGCCGCGGATCGCCGCTGTGGTGGAGGATAGCGGCGTCGGTCACGCCCTTCAGCGCGCTGAACTTGCTCGGCAGGTAGACGAACGCAGCAATCACCACCAGCACCAGCGAGATGGCCGCGGAGGCGAAGAAACCGCGGTTGATCGCCGTCATGCCGCTGCGGTCCCGCTTGCGCGGAGCGACCAGGAAGATGCCGAACATCGCGGTGATCACGCCGATCATCGGCACGATCAGCGGGAAGACCAGGCCGTCTGAGCCGAATGCGGCCTTGCCCAGGATCAGCGCCGCGACCAGCGTCACCGAGTAGGACTCGAACAGGTCGGCCGCCATGCCGGCGCAGTCCCCGACGTTGTCGCCCACGTTATCGGCGATCGTCGCCGCATTGCGGGGATCGTCCTCCGGGATGTGCTTCTCAACCTTGCCGACCAGGTCCGCGCCCACGTCGGCGGCCTTCGTGAAGATGCCACCGCCGACCCGCATGAACATGGCCAGCAACGCGGCACCGAAGCCGAAGCCCTCCAGCACTCCGGACGCGTTCGCCTTGTAGACCAGGACCACGAAAGCCGCGCCGAGGAGGCCGAGGCCGACGGTCAGCATGCCCACGACGCCGCCGGTGCGGAAAGCGATGCGCATGGCCGGCCGCTCACCTGCCTCCTTCGCGGCCGCAGCGACGCGGACGTTGCCGCGGACTGCAAGCGACATACCCGCAAATCCGACGAAAGCGGAGAAAAGAGCACCCACGAGGAAGAAGATCGACCGGCCCCATAGCACCGACTCTCCGGCCGCGGGGAGCAGCAGCAGCACAAAGAAGATCACGACCACGAAGATGCCGAGAGTCTTAAACTGCCGCCGCAGGTAGGCTGCCGCGCCTTCCTGGACAGCCCTGGCGATCTCCTGCATCTTCGGCGTGCCAGGGCTGGCGGCCAGCACTTCCCTGACCAGCCAGACCGCGACAACGAGCGCCATCGCGGCAATGACAGCCACCACGACTACCCAGGTCAGGTTCGCCCCGGCTACCGTGGGCAAGCCTCCCCCTTGGGCGAGGTAGTGCAACATCCGTCCTCCTTGACAGGGGAATACAAGCTAGTACCGAGCCCATGCGCGCGGGCACCGTCCCGGTGGCTTATACGCAGCGGACCGGCCACGCCTGCCGGCGGACGGCAGGCCGAACCTGACGCGTGGCGTGCCGGGAGTCTACGCATCTGCGTAAGCGGATGGTAAATCGGGTGCGCTTACATGCGCGGCCGCGACAGCTTCGTGACGTAACCGTACTCGGATCGAAACCTTCTCCGCCAGCGCGGCTGATCCGGCTACCGGCTACCGCCGGCGGACGGCCAGCTCATCCTGATTCTGGTGCCAGCGGCAGTCTCGCTGATCTGCACCTCGTCCGCCAGGCCCTCGATGACCGCGATGCCGAGACCGTCCGGGACTCTGGCCCCCGCACCGGCCGGGCTGCCGGCCGGATCGGCCCCTGGCCGATCCGCGACAGCGCCCGGGCCGCCTGATGAGCGGGCGAACGGCGCGCACGTGTCGGTGACCTCGACCTCGAACCGGCCGGCCAGGTCGGTGAGCGACAGCCGGACCGGCTCAGCCGGGCAGTACAACTGGTGCCCCTCGACCGCGCGGGAGCACGCCTCCCCGACCGCCAGCCGGACCTCGTCTAGCAGGGACTCGTCAACGCCGCTGCGCCTGGCAACGGCCGTCGCAACCAGCCTCGCGGTCCGCACGTGCGCGGGAAGCGCAGTGAAGCTCAGCTCGACAGTTGCCATAGATGTGCCGCCCGTCCGAAGGCGAAGCCATCGTGTCCGGCCCGCTACTTCTCCGCTCGCCGAGCCGCAATGGCCTCGTCAACGGTGTCGTGGATGCCGAATACCTTGGTCAGCCCGGTAATCCGGAATATCTTCAGGATCCGCTCCTGGGTGCAGACCAGGTCCAGGGACCCGTCGTGAGCGCGAACCCGCTTCAGCCCGCCGACCAGGACGCCGAGCCCGGTAGAGTCCAGGAACTCGACCTTCTCCATGTTCACGACGAGCTGGTAAAAACGGTTGTTTACCAGCTCGATCAGCAGTTCACGCAAGCGCGGAGCCGTGTAGACGTCGATCTCGCCCTCTACATCGACGATCTCGATCCCATCCTTGCCGTGGTGGTCCAGCTTCAGGTCCACATATCCTCCAGCGCCTTACGGCGGTCAATGTCCGGCAATGGCCGCGCTTGTCCGGTTACCCGTGGCCGGTCAGGAATGGCCGGCCTCGGTAACGCGCGGCAGGCATGCCCTGCCGCGCATTCAACCACGCTCCACCGTCATTCCTATACCAGATCGCGGTCGCAGGCATCTTGCGCCATGCGCGACACTGAGATCTGATGCCTCTGGTACCCCCGGCCGACTCCGTTGCCAGCCCGCGGCCGGCGCTGAAGCCGGGAGCGGCTGCGGTGCTGCGGGCTGGCGCGCAGGCCGGCCAGCTGACGTACGTGACACAGCTGCCGGGCCGCGAGGGCCAGCACGCGAACTGGCCGGCCTGGGTACCGCCGGAACTCATCGCTGCCCTGGCCGCACACGGGGTAGCCGCGCCCTGGCTGCATCAGGCAACGGCCGCCGAGCTGGCTGCGAGCGGGCAGAGCGTCATAATCTCGACCGGCACCGCATCAGGGAAGTCGCTGGGATACCTGCTGCCTGCCCTGGCCGGCACCCTGGCCGGCGGCACGGCGCTGTATATCGCGCCGACCAGAGCGCTGGCGGCGGACCAGGCCAGGCTGGTGAGCTCCCTGCGCCTGCGCGGCATCAGAGCGACCGCGGTCGACGGCGATACGCCCTGGGCCGAGCGGACCAGGGCCAGGTCGCAGGCCAACTACCTGCTCACAACACCGGACATGCTGCATCAGTCCCTGCTCCCCGGCCATGCCAGGTGGAACGGCTTCTTCCGGCGGCTGCGCTACGTCATCGTCGACGAGTGCCACACCTACCGCGGCGTGTTCGGCTCTCACGTGGCGCATGTACTGCGCCGGCTGAGGCGCGTTGCCTGCCACCACAGCGCCGCCGAGCCGGTCTTCATCCTGGCGTCGGCCACCATTTCCGAGCCGGCCAGATGCGGCATGCAGCTCACCGGCCGCCCGGTCGTGCCGGTCGACGCGGACGGCGCGCCGCGCGCGCCGCTGACGTTCGGGCTCTGGGAGCCGCCGCTGACAGGTGCCAGCGGGGAGGCGGGTGCTCCCGTCCGCCGGGCTGCCACCTCGGAGGCGGCCCGGCTGCTCGCCGAGCTGGTCCGCAGCGACGTGGCGGCACTGGTATTCGTCCGGTCCAGGCGCGGCGCGGAGGCAGTGGCGCAAGCGGCGCGCGCTCACCTGGCCGGGGCGGGGGCGGACGAGCTGGCCGTCCGGGTCGCTGCGTACCGGTCTGGCTACCTGCCGCAGGAGCGGCGGGCGCTGGAGGATGCGCTGCGGTCCGGCGTAATCAGCGGGCTGGCTACGACCACAGCGCTCGAGCTTGGCGTCAACGTGCCCGGCCTCGACGCCGTGCTGATGGCCGGGTGGCCGGGCACCAGGGCCGCGCTCTGGCAGCAGGCGGGGCGGGCCGGCCGCGACGGCCGCGACGCCGTGGCGGTGCTCATCGCCCACGACGACCCGCTCGACACCTACCTGGTCCATCACCCGCAGGCACTGTTCGGCGCCCCGGTCGAGGCGACGGTGCTGGACCCGGATAATCCCTACGTCCTCACGCCGCATCTGTGTGCCGCAGCTGCCGAGCTCCCCCTCAGCTCGCACGACCTCGCCTCGTTCAGCCCCGCGGCGCCGCCGCTCGTCGCCCAGATGGCCGCGGACAGGCTGCTCCGCGCTCGGGGCGGGCGGTGGTTCTGCACCCGGCAGGGGCTCGCCACGCGGACCGGGCTGCGCGGTACGGGCGGCTGGCCGGTGCGGATCGTCGAGCTTTCGACCGGACGGCTAGTCGGCACCGTGGACGAGCCGTCGGCCCACTTCCTCGCCCACTCCGGCGCCGTCTACCGCCATCAGGGCGAGACGTACCTGGTCAGCACGCTCGATCTGGAGGAACGCGTCGCACTGGTGGAATTGCGCGATCCGGGGTATGCGACCGCTGCCATCCAGATCACCAGCATTGAGGTAACGGGCGAACTCCAGCGGGCCGATTGGAACGCGGCGGCGGTGTCCTTCGGCAACGTCCTGGTCAGCAGGCAAGTGGTCGGGTACTCCAGGCGCAGCACGCAGACCGGGCTGATCCTCGGCGAGGACAGCCTGGACCTGCCCGAGCGCAAACTGCCGACCAGGGCCGTATGGTGGACGATCGCGGCAGCTCAGCGTGCCGCACTTGCTGCCGCGGGGACCGACCTGCCGGGAGCGGCGCACGCCGCCGAGCACGCGTCGATCGGCTTGCTGCCGCTCGTCGCGGCCTGCGACAGGTGGGACGTGGGCGGCGTGTCGGCCGATCTGCATCCGGCGACCGGCAAGCTCACCGTCTTCGTCTATGACGGCCAGGCCGGCGGCGCCGGGTTCGCCGAGCGAGGTTTCGCGGCGGCGCGATACTGGCTGTCGGCAACGGCCGAGGCGATCGCCAGTTGTGAATGCGCGGCCGGCTGCCCGGCGTGCATTCAATCGCCCAAATGCGGGACTGGCAATCACCCGCTGGCCAAGCACGATGCGGTCGTGCTGCTGCGCTGCCTGCTGGCGGGCGCGCCGGACGGGGAACCACGCACTTGCTGACCGCCCAGCCGCGTCCGGGCTGCTGGGCCAGGGCGGCTGTGCCGGGGCGGCTGTGCCAGGGCGCCCAAGCGCTACCTGAGCCAGGAAAGGGGCGACCCCCGTCGGGGGGGAGAACGGGGGTCGCCATACGGTCCGGCTCCGGGGGGGCAGAGCCGGTTCCGTTACCCAAGAAAGCCTAGTTCTAATCCCCGCAAGTTACCAGTTGGTCAGGGCGACCGGCAAAGGATCTGCTGCATCTTTATGCTGCCGTACCGCGGGCACATCCGTCGAGAGTGCGCGGACGACCACTGCCGCTTTCTCCGGCTCTCGGCAAGACGATCACTGGCCGCCGCTCGAGCAGCCGGACAGTGCTGGCCTTCAGCCGGGCACGTGTGCTGGACAAGCTGTCACGAATGCTCCCAGCCCGCCGGAAAGGGCCAGCCCGCTGCGGGCATGTGACGAAGGTTACCCATCAAGATCACGAATTGATCACGCCCAAGGGCTTTTCATGCGGACGGGATCCAAGTAGAAAGGAACTGCGGACACAGTCCGTGCACGTCAGCCGGGTACCCACGCGCGACCAGCCGCGGGAGGCGTGCCGTGGCAGGCGAATTCGGTCGCAGGTGCGCCGATGACGAAGCGGCGCAGGCGGAGTACGCCTACCACGGCAGTGATAGTTGCACGCTTGGTAACCCGGCTTGACGTGCCTGTAACGGCGCCTCGTCAGGGGCGCCGTTTTTCGCGCCCCACCTGCCCGCTGCCATTGCCCT
>DAHVAR010000148.1 GCA_027314515.1 Actinomycetota bacterium
GGGCGCGGCTGCCGGTTTTCTGGCATGCTGCTTTCCCCGGTCACCCTTTCGAGGCCGGGTCAGCCATCAGATCCAGAGACATCTCCTCTCATCTCTGCCCGCTACGCGGGCGATACAGCAGTGCGCCTCATGGCGCACCAATGGCCGCAAGGGTTCTCACGTGTCCCGCCTCCCATCCCGAGCGGCCAGGACGGCCCGCCGCAGAGCGGTCCGTGCCGCGCCGGCGTCCAGGCCAACCTGCGGCGCCAACTCGGCGCAGGTGCGGGAAACGCGTTCGAGCGGGAAGCGCGCCAGCGGCCCGTACTGTTCGTCGACAAGCGTCAGGAAACGGGCAGTCTTCGACTCAGCTCTCAGGCCAGCCGGCCGGTCCGGGCTAACGATCGCTTTCCGGGGCGCCGCTTCAACGGCCGGCGCGGCCGACGCGGTCGGCGCGGGCAGCGGAGTCTTCACCAGCAGCCAGCGGCGCAAGCCGGCCGCCGTGCTCGGCGGCGCCAGGATCAGCCGCAGCAGGTACATGACCAGCGGCATGGCCCCGTGCCACGGGGACTGTTCCTGCTCGCCGAGCACGTGCCGGCGGACCACCGACACGACCCGATCGGCGACCACGGCCAGGAACACTGGCGGCATCACGTACGCCAGGACCGACTTTGGCGAGGCGTCGTTGGCGGCGGCGAAGTTCATCACCCCGCTGGCGCCGGCGCAGACAGTGATCATTACTCGCTCGACCCTGGCAGGCTTGCCTGCTCTGGCCAGGCCGAGCGCCAGCAGCGAGAAGATCGCCATGCCCACGTCCAGCGCCAGCGCCTCAACCCAGCTCGCGGCGCTCTGGTGCTTGGCGTGAAACACGTACCGGTACTGGGCATCCAGGCTGACGGCGAACAACCCGACGCCGAGTACGAAGAGCATTCCGGTGGCTACAGCGACCAGGACACCGCCGGGGCGGTGGCTGCTTCCCCGCGGCCCTGCCGCGCCTGGCGGGTGGCTGTCGCCGCCGCGGGCCAGGCGCAAGATCGGAGCGGGATCGTGCTCGTCCGGATCGTGGGGCTTTGCAGCCGTTACGATGTGAAGCACGGGACGGACTCCGTTCGTCTCTCCAGGTCGCCGGCCGGTGTCTCTTCCGCCAAGTCGTGGCACCGGCTGGCGACCGCGTCGTAATGGATCAGGCCATCTGATGAGGGCTGTGCTCACCAGTCCCGCTCCCCTGCCAGTGATGGGCTGCCGGACAGCGCACCGAGGACCGGTCCGGCGATCCGGTTGAGCTCGCCCACTACGACGGCAGCGGCATGCTGTGCCGCGCCGAGCTGTGCGGCGGTATCGGCGGGCGGCTCTGGCAGCGCCGCCGACGGCACGGCGAACTGCAGGCTCAGGGTGGTCAGCGCGTACGGCCTGGCGTCGAGGTCCGCTTCGCCGGGCTCGTAGTAGCGGGTGTCACCGCCGAGGTCTTCGGTCGGCCAGTCCTGCCAGTAGGCGGACCGTCCGCCAAGCGGGAGTGACCTGGTCAGGGTCATCGCAAGCTGGTCGGGCAAGGAACACGCGAGACTCACGCTGGCGATCAGGCTGCCATCCCAGCCGCTTCGCTCCAGCTGCGCACCCAGGACTCGCGGGTGGCGGCGGACATAGCCGGGGCTCATGACCGGGCCGGTGGCGCGCCGCCACGCGAACGCTGCCCACTCCACCGAGCGGTCGTTATCGGTCCACGGCTCGAAGGCGGCATCGCGCAGGTAAGCCGCGTAGCGGCTGCGGCCGTCGCTGGCATATTCGCGGTCGTAGTCGGTGTCGACCCAGAAGGCCCCCGGTGCATCGCTCATGCTGGGTTCTCCTCTGGCAGCGCCTCGGCCCGGTCGCCAGCCTCTGCGGCCGATGGCTCGGGTGCCGCACATGGCAAGATAGCTTGTGCTCTAGTTAAATCTAGAGCAGAGTGCATCATCTAAATATAGATCTGTCAATCGGCTACACGCGATGTTTGGCGCTGGTGGTCTAGAGCACCATAAGCTGGTGCGATGCCAGTGCCGGATCCTCGCGACCCCCGGCCCGTCTATGAACAGATCGCTGACGACCTGAGGGCGGCCATCAAGGAGGGGCGGCTTCAGCCGGGCGACCGGCTTCCGACCGAGCGGGAGCACGCCGCCCGCTACGGTGTCGCGGTTGCCACCTACCGCCAGGCGCTTTCGGTGCTGCGCGAACAGGGGTGGCTCGCGACGCAAAAGCGCCACGGAACCGTGGTACTCCGGCCGGAGGCGACACCCTCTCCGGAGTTCATGGAACTGAGCCAGCGCCTCGACCAGATCGAAAGGCACGTCAGCAGCCTGGCTCAGCAGGTAAGCGGTCTCAGCGAAAGTCCGGCCCCGGATGGCGCCCGGCTCGGAGACCGGCTTTCCCAGATAGAGGCGGAGATTGCCAGGCTCGGCGGGCAGATCGACGACCTGGCCGACCGGACTGCCCGTTAAGACAGGCTCAGCAACGGCGTGGCCCGGATGAAGCAGAGCCAGGCGTATCCGGGTCCGACGGACAGCTGACCTGGCGCAGCCGCTGCACGCGAGTTTCCAGGTCGCGTAACGGCGGTTCCTGATCGCCTTTCGCTGGTCGCGGATGGTGATCGATTCGAGTTTCCGGGAAGCCTGCGGCGACCGCAGCCGACCGTTGCCAGCGGCTGCCTGATTGGGGGGTCAGTGGTCCTTCCGGCGTCGGGCAGCTTTGACAGCGCCAGTGATGTCGAATGGCGCTGGCCCGCTCAGCGTCAGGCGCCAGGTACCCGGTTTCCTGCCGCTGGCGCAGGTGCAGATATCGGCGAGGTTGACCTCGATCAGCTCGACCAGTTGCGCTACTTTCGCCTCGCCAGGCAGCAGGAACACATGTACGCCCGCCGCCAGGTAAGCGGCAAGCTCAGCCGGGCGCTCGTAGATCTTCACATCGCGCCCGATCACTACCCAGCCCCGCTGGCCGACTCGGGCGAGCCAGTCCTCGTCGCGGGCGCCGAGTGCTTCCTCGCGGCTGCCGTACAGTTCGGCGGGCGAGTGCACGACGTAGCCGAGGCCGGTGAGGCGGCGCCGGACCGCGCGGGTACCGGCGTTCTCGTCGGTGTAGAACTCAGGCGGCGCGGCCCAGGAGGACGCGGGCGGCGGTCCGGACGTCATCGATGCTGACTCCGTGTTCCTCGGCGACGACCTCGGGGTCCTCGCCGGCCTTGAGCATGGCGGCCACGTCCTGTACCCGGGCGCGGCTGCCCTCGAAGAATGGCTGGCCAAAGGAGCGGTAGGGGTCGATCACGACCTTTGACGGCTGGCAGCTGCGCAGATGCAGTGCCGCCGGGTAGCCGTCGTCGGCCCATTCGACGTACCGCAGGTAGTCCTCAACGATCTCCCGCATAACCATCTGCCCGGTCGCCCCGGCCATCAGGCCCTCGCCCTCGCTGGTGCGGGAGAAGTCCCACAGCACGTCGATCCCGTCAGTGGCCAGATTCCGGGCCACCAGCGCGTATTCCCGGCCGAACTCCTTTTGCAGCTTGCTCAGCGCCGGCCTGATCCGCTGCGGACGCACCCCTGCGGTGCGCAGGGCCTCCAGCACGTGCGCCTCGGCGACCGCGATGAACGGCACCCGAGCCGTGCGCGGCGCGGCCGGCAGAGCGTGCAGCAGCGGTCCCCCCCGCTCATAGCCTGTGGCCCAGCGGTGGAACGTGCTGCGGGATATGTCCAGGAACCGCGCGGCGTCGCTCATGTCGAGAATGCCGACGGTGAATCTGACATCATCCACGACCCGCTCACCTCCCGTGACCATCGTCGCATGCAGGCACCGCTCTTCCTCACAGCGAAACGGACAAACCGGCGCTGTTGTCCAGGGCCGCGATCGAAGAGCACGAGATAAGGCCGGGCGGCGGACCTGCACGGCTGAGGAATGATCCAGCAGTTCTTCCTCGGCGGCGTACCGGCAGAACCCGGTGAATCGTGGCCAGGCGGCGGGTGACCGCCGCCCCTGCCGGCCCTTAGCCTTCCAGGTCACCGGCGAAGCACTCGATAGCCGAGCGCGGGGTCCCGAACAGGCTGATGTGCCGCCGCTGGCACCAGCGGCGAACTGGCGCAGGTCCAGTGCGTACGCCTCGCGGGTCAGGCCGGTGTAATCGGCCAGGAAACCGGCCAGCGCCTGCCGATTCGGTCCGGACAGCGGCAACCTCCGACGCGGCTGTGACCGACGATGTGGTGGTCAAGCCGGGGACCTCCCGGGGATCGGGCAAAGACTCCGGAAGGCCTGGCCAGGTGATTTCACTAGGCTGCTGGCGATCTTCGGCCGCCGTAGCACCGGCATCTAAGGACCTGGACGAAGATCGTCACCACGGCGGGCCAGTGGTGCAAGTGAGCGTCGTCAGGGGCGCCGCGCGGTGCAGGCAGGGGGAAGCGGCTCGTCCAGAACTCCTAGCAGTTCCGTGATCGCGGCGCGGAGTTCGCTGGCCACGGCGCCGCGCTGATCCAGGCTTACCGCTTCTGCACGGCTCCAGGTGCGCTCGATTCTGATGCCGGCCCGCAGGAGGGCGTCACGCTTACCTAGACGCTCAAGGAACACAGGAAGATGACTCTCGTCCGTGCCGCGGGCATACCCGCGTCTAAGCAGCCATTCCCACAAGTCAGGAACCTCGTCGCGGTGGTACCCGCGGATGTAGGCGAAGTCATTGCCAAGCCAGCCGTGCACGTATTCGTCCAGGTCGAGATCGCAGGTGAGGTAGAGGAGCTGCGGGAAGGACGCCGAACGGTAGGAGAGGTGCACGTGGGGCCGTACCCGCCAGCCAGCCGGCCTTCCCGCGGCGAAGTCCAGGATGCGCTGGCCCCTGCCGGTACGGTATATGGCCTCGGCCTGCTTCATGAGTTCCGCCGGATGGGTGCCCAGCACCAGGCCGTCGGGCCGCCACTGCAGCGAGAGCCGCTCCGTGGACTGCGACCCGACCGCCTTGTCGATCCGGACCATCACCGAAGCATGAGTACCAGGCCGCTTCTCAGGCACCACCTTGTCAATGCCCGTCGCGTCCCGAAGCTGGAACGCAAGCCAATCCCGGCCGCCTAAACCGCCGCTTAAGCTCCGGCCCGCCGATCCACGCGACACGCTCCGAGCTCCGCTCATGACCGCGACCGTAGTGGATCAGCGACGGCCAGACTAGATGAACCTAAGTGGGTTTGCGTTCGAGCGCAGAACAGCCACTCCGGCCCTGGCTATATCAAGATCGTCCGTGCTCAGCTAGAACGCGCATAAGGCCGATCAGGAGCGTGGCGTTGCTCGCCGCTCGGCCGGATTCCGCGACCGCGGGCGACCCGTCTTCGGGCAGTTGCGCTCGCGGGACGTGCGCCGCCTGTTTCACCTGCTGCGCCAGTACGCCGGCGCAAGCCAGACCCGCCTCGGAATCGCCTGCGGCCTGACTCAGGGCAAGGTCAGCGAGATCATGAGCGGCGCGCACCGCGTGACGACGCTGGAGGTGTTCGAGCGGATCGCCGACGGACTGCGGATGCCGCGCCATGCCCGGATGGCAATGGGCCTCGCCCCGTCGACGGCCGATCTGGGCTCAGCGCTAGTTATCCCGCCTCGGGACGGTCGTGTTGCAGAACTGCCTGCCGCTGCGGCTGGCGTCCCTATGGTCAATGCCGGGGAGTTAAGGGCCGGGCGCCTGGGTCAAGGACCGCTGTCGGCGTGTCGCAGCCGGATAGCAGACGGAGGTCCGGTAAGACGGGAATCGACCAAGATCCAACCGTCAGAGGACCTCCGTTGCGATGCCAGT
>DAHVAR010000151.1 GCA_027314515.1 Actinomycetota bacterium
CCGCTTTCCGTAGCGATCCAGCTGGGGCCTCACTGGCCCAGGCCTGCGAATTCCGGCATTCCAGACAGCGTGGTGGCCCGCTGCCACCATCATCCAGTCTTCTGACCTGCAGTAATGCGCTGTAGTTCAGTTAACAGGTAACCTCGCCATCGGCCTCATCCGCCAGGTCGGCTACACCAAGATCGCCGCCACCATCCGCCATATCAAGTACGACACGGCCCTGCTCATCGCCGTACCCGGCCTGAAGAATCCATCATGACCAGCGGAAAGGACTTTGCGGGACACCCTGTCAGCGATCTGGCGCAACGGGACGGGGATCTGGTCCTCGGCGAAAAACCGGCGCCGAAACTGCGCCGCTTCCCACGGTGGGCGTCGCTGCATTGGTCGGTACCGGTGTAGGCAGGCTATGGGCGTCGACTCCGGTGGCTCGTCGTGGATGCGGCTCAAGGCGACGCGCTGATGGGCCTGATCGGTCTTGGAGATCCCGTCTACGCTCTCTCCGTGCGAGATCGGTGGATCAGCTGGGACTCCACTGCAAGGCGCGAGTGGCTGAGGTGTGTGCTGGACGCCTTCGTTCTCGGCGCCGTGCCGCCCTACAGCAACGTGCTGGGCGGGGAGCTCGTGGCTCTGCTAGCCACAAGCACGGAGGTGCGCAGGGCCTTTGCCGACCGCTATGCCCGGATGACAACTCTGATATCTCAGCGAGATCCGGACGCCCGTCTTGCGGGTAGCCGGAGCAGTCCGGACGCTGTCCAGATCGGTGCTGCTCGTGACACACACCGAACAACGGTGACGCCGGCCCGGCCGTGCGGGATCGGCTCGAAACAACTCGCCCGCTATTCGTAGACCTTTTCGTCTTCTGCGTCTCCGGCTTCGGCGTCCGCTTCGACGTTGCGCCGGCCATTCCTTGAGTGTCCGTCGGCATACTCTCGGTACCACTCGTGCGCCGTCAGGGCCGCCATGATCTCGTTAGTTCCCGTCCAGATCGAGGCTAGCCGCAAGTCTCGGACTATCCGTTCGACAGGGAACACGTTGGTGTAGCCGATACCGCCCATGACCTGCTGGGAAAGATGGGCTGCCCGCTGGCAGGCCTCGGCGACGAAGCGCTTGGTCTCGCTGACCAGCCGCCGCTGCTGGCCGCCGCCAAGCCCGGCATCCACAGCCCTAGCGGTTGCGTAGACCATCGCCCTGGAGGCGTCGAGCAACGTGACGGCCTCGGCGACCTGGAAGCTCACTGCCTGGAATTCGTTGATGGTCCTTCCGAACGCCTTACGCCGCGAGGTGTAACCAGTCGCGACGTCGAGAGCGGGCCGCGCCGCGCCGATCGTCATCGCCGCGGTGCCGAGCCGTTCCGGCACCATCATCGTGTTGAAGACGGCGTAGGCTCCGCCGACACCGCCGAGCACGTTCTGCCTGGGCACCTTGACGTCGTGGAACGCCAGCCTGCCGGTTCCGCCGCCACGCGAGCCCATGAGCCCGTAGAGGTACTCGACGCGCACACCGGGACCCCGGTCGACGAGAAAGGCGGTCAGACGCCGGTGCGGATC
This sequence comes from Actinomycetota bacterium, assembly GCA_027314515.1. Lineage (GTDB taxonomy): Bacteria > Actinomycetota > Actinomycetes > Streptosporangiales > Streptosporangiaceae > JAJYUU01. The sequence continues at coordinate 1,548 of DAHVAR010000151.1, forward strand.
GGCGCCGGGGTCGGTGCGGGCGTAAATGAGGAAGTAGTCGGCGCCGTCCGCGCCGACGATGAAGCGCTTCTGCCCGTTGAGCAGGAAATAGCCGCCCCGGTCCTCGGCCGTCGTCGTCGTGCCGAAGAAGTCCGATCCGCCGCGGGGCTCGGTCAGTCCCTCGGCGGCGAAGATCTCACCGGCGAGCAGTGGGCGCACGTACCGTTCGCGCTGCTCTTCGGTGCCGTGGGCGACGATCGCGTCGCACACCAGTTCCGCGCCAACCCCGAATACGCAGGCGAAGATGTAACCGAGTGCGCCCACTTCTGCCATGGCGGCACAGGAAGCAACCCAGTCAAGCCCGCGACCTCCGAGCCCGGGCGGGTACCGGCAGCCGAGCAGCCTGCGGCGCCCCGCCTCGGCGAGGAACTCCTTCGGGAATCTGACCTCCTCCCGATCCATGGCGACGATCAGGTCGCGAGGCACCGACGCCACATACGATCGGACCTCGTCGCGGAACGCCCGCTGCCCGTCGGTCAGGAGGAAGTCGAACATAAGCGGCAAGCCTGGACTCCGCTTGGCGCCAGTCGCCAGAGCCGAAGGTCCTCCGTGCGAAGCCAGCGCCGGATGAGCCAGGCCGAGGCGTCGTGACGACTAGACCGTAACTGGCCTACGACGTACCCCATTTGCGCCGACCCTCGCGTAGCCACTGGTCGACGTGTCCCGATCTGCACTTTTTCCAGGGCCCATCAGAAGCCGGAAGGCGCGGTGGCCCGCCCGCGCCCGCTGGCAGGGCGCCCTGATCGCAGGCCAGCTTAGCGTTGGAAAGTTTGCCTGGCACCCGCCAGGCAGTCGAGGATGCTCGGTCACTTCCCTCGCCGTAGGGCCTTGAGCGCCGTTGGCCGATCATCCAGGCAAAAACCCGTTGAGCGCGGAGCCGACGGTCCGGCACCATTCCCAGCGTGACAGACGGCCTGGGGTTCGCTGAGCTGTGCGTGCCGGCGGTGAGCCGCCAGCCAGCGCTGATCCTGCGGCCCTGGCGAGCGACGGTGTCTTCCGACGCTGGCAGGTCGTTCATGATCGTGTTCCAGACGACGTCGAGGTCGATGTCGAAGTAGCCGTGCGTGACGCGGTTGCGCATCTCGCTGATCTCTCGCCACGGGACCTGCTGGTGCTCGTGGCGGAATTGGTCAGTGAGCCCGCGTGAGGCCTCGCCGATGATCTCGAACCAGCGCAGGACCGCGTTCTGCAATACCTCATCGTGCTGGAAGCGCTGCCGGTCGCCGGCTTTGACATGCCGGCGGATGCGCTGTACTGCGTCCAGGATGTCGGCGAGCCGTTCGGAGTCGGATCTCATAGCGCTACGGCCTCGGCCAGCACCCGGTCCCTGATCCGGGCCTTCAAACCGCGCGGGGTGGCCACGTCGACGTGCCGGCCGACGATCTCCTCGACGTCCAGGGCGAAGCCGCTCAGGTCGAAGAGCGTGGTCCGTGGCCCGGGCGCGACCAGCAAGTCAACATCGCTTGTCTCGACGGCTTCGCCGCGCGCCACCGAGCCGAAGACCCGGACATCGTCCAGACCGCGCCGGGATGCGGCATCCAGTATTTTCCCGCGCATAGCTCGCAGCCCGGCCAGCGTGGGGCCGCCCGGCTGCTCGCCTTGTACCGGCACCGGCATGTCTCTCCCTCCCAGGTGATAGTAACCAGATTCGGCTCCTCCACAGCGAAGCTGCTCCGCCGCATCCGCCCGCCTGGGGGTACCGGCCGGCTCTCGGGGCAAGGCCGCTGCCGCGCCCGTCAAGGCCGTCACCGGCCCCGCCAACGGCGTGCTTGAACAGGCCGCCGTCCCGCACGTCGGGCGGCTGCGACCCGGTGGCAGGGCCTTGCGGTGCGCACCGTCGGTAGATCAAAGTCGGGGCTCCTACTGGTCGGGCGGTCGGGGTGGTCGCGATCGCGGTATCCGCAGCATCGTCGACGGCGAACAGCTAGAGTGACCAGTACCTGAACGCATGACCTGAGCGCTCTGCCAGAGGCGTCAACTCACGCACATGCCGAATAGCGGGCGTTGGTCTGCGGCCTTCTTCTGCCGCCGAAGCAGCGCTCCCGGCTCCGCGGCCAGGCGCTCAGGTTCCCTGAAGCTCCGTGCAGTATGCGACGGTGGCGTCGTCGGCTGCA